>CANIAA010000022.1 GCA_947465255.1 Flavobacteriales bacterium | reverse complement strand
TTGTGTCTTTTTCATGCACGGGCCCCATTCTTGGAACGGTGATAGGCAGCATTTACAGCACCGACATTCAAGGTGTAGTGGGCTTTCTGGGTCTGGAATTGTCGATGCCTGCCGCCAAGGTTTCGGCCGCCATGATGGGCTTTGGTATAGCGCTGGGCGGACCATTTGCGCTGTTCGCTGCGTTTCCGAGCTTACTCAAGAAACTTCCAAAGGCTGGCGGCTGGATGGACGACTTCAAAGTGTCACTTGGTTTCATGGAAGTGGCACTTGCCATTAAGTTCTTGTCCAATGCCGACCTGGTAGAACAATGGGGAATCTTCAAGCGTGAGTCGTTCTTTGCCCTGTGGATTATTGTCGGTGTACTGTGGGCTCTCTACATGTTCAAGGTCTTCACATTTAAACCCGGACAAGGGTCGAAGGGCTGGTCGAAATTCAAGATTGTATTCACGTCGCTCATTGTGATTTTTACACTGCGACTGATTCCCGGAGTATTGCCGCCATCTGAACTCAATCGTTTTGATTTCTTGAGCGGATTCCCCCCACCGAAGTCGTATTCATGGTATCACTATGAAGAGGAATTTCACATCTATAAGGATTTGGCAGAAGCCATGAAGGCAGCCGAGGAACAAGGTAAGCCTGTGTTTATCGACTTCACCGGCTGGGCATGCGTGAACTGCCGTAAAATGGAAGATACCGTGTGGCCCGATGAAACTGTGCGTGCTATTCTTTCCGAGAAATACATCATGTGCTCGCTGTATGTCGATGAGAAAGTGGAGCTGCCGGCAGAAGAGCAGTTTGTTTATACCACAAGCGATGGCCGAAAGAAGATGATCAAGACGGTGGGCAATAAGTGGGCAACGCTGCAAACAGAAACGTTTCAGAATAACTCGCAGCCGATGTATGCGCTGCTTTCCCCGAAGGGAGATTTGCTTTCCCCCATTGAGCAGTACAACCCGGATGTCAAGAAGTACACCGACTGGCTGAACTGCGGTTTGTCGGCTTTTGAGGGTTGGAAGGCTAATTGATTGGCCCCCGCCTCGCCATGGCCGCGCTGTGCCACATGGGGCGCCGTCGTCCGCCTTGCCATGGCCGCCCTGTGCTAGATGGGGCGCTGTCCTCCGCCTTGCCATGGTCGCGCTGTGCTAGACGCGAGGTCGTGGACGCAATGCATTGCGTCCTTACCCCGTTTTTTCCTGTGCGTTATGTTGATTGTTTGATAACTCTGCCTTGCCTTCACTCTGTTTTCGTGTTTTTTTAGCGCTATGCGCAGAAGCGGTCTTCATTTCATACTTATCGCAGTGGCAGCACTATGGCTGCAGACCGGCTTTGGCCAAAAGACGATTGTAAGCGGTAAAGTAATCGACGCGGTAACCAAAGAGCCATTGCCTTTTTCGCCCGTCATGTTTGTGGGTACAAAGTCGGGTGCGCAAACAGATCTCGATGGAAATTATAAACTGGAAACGTACTACAGCAGCGATTCTCTGCGCGTCATGGTTCTCGGCTATGCGCCGCTTACCAAAAAGGTCAAGCAGGGAATTACGAGCGTGGTGAATTTTGAACTGGTGGCCGCATCCAGCCAAACCGCTGAGGTGGTCATCCGACCTGATGATGGGCCAAATCCGGCTATTGCGCTCATGAAAAAGGTGATTCGCAATAAGAAAATCAACAACCGCGAAAAACTCGACGCCTATGAATATGAGGCCTACAACAAAGTGGAGTTTGACCTCAACAACATCACCGAAAAGTTTCAGGATAGAAAGATTTTCAATGCGTTTGAATTCGTGTTTGAAGGAGTCGACACAACGCATGAGAAGCCCTATTTGCCTGTGTTTATGACGGAGTCCCTCTCTGATTTTTACTTCAAGCGAAATCCGAAGCTGTCAAAGGAGGTTGTTAAAGCCACAAAAGTGAGCGGTGTCGAAAACGAGTCGATCAACCAGTTTTTGGGCGACATGTATCAAAACATCAACGTTTACGACAACGAGCTGGTGGCTTTCAGCAAGAGCTTCACAAGCCCGCTTTCAACCTATGCGCTGGGGTTTTACGATTATGGCCTTGTCGACAGCGCCACGATCGACGGTAAGTGGTGCTACAAGCTGCAGTTCTTCCCGCGTCGCAAGGCGGAGCTTCTGTTCTTCGGTGAAATGTGGATTGCTGACACTTCGTTTGCAGTGAAGGAAATTGAAGCCACTATTGCAGAGGGCGCAAACATTAACTGGATCAAAGACTTTAAGGTAAAGCAGACCTTCAACGAAATTGAGTCGGAAGTTTGGATGCTCACGCAGGATGAGCTTGTGGTTGACTTCAACGTGTCTGAGAAGAAGCTGGGAGCGTATGGCCGCAAAACCTCAACCTACCGCAACTTCGTCATCAACAAGGAGCGACCGCAAGAATATTACGAAGGCTTTAGCGACATCATTGTCAAGGAAGATGCAAGTGACCACGACGATGCCTATTGGCAGCAAGCCCGGCACATTGCTCTAACAGCCAAGGAAGAGCGCATATACCACATGGTAGATACGCTTAAGAACCTTCCTCAGTTCGTGACGGTCTCGAACATCTTGAACCTTTTTGTGAATGGCTACAAGGTCATCGGTAACTTCGAACTAGGGCCGTATTACACGTTTTACAGCTTCAATCCGATTGAAGGTAACCGCCTGCGTTTCGGCGGTCGTACCAGCAACGACTTCAGCAAGAAGGTGATGCTGGAAGGATATCTGGCCTACGGCTTCAAAGACGAGCGTTTCAAATATGGTGGAGGCGCTACCTGGGTGCTCAACAAGAACCCGCGCATGGCAGCGAACATATTTGCCAAGCGCGACATGGAGCAGCTTGGGCAGGGCAACGGTGCGTTCCGACAAGACAATGTGCTTTCGTCGCTATTTAGAAGAAACCCCGCCAACAAACTGACGGATGTAACGGAGCTCTCCGGTTATTTTGAAAAGGAATGGCTGTACGGTCTTCAGAATAAAGTGCTTTTCAAGCACCGCGTGCTCAAACCGGCCGGAAGCAATTTCCGCTACGTGCGCTTTGAACCCGAGATCAATGCTGAAGAACAGGTAAACTACCTCATTACTTCAGAGGTTGGTTTATATACCCGCTTTGCATACAAAGAGAAATTTGTTTACGGCGAATTCGAGCGCATTAGCCTTGGCACGAACTACCCTGAGCTCGAACTGCTTTACAGCTACGGAATACCGGGTTTAATGGGTGGTGAGTTTGAATATCATCGCGTAGGAGTTCGAATCTCCGACAAGTTGCGGTTCGGGCCTTTCGGCTATCTCAGACTATCCACCGAGGCCGGCAAAATCTACAACCCGCTTCCATACCCGCTCCTCATGATTCATCAAGGAAATGAAACATTCTTTTACGACGAGGGGTCATACAACACCATGAACTTCTTCGAGTTTGTGAGCGATGAATGGGTGAGCGTATGGGCGTCGTATCATGCTGATGGTTTGTTTCTGAATAAGATCCCCATCATGCGCCGCCTGAAATGGAGGGAAGTAGCCAGTGCAAAGGCCGTTGTGGGCGGCTACGATATGCGGAATGACGCCATACTATCGCGCGATGTAAACGGAGACGGTATACCCGACATCTATACACTCAGCAAACCCTTCGTAGAGGCAGCGGTTGGGGTAGAAAACATCTTTAAAGTGCTGCGTATTGATTTCATTTGGCGCCTCACTTACCTCGATAATCCGAATATTGTGAGATACGGCCTACGTGCAAAACTGCAGTTCGAGTTTTAGCCCGCCGCGTTTATCTTCGCGCTCATATTTCGCTATCATGTCTACTTTCAAAGCACACATCAACATCATGCCCCTCGAGGCATTGCTCGACCCACAAGGAAAGGCTGTAACCGGTTCTATGACCAACATCGGTTTGCCTGAAATCAAGAACGTTCGCATCGGCAAGCACATTACGTTGAGCATCGACGCTAAAGACAAAAAGGCTGCAGAGGGCATGGTTGAAGACGCTTGTAAAAAACTCCTGTGCAACGAAATCATGGAGTATTACACGTTCGAGCTCGAAGAAGCTAAGTAAGCAACATGCACGAGCGTTGGAAAAAACTGGAGTCGCTCTCGCAACTAGATGACGCGATTGCCCAATCTCACGCCACGCCGCAAATCATCTTTAAGCATAGCACGCGCTGCATCATCAGCAAAATGGTGCTTTCACAATTCGAGGAAAACCTGGCCGCTATTCCTGAACAGGCAAATCTACTTTTTCTCGATCTGTTGAGCCACCGCGACGTTTCGAATGCTATAGCGATGCAACTTGGGGTGCACCATGAAAGTCCTCAAGTTGTTGTTATCAAAAACGGACAAGCGGTGTTTCATGAATCACATCACTCCATCGATGCAACCACTATTGCAGAATATTGCTAGTACGATTTCTTTACTCGTGCTGTGCGTGGTTCAAATGAACGCGCAGGCTTGGGAATTTCTTACTCCCATAAAAACAAATAGTGAAGTTCGTGGTTGCTCGTTTCTCGATGAACAACGAGGTATCGCGGTAATCCTCGCCTCGAAAAAAGTATTTCGAACCATGGATGGTGGTGAAACCTGGGAGAATATGTGGACCCCGGCAGTTACAAGTAACCCCAATGATGTGGAATGGGTAACCGAGAATCTTCTTTTCATCGCAGCCGGTAATGGCGATTTGTATCGCTCGCTCGACGGAGGTAACACCTGGGCAAATGTGAATCCGCCTACTGCTTCCTGGCTGTACAACGTGCATTTCATCAGCGAGACAACGGGTTTTGTGACGGGAGAAAGCGGCACCATTCTGAAAACAACCGACGCCGGCGCCACTTGGACAGTCATTCCTGCAATTACCACCAGCCGCTTGTACGGGGTTCATTTTACGGATGAAAACAACGGGATTATTGTTGGATGGAATGGCACTATTCTGCGCACAACCGATGGTGGCGATTCGTGGTCGGTCATCACAACCACGATAACGGCGAGCCTTCAAGATGTTCACTTTGTTGACGCCAACACCGGCTTCACGTGTGGTGGTGTTATCGCAAAGACGACGGATGGCGGACTCACCTGGAACACGGTCTACTCTGCCGCCAACAATTACTTCTATGTCATGAACGTGAGTGCCAACGGACAAGGTTATGCTGCGGGTAACATGGGTGTTTTCGTGAAAACGACCAACAGCGGACAGTCATGGCAAAACCAAACGGTGTTGGGTGATGGCGATATTTTCTGTGGAGATCACGTGTCGTCGACCTCAGCGTATATGATGGGTAAGATGCAAATTCACAAGAGCACGAACGATGGTTCGTCATGGTCAGTCATTAAAAATGCAGCGCCCGGTGGAGGCGTTACAGCCCTGCAGTTTTTGTCGGATACACAAGGAACCGTTGTTTCATTTGCATCCGGAGGAACTTTCTATGGTGGTATTGCACAAACCTCAGACGGCGGAAAACTTTGGAACATCCGCCAAACTTCCACAACCGGCGGTTGGTATGCCGTCGATTTTCCCACACCGCAAGTAGGCTATGTGCTAGGCACCATGAACCTGGGAAAAACAACCAATGGCGGTACAACCTGGACCTATAGCACTTCTCCGACACTCACAGCTACCTGTCTCGAATTCATTGATGCACAAACGGGATTTGCAGGCGGTTTTGGTGGAGCCTCAAACATTTGTAAAACAATCAATGGCGGAACGTCTTTCACGTGCGGAACCAACATAGGAGCAACAGACATTCATTTTATCGATAGTCAGCGTGGCATAGCCGTGCGCTATGTGCAGGCCGGAGGTGATACGTACTACAAGACATTTGACGGCGGTAATACGTGGGAATATCACAATGGTGTTATTGGATCAAACATTTACTTCTACAACGACAGTCTCGGATTTGTGGGGAGCAATAGCGGCGTTTACCGAACGCTGAACAGTGGTGAGACATGGGACTTCACATTCGTGGGTGGCGGCCTTATACACGACATTAAATTCTACAACGAGAATCTTGGTTTTTGCGTAAGTGAATATGCTGACTTGTATAAAACAGAAGATGGAGGCGATACCTGGACGCTCCTCCTGCAAAATAATCTCAGTAACCTAGGAGCATCGACCGCACATTTCACCGACAACTATTGCTACATAGGCTCGGGTGGCGATATGTATCGCACGGAACTTGGATGCGGCACATTTGAACTTGGCAACATCACCGGCGATCAGCAATGGTGCGAAGGTGTTTATGGCCAACTGGTGTGCGAGCAGGTTGCCGGCGCCATCAGCTATGAATGGCAACTACCTGAGGGCTGGACCGGCGCCGAAAATGATCGGTTGATTCAACCTTTGCCAAACGCTAACGGAGGCCTTGCTTCGGTAACCGTCACCAATGCATGCGGTCTTACCGACTCTGCCAGTATCAGTGTAAGTGTGACCGAGCGTGTCGACAGTGTGTATGCGATTGTCGGACCTTCGGTGTTGTGTGCTGGCGCAAACGCGACGTACAGTGTGGCAGCTGATGTAAACGCGACGGACTACAATTGGCAAACAACAGCAACGACTTCGTTGCTCAGCAATAACACGATCGAGATAATTGCAGGAACGCAAGACTTCTTCATCAGTGTTCAAACGGCGAATGATTGCGGTGTGAGTAACTACTCAACGCTGACTGTTTCAGTACCCGACATCAATACATCGCCTGCCAATTTCAATGGCGATTGCGTGGTGAATGACGCCGACATGCAGATGCTCCTCAATCAATACGGCTGTCTGAATGATTGCTCGTCGTTTGACCTCAACAACGATGGCTACATCGGCGTCGAGGACGTGATGCTCTTCATCGAGTTTTCAGCACAATAAAATTACGACTTGATTGCCGCGATACCCGGTAAGTCTATTCCTTCGAGAGCCTCTAGCATAGCGCCACCGCCCGTGCTCACGTAGCTCACCTCATCGGCAAGACCAAACTGATTGATGGCCGCCACACTGTCGCCGCCGCCCACAAGCGTGAATGCTCCATTCTTGGTGGCGCTTACCAGGGCTTGCGCAATGGCAACCGTGCCGTGTGAAAAGTTGGACATTTCGAAAACCCCCATCGGGCCATTCCACAGAATCACTTTCGAGTTCAAAATGACTTCTGTAAAGCGAGCAACGGATTGTTCGCCGATATCGAGACCCATCCAGCCCGAAGGTATGCCGCGGCTTTCAGAGGTAGTGCGTTGTGCGTCGTTTGAAAACGCATCAGCGATGATGGAATCTTCAGGCAGGTAGATGTTGACACCTTTCTCTTTCGCCTTTTCCAATAATGCTTTCGCTAACTCAAGTTTATCGTCTTCAACTAGTGAGTTGCCTGTATTGCCTCCCAACGCTTTGAAAAACGTGTATGCCATACCGCCGCCAATGATGATGTTGTCGACGCGGTTCAACAGATTTTCGAGAATAGTAATCTTGCTGGAAACCTTGCTGCCACCGATGATGGCTGTAACAGGCTTGGCGGTGGAGTTCAATACGCGGTCGATGCTTTGTACCTCGTCTTCCATCAAATAACCAAACAGTTTGTCAGTTGGGAAGAAACGCGCAATGACCGCCGTGCTTGCGTGTGCGCGGTGTGCGGTTCCGAAAGCATCGTTGATATATACATCACCATTCTCAGCGATTTGTCCGGCGAAGAATTCATCGCCACCTTCTTCTTCTTTGTAAAAACGCAGGTTTTCGAGCAACAACACATCGCCTTCTTTCATGGTGTCGACAGCAGTCTGAACTTTCTCGCCAATGCAATCTTCCGCAAAGGCAACTGACTGTCCGAGCAGTTCTGACAGACGCGCCAGCACGTGTTTCATCGAATACTTGGCTTCGGGTCCGCCTTTCGGGCGGCCGAGGTGCGACATCAGAATGACCTTACCACCTCCTTCCGCTACTTTGCGAATGGTTTTCAGCGCAGCGCGAATACGCGTGTCGTCCGTAACCTGAAACTGTTCGTTGAGCGGAACATTGAAGTCAACGCGAATCAGTACGCGTTTTCCTTGAAATGAATAGGAGTCGATTTGGTAAGCCATGCGGAGAAATTTTCCGCAAATGTAATTCCTCGCTCTCTTACAATTTCGCCAGGGTGTTGCGCACCCCTTTGAAGTCCTGTAATTCCATTTTGATGGATCCCACCAGAATTTCCGCTTGTGCTAATACGGGAATGTGGTTGAGGTCGTCGGTGATCCAAACCGTTAAGTCTTGTTCTTTTTTGAAAACACGACCCTTTTGAACAACGGGCACAAACTTCAAGCAGCGAAATGTACCGGCGTCGATAGTGATAGTTTCGCGGCCAATGAACTTCATCTTCAACGGAACAATCTCATCATCGACCAGCGCAGTAATAGTGTACACGTCGCCAATGCGCGCATAGCTGTAGTCGAGCGTGCGTGCATAGTAGTAGGAGCTCAGCATGTCTTGCACAAACTCAGGCGATTTGTATCCTTCGCCTTTCATGTTTTTGAATGCTCGTCGCTCGGGAAAAAACGTGTAGTCTTGTTGAATGCGATAACCACCCTCATCACAATTGCGCAGAAAGCGATATGGAAACATTCCTTGCTTGTCGATGTGGGTTTCATAGTGATCGCGGACTTTGAAAAACCAGTCAACCGAGCCCACGCTGCGTCCTGTTCCGACAATTTTAAAGGCATCGCGTCCGGCGAATTTGTAGGGGCTTTCTTCTACGCGAAGTGTGGCTGTGCCGGCATCTACAATACCATAGTGAATGCGGTAGGTGAGTTGTTCACCGGCCATGAACGCATAATTAGGAGACTGGCGAAAACCATGATCGGGCAAATGATCAACATTGGCTTTGGTTGGCTTCACCTGAGCTTGTAGCGCTAACGCACCGATAACCGCTACGAAAAGAAGAATAGGCGTTTTCATGATTGGGCAATTCCAAGGGTTATGCCAAACCAACGGACGCTCTAGTCAATTGTTGCGATGCACTTCAATTCGATGGCGATGGGGGAAGGCAGCGCGTTGATCTCGACAGTCGTTCTGCAGGGTTGTGCATCTTTGAAATATTCCGCGTAGAGTTTGTTGTACGTGTGAAAGTCACGCTTCATGTTGACGAGAAACACCGTCACGTCCACCAGGTTTTCCCACTTGCTTCCGTTTTCTTCGAGGATGACGCGTACGTTATCAAACACATTACGGCATTGCGCTTCGAAATCGAAGGTGAGGTAATTGCCAAATTTATCGAGGGTCAACCCCGGTACACCACTATCCGTAGCGTCGCTGCCCGCAATGCGCGGACCCACGCCCGAGAGGAACAACAAATTGCCCACGCGGCGCGTGTGCGGATAAAGGCCAACAGGTTTTGGTGCTTTGCTTGACATACGAGTGTTTTTTGAGAGCAAACATACGTAGAACAGGTGGGTCTCTGTCGATAAGGGTTAGATCCGCGAGCGGCATAGCAGCGAGGCGCGGCGCTTCTACCAAGTGGGTTAGTCTTACCGCGGTCGGTGAGCGCGGTCGGTGAGCGAAGTCGAACCGTGGTCGGTGAGCCTGTCGAACCGTGGTCGGTGAGTCTGTCGAACCGTGGTTGGTGAGCGCAGTCGAGGGTTGGTGAGCGAAGTCGAACCAGCCCTCGACTACGCTCGGGCACCGGCCTCGGCTTCGCTCGGCCAACGCTAAGGCCGCGATCCTCGACGAAGTCAAGTATGCGGTTCCCGAGCGAAACCGAAGGCGCGTTCCTTGGACCAGGTCAAGCGTGCGGTCCCCGAAGCCGAGTGGAAAAAGGGGCGCCCTTAGCGCCCCTCTATTTCACCATTTCACTTCTTCACTATTTCACCACAAATCTCGTCACTAGGTTCGTGCACTAGTCACTTGTCATTCGCCACTCGTCACTAAAAAAACCGCCCCGTTTTCACGAGGCGGCCTTCACTGTAAAACATCTAGTTTAGAAACTAGTTTTTCAGCACGAATGTTTAATGCGGCTTTTATTCCATGATGATGCGAATCGTCCAACTATGGTTGGCGTCGGTTATTCGCAAATGATATAGTCCCGCCGGCAGTGATTTTCGTTCAATGACGGTGTTAGTTGAATCGGATGTCCACTTGCGAACGCAAGCACCCATTTGATCATAAAGCATTAAATCGTGAATACCGGCAGGTCCTTTTAACCATGCTTCGTTTTTCATAGGATTAGGTGAAATGGTGAATTCATTTTCTATCGATGTGACATCTTCGACGCCGGTAACGTAAACAATGGTTTCACTTTCGATCGAACACCCGTATTCGTTCGTTATCCAAACGAAATAGGAACCCGTGTCTTGGACTGTGTAGGTGTTTTCCGTTGCCCCTTCTATGGATGAATCTTGATAATACCACTGCCACTCGGTTCCATCTGAAACCGTAAGTACTCCGCCATTGTTGATGATATCGGTTTCCGGCAGCGGATGCACCCAAAAGTTATAAGTATGTGATTCACCATCGACTCCGCAAAGCTCGTTCGTGGTAAATAGTGATAATGATTGATTGCCGGCCGGCAAATTCGACAACACGAGTGTGTCACCGTATGATTGAAATGCATCAAAGCTCCACGTGTAACTGTCTACATAGGGCTGCGTTGCAAAGACCATCGCGGTCTCGCCAACACAAATAGAAGTGTCGCCGAGAGGGCCTGTAAAGGAGCTACAATCGAAAATCGTGTGAAAGGTTTGGTTGGTTATTATAGGTGGGTTGTTGTCGAAATAGATAGATGCCTGGTTATAGAGCTGAGTACCCGCCAATAGGTCTTGTCGTGCGCTTACATAGTAATGAAACTCTCGTCTTGATCCCAAAGGATCGGATGCGCTATCCGGAAGCATGATGTTATCGAACATATAGATGAGCATACCTGTTTCTAGATTCATCACACCATCATCATGCAAGCACCCCACTTCAGCTGAAATCGGATATGGCGATTCAAACGAGCTTAAATCCCAAACGGTTGAGTCTAGATATTGTTCAACGCGGACATCTGTAGCCGGTGCATTACCTAGATTCTGAAAGCGCACACGAAACTTGATGCGATCGCCTGCACGAATGAAATGATTGTTGGTGTAACCAATCGGAGTTGGTGTTAAATCATTCGGGTCGTAAGCGCAACTTACGGTAGTGTGTGTTACCCATGATTGATTCACAATCGTGTTCCCCTCTTGGTCATAGAGAAGGGCACTAATGTCAAACGAATGAGGCGTTCCGAAATATTCAACACCGGGACCATTCACATGGTAAGAGATTAACTCGAAATCACCCGGCTGGAAATTTTCCAACTGCCAAATGGCTTGGCCTGGTTCTGAAAGAATCGGTTGCGCTACGAAATTGTTGAGTATTTCAGGAGTATAAAGAGAGTCGCAATAAAGCGTAATGAACCCCGAAACAGGCTGTGAGCCAATATTGTGAATGCTTAAACCTCCGTTGTATCCTGCGATGCACTGAACAACATCTTGAAGTGGTCCGGTGGGAACAACTTCAATCAAGGCCGGCCCCGGATTGATTATAACTCCGAAATAAGCAGTGTCGTTGCCCATGCTAATGTCTATTAAGTATTGTGTTGAAGTAGACGTGGTCCAGTTTTCAGGCAATTCGCCCAAATTCAAGGTCGTATTGGCTGTAATTACCGAAAAGCCGACATGCCCCAACTCATTTGACCAAGAAATTTGATTTGGAGTGGATATCTGAACATTTGGTAAGCCGGGTTCGTTGTCTTCCCTTATGCCATTGCCATTGATGTCGTGATACACAATTGCATCTATTTGATAAGTACATCCCGCATTCGAAGTAGCAAAGGGGTTATAGTTGGTTGCCGTTGAATCGGTGCACCCAACAACTGGTGCAAAGTTCCCATACAACGTGTTTACCTCTTCAGCCGTCAACGCGCGGTTCCATATCGCCACGTCGTCGATGTAGCCTTCGAAGAATTGATAATCCCATCCCCATTCTGGGTTATTTGCTAATCCACCAATAATTATGTCTTGAAGAGGTGTATTGATAACAAGACTATCCCAATACGTCGAATAAGAATCTTCAGTCCAACCACAATCAGAGTAGGGCCCAGTAAAGGCGGGAAAAATGTTTTTTCCATCGAAATAAGCTTCTAAACTATCGGAGCCGTGGTAAACTCCAACAATGTGGTGCCAATTATTTGTGGTCCCTATTCCACCTGTGCATGGATATGATCCAACGCCCCCAAGCCCATTGAAGTAAAAATCGATTCCATCATATTCTATTGTGTAGTCTTCCATCAAGTATTCGCCCCCGTAATGTGGGTAGTAGTTTTCACTTTCGTGAGTTGAGCCCATTAGGTAACCTGTTCCTTGTTCATACCAAATTCCGGAGTCCCACACACTCTTGTACCAAACAGATATGGTGCGTGGAGAGTTTCCCAATGGAAGATCTACTCCTTGAAAAATGATTTTACTCGTTTCTCCATCGAATAGGAAAGCCTGGTTTTCGTTTCCAAAACGGTCTTTGGTGGAAATCGCATTGAATATTTCCCCGTTGTTGTTGTTTCCACTTGCATCGAGGGCTGATGCGCAGAATGGCCAGAATGCCTTTAAGCTATCGGCTAATGCACCCTCCATAGAAGGGCATGACGGATTGAGCGGAAGCATTCCGAAATGGAATTCGCTATCTATAATCCCATTCGTTATGGTAAATGTTTGCGCGTTTGTGCAGGTATAACTATAGTCCGGATTGTCTAGAAGGGATATGGTATAACTGCCGTCGGGTAGCGCGCCATTGTTTAAGTGGAATTCACCCAAGTTGTCTGAGGTTACCTGCAAATTGCCAGGTGTAATCACTCCGGTAATATTCTTAATGCCCGAAATGTTAGGTATGCAAGAATTGTTGTAATCCAGAAACGCGCGTCCAATGGGTTGATGTTGGGTGGTCATAAGAGCGAAAATTTCAGGCTCTGAAAGCGCTCGATTCCACAAGGTTACATCATCAATTTTTCCCTTGAAAGCATTTTTAAACTCATCATACAACCATGCGTAATTATCCTTTGTCGCTCCAATAACAATCGACTCATAGTTGGAATAGTAGAAAGGAGAGTCTGAGAAATAGTAGTTGCCATCGAGATAAATGGTGCTACTGCTAGAAGTAAACGCTATGGTAATCTGGTGCCATTGATTGTCGTATAAATTCGCATTGTTAGCATCTGAGAAAGGGATACAACCGAAGTTCTGCTCGGACGTTCCGCAATCCCAATAGCTCGAATAATCCATTGCTTTTATACTTGAATCGCCATACGTAATAAAGCTACCCCAGCCCTCCACTGTATTGTTGTTGTTAGACAAAAGTCCTTTTGAAACGATTGTACCCGAAGGATTGCGCAATTGAAATGTATCAAGTTTTACCCACATCGCCACCGTAAGTGGTAATGTGCTGAATATGTCGTTGTGTGGAATTTCGATGGCGCTTCGCACACCATCGAAGTAATAAGCTCCATTGGCATTTCCAAATCGATCGGTGGTTGGCTCTACGTTGTAATGAGTTATTCCATGATTACCGTTTCCGCTTTCGTCTTGCGTGTTTCCGCAAAAAGGCCAGTAGCCAATTATACCATTCTGCAGTGTAGGGGGAAGAGTCGCGCATGTGGGGTCAATGAACAAGCCTTCGCAAACACATTCGATGCTATATTGATCATTTATGGTTAGGTCGTTATTGTCTGTGCATGTTGCTCCCGGGTAAACTGCAGGGTCATTATCGTTGCAATCTCTATTGTCTACTACATAGCCAATTGGTGCACCGGTATTACTCTCAATGGGTATTAATGGGTTACCGTATCCGTCCTGGTCGTTATCCGGAAAGTAGGCTAGATAGGGCGAAGAGCCTGTGTAGAGGTTGTATATTTCCGTTGCGCTAAAAGCACGATTCCAAATAGCCAAGTCGTCCAGCAAGCCATGAACTCCCCCGCCTAGGGTTAAATCCCAAGGTCCCGAGACAGCGAATGCTGAGCCGGTTCCTCCTTGAAACCACCACGGGTATGTTGCAAGGACGTTTCCATTTTTGTATAGGGTTCCACTAAGAGAATCCACCACGAATGCGTAGTGATTCCAGTTATTGTCGAATGCATTGAAGTCAAGGGCCCAAGTGAAAGGATTATCATACGTTTGATAGACACCCGTAAATTGTTCAGCACGATAAGCAGCTTCCCATTGTGCGGTGGGAGGGTTGCTTGGCCAGTAGCTAATGTTGTAACCATTCCATGTCGCCGGTGCATACTTATAAAATATAGTACCCCCATCATCTTCGACCTCTGGTTTCATCCACCAACTGAAAGTAATTGGAAGGCTATTCATGTCGGGATGATGATCCACTTGTACAATGTCGAATGTTCCATTGAAGTAGCAAGCAGAGCTCGGATTACCAAATCGGTCTGTATCGAACGATGTCCCGGTTGCAGAACCGTTGTGGTTGTTGCCGCTTCCGTCTTGGTGATTGCCATTGAACGGCCACCATGCAATAAGCGAATCGGTTGGCATTTGAGCATCCGTGTTTTTGCAAGCCACGAAAATTATTAAGGCCGCAAGGAAAGTTCTTTTTGTAATCATTCGTTTGTCTAGGTTAATCTTATCGTTTCCGCAAATCTTGCAATACATAAGCAGCGGGGCGTAATTCGTTTGCGCAAACGGGCGTGTTTGATTAGTAAGCGTAAAAATAGGGGCTAGTGGCGAGTGGCGAATGGCGAATGCGCGGCAGGGGGTAATGGTTAATTGAGGCGCGGCTACGTGGTCAACCGGAAGCGGCCAGTCCTGAAAAGATTTGCCCGCGATTTACTTCAATCCTGTCATCGGTTTATGTACGATTGCTCAATGTGTCGACATTGCCTCACGCACCAAATCCTGCGTGTAATCCACCATGAAATGCGGGATGTTCAATAGCCCATCCCGAAACTGCAGGTTTTTCTGCGAATAGCGAATACGCACAATAGGCTCGTACTTCTGATAGTATAGCGTCAAACTTCTACTGCGAATGTTCTCATCGCTCTTAACCTCTACCGGTATGGGTTGATTGTCGTGTGTGATAATGAAATCCACCTCGGCCGTATTGCCCGATGTCCAATAATGAGGCGCTTCACTCAAACTAGCCACCAAACTCTGCAACACAGCATTTTCAATCATTGCCCCTTTAAACTCCGTAAATAATCGACTACCATCAGCGTAAATACCTGCCGAAAGCTTGGCCATTCTGCGCATGATGCCGACATCAAACGCATACAACTTAAAGGCTTCCATGTCTTCATAGGCCGACAACGGCAGCCCGGGCTTGCTAATGAGTTTTACACGGTGCACAAGGCCTGCAGCTATTAACCATTCAATGGCGTCTTCATAGTCTTTGGCTCGCGCACCCGTGCGCACGCGTCCGTAAACAAACTTCTTATTCTCTCGGGCCAATTGAGCAGGCAGCGAATCGAAAACCCAACCGATTTTTGCTACATCTTTCATCATCGGGTGCTTCGCAAAATCGCCTTTGTAGGCAAGTATCAAATTATCTAACACGCGATCGCATGCGGCGGGTGGCTCGCCCGCGGCAATGCTTTTTACCGATGCGGGAAGTCCGCCTGTCACCAGGTAACGCTTGTATAAATCACTCAAGTTGTTGAAGAAGAAATCAGGAATCTCCTCCATTATCCTATGCTGATTCAGATATTCGGCGGCCGACTCATCCCACTGCGGCAGCACTTCCCGAAAGGTCATGGGATACATAGTCAGAAACTCTACTTTACCCACAGGAAACGATTGACCCGAACGAAGAAGCAACCCAAGAAGTGATCCCGCGCAGACAACAGCCAACTCCGGTTTTTTCTCTGCGAAATATTTCAATGCATTCAACGCCTCGGGACACTCCTGAATTTCGTCGAAGATGATTAGTGTGTCGGTGTCGATTGCAACCCCACCAGCAAATACAAGTTGACTTATCAACCGCTCTACATCCTTTGTGGTTTTGAAAAAACCGACTAAATCGGGTTGCTCGTCGAAGTTAAAATAAGCGATACGCTTGAAGTGATTTTCACCTAACCATTTCATGCTGTATGTTTTACCCACCTGCCTGGCCCCACGAATAATCAGTGGTAATCGCGCCCGGTTATTTTTCCAAGCAATAAGTTGGGATTCTATGGCTCTTTGCATAAACAAATGGGTTTTTGTGTAAAAATACCGCAAAAAACCCATTTGTTTGTGTTTTTGGATTCGCCCGGTTTGGAAATCCTCGCTCACGCAGGACACCCGTATTGTGAAAATGCCTCACTCCATTTTTGTCCAGAAACGGCGAAAATGGAATCCGATTCCGGAAATGTCATTACTGCATATTAGTGATGACTGAACGCGCGCTAAGCTTGCAACGGTGAGGGCACTGCAGGGCGCTGAGGCTGCGGCGCTTCGCTACGCATATGTTTGCCGAATTCGTTTCTCGAACGGAATGAATAGGTGGACGCACCGCAGTGCGTCGCTACCCCTGCTTTTGGCGAAGCACTAGTCATTCGCCACTAGTCACTGGTCATTATCGATTACGGCTTCCATGGGCAAAAACAACCGCACCAACGTGCCCTCTGCCGGAACGGCTTCTTCGCTGCGGTCGATGATGACGATGCTGCATGCCGTGCCGGTCAAGGCACTCAAAATGTTGAGTCGCTCTTCGTTCATCTTCAGCGCCAAACTCTCATGACCTTCGCGTCTGCGAGCAGCTGCGGCCTTTAAGCCGATGCCATTGTCGCGTATCTCTACCTCGAAATGCTTCCCTATGGCGCGCAAGGAAATGCTGATGTGACCACCTTCTTCCTTCGGTAAAATGCCGTGTATCACCGCGTTCTCCACATAGGGCTGCAATAACATGGGTGGTATCGATATGTCGTACTGCTGCAACTCTTCCATGCCGTGCAAACTGCACGTGAGCTTGTCGCCGAAACGCAACTTCTCGAGCTTCATATAGAGCTGCAATCGTTCAATCTCTTCTTCGAGCGGCACCAATGCTTCCAGATTGTTCTCCAGATTCATGCGTATCAGGCGCGAGAAATCCGAAAGAAACTCGTTGGCGAGCTCCGGTTGATTGCTATTGATGAAGTGCTGAATCGAATTGAGTGCATTGAAAATGAAGTGCGGATTCATGTTGGCATTCAACGCTTGCTGACGCAATTCTGTCATCTTGTTGCGCTGCAATAGGCGCGCGCGCTTGCTGCGGTAATACCACGTGAACCCTCCTACAACAGCGCCGGCTAACAGCAACACCATGAGCAATCGGAACCACCAGGTGGCAGTAAAATGGCGGGCAATGACGAAGGTTGCACTCGATGTTGGCCCCCATACTCCGTCTTCATTCAACGCGCTTACTTCAAATACATAGCGCCCGGCCGGCAACGCCCAAAAGTCGACCGTGCGCGAATCGGTTTCGACCCAGTTATCAGTGAGCCCCAACAATCGATACCGATACTTCGTTCCTGTGCCTGTGCGAAAGTTGAAGCTTAAGAATGTGAAGCGCACATCGTTTTCATCCCAACCCAGGGAAAGCTCTCCGATGATGTCGAGCATTTTCGTTCCGACCGATAAATGTTCGATGTACACGGGCTGTGGCTCTGCACGCAACGAGGGTGCTGCCGGATTGAATATGCACAAGCCATTGCCGGTGGCTGCGTAAAACTTTCCATTGTCGTACAACAAATCAAATACTTCGGCGGCGGGCAAGCCTTTCTGATAGTTCACCTGGAAATAACTCCATTGCGTGGGATCACCGCCAAGCGCATTGATGCACTGCATTCCCTTCGCTGTGCCCAGCCAAATGCGGTTGTTGCCGTCGAGCGCCAAACACTCGATGGTGTTGGCCAATAATCCTTGGTCTTCGTTTACGGCGAACGTACCGCCGGGCTTATAGAACACGAGTCCTTTGCCGCGTGTGGCTAAGAGTAAATATTCTCCCCATTGAATGATGTCGCTGATGCTCGTTTTGAACGTGTTGTTGACTTCACTCACGCCTACTGCTGTATTGCCCGTGAATTCATACAACCCTTCGTTCGTGCCCAGCCATAAGCGTCGCTGTGCATCTTCATACAACGAGGGTGTGCGCAATTTGTAGCCCGCAGTATCGGCTCGTTGCCATCCCGTTTGTGCGTCGTAAAAGGCAAGACCATCGGCTAAGGCAAGTGCCACCCTACCATCGGCGAGCAACGTGCTTTTGCGGACAATAGCGAGGCTGTCGAGTATGCGTGAGCCGCTGCCGTTGAGGTTGCTTAGTGCGGGGTTTTTGCCGCGTAGTAATTTTCCGTCGGCCGTAAGCGTGAAGTCATAGGAGAGTCCGTTTAAGTCGACGGGCGTTATACTGCGCAGGCTATCGTTGGAACCAAAGGAATAGATGTTACCGGCAGCGTCGGCGGCATACACGGTTTCACCAAATTTCTTTACCGAAACATACTTGCTCTGCTTGGTGGGCTCATCGGTTTGAATGGCTACCATGTCGAGACTGGGCACGAAGAACAGGCCGTTGTTGCGGTCGGCAAACCAATAGTTGCCCGCACGGTCCTGCACCAGGCCCGAGATGTATTGTCCGGGAAAGTAGTTGCGCGCATTGGTCATGCCGCTCGCGTAGTCTTGGATGAGGTAAGCTCCATCGCCCTTGCAGATCCACAAGTTGCCGTTGCGGTCTTTGTCGAGCGAAGAAAATTCTTTGAGCGAGGTGCTGAAATAGGCTTCCACGTTGCCTTGCGTGTCGAACACTACATAGGCTTCCGGTCCGGCCAACGCCCACAGATCCGGACCTATTTCCACGCTGCACGAAAGTTTACAGCTCTGAGAAACGCGCATCAGGAAGTTGATTTTATCGCGCGTGATGACCTGATCGGGTCCCTGCGGTTCACCTGTTTTCAGCGCAAGTAATTTATCGCCGGCTTTGCGCAAATAGTACATGACGTCTTTGCTGTCGCCCGGAAGCTGTGGCATAAACTCCTGCACGCTGTCGCCTACGCTCTTGAAGAGTTGCGTGCCATACATCGTGGTTACCCACATGGTATCTTGTTCGAAGAAAAGCGACGCCGGACGTTCTTTCCCCTTCAGTTTTTTCTTGATGGCATCGTTGCCGTTGTATAAGCGAATGCTGTCGTTATCGAGGTAGGCATACTGAGTGCCGCACAAAAACCATACGCGTCCGCGCAGATCTTCATGTATAAGCAGTACGTTGTCGTTAGGAAGGCCCTGTTTGGTGGTGAAAACCTCGAAGCCGTAGCCGTTGTAGCGGGCAGCTCCTTTATCGGTAATGGCCCAGATGTAGCCGCGACTGTCTTCCAGTATGCCGTTGATGCGGGTCGACGGAAGGCCGTCGCGCGTGTCGAAATGACGATAGGATACATGCTGTCTTATTTGCGCGCCTAGAACCAACGGCAGCATTCCAACAACACAAGCGAGCAATAGACGCAGCAGTTTCATCACGGTTTCAGAAAACGATTTTTAATGGTGTCTAAAAACAAGGGCAATCTGCGCTTAGCAATTTGCAGTTTGGTACCGTCCATCAACTCTGCCATACCACCTTCATCGCGTATGTAGCCCTTCAGATAGTTAACATTGATGATGTGCGAGTTGTGTATGCGAATGAACTCAGTGTCGTCCAAAAAGTCTTCGAAGTGTTTCATG
>CANIAA010000021.1 GCA_947465255.1 Flavobacteriales bacterium | reverse complement strand
GTTCAAACGCATGAAACACATTTGTCAAACCATTCAAAAAAATAAAACCATGAATATTACAGCTGCAGACGTAAACAAACTCCGCCAGATAACAGGTGCGGGTATGATGGACTGCAAAAAAGCCCTTACGGAGGCTGAAGGAGATTTCGATGCTGCCATCGATTTGCTCCGCAAGAAGGGACAGAAAGTAGCCGCTAACCGTGGCGATCGTGATGCAACAGAAGGTGTAATTCTTGCTAAACTTACCGATGGTGGTAAGACAGGTGTGATGATCGCCCTCAACTGCGAAACCGATTTCGTAGCGAAAAACGCAGATTTCGTAGCAGTAGCCAGCAACATTTTGGAATCGGCAATTGCTAGCAAGCCAGCTTCAATCGACGATTTGAAAGCGTTGAATTACACCGGTACTGATTTGACCATCGGCGATAAAATCGTTGAAGAGATTGGTAAAATCGGTGAGAAAATCGAGCTTTCACACTACAGTGTAGTAAGTGCAGAGCAGGTTTATGCTTACAACCACCCGGGTAACAAACTCGCTGCTGTTGTAGGTTTCAACAAGGTAACTCCAGACGATATGGCGAAGGACGTGGCGATGCAAGTTGCTGCTATGGCTCCTGTAAGCGTTGACGAGAGCTCAGTTCCTGAAGATGTAAAGCAGAAGGAAATCGAAATCGGTAAAGAGCAAGCCATCAACGAAGGCAAGCCTGCTGAAATGGCTGAGAAGATTGCAATGGGTCGTTTGAACAAATTCTTCAAGGAAAGCACCTTGTTGAATCAGGAGTTCATCAAAGACAGCAAGCTTTCAGTTTCTCAGTACCTGAAGACAGCAGACAAAGATTTGACTGTAACAGAATTCAAGCGTTGCGCATTGGCGTAATCGTTTGGTGATATAGGAATGAAAAAAGGGTCGCTAAGTGCGACCCTTTTTCGTTTTAGTTATACTGATAACTTGTTGTGGACAACTGATTCAAGTGACCGCTGTGCGCATACTTTGTCCATTATTTTCGCTACATGAAGATTATTGTGCCGATGGCGGGCATGGGCAAACGCTTGCGTCCGCATACCCTCACCACTGCCAAGCCACTTTTGCCTATTGCAGGCAAGCCCATTGTGCAGCGATTGGTGGAAGATATTGTGGCTATCAGTGACCAGAAGGTAACTGAGATTGCCTACGTTGTGGGTCGTTTTGGAGAGGAAGTGGAGCGCCATCTCATAGACGTGGCCGAGACACTTGGTGCCAAAGGAACCATCCATTATCAAGAGAAGGCACTCGGAACTGCCCACGCTATTTTGTGCGCACAAAGCGCGCTGAAAGGCCCGGTGACTGTAGCCTTTGCCGATACACTTTTTCGTGCTGACTTCAAGCTCGACACATCCAAAGATGGTGTGTTGTGGGTTCAGAAAATTGAAGATCCACGCCAGTTCGGTGTGGTCGTACTCGATGAGAATGGGGTCATTACCGAATTCAAGGAGAAACCGCAAGAATTTGTTTCCGATTTGGCCATGATCGGCATTTACTACTTCAACGATGGCGCATGGCTGCGCGATGAGCTTCAATACCTAATCGACAACAACATCATGAATGGTGGCGAATATCAATTGCCCGATGCCTTACGCAACATGGTGAAGAAGGGCGCACAGTTTACACCAGGCGCCGTGCAAGACTGGATGGACTGCGGCAACAAAGACGCCATGGTCGATACCAACACAAAATATTTGGGCTACAATGCCGATAAGGATTGGGTGAGTGCAGATGTGAAAATGGAAAACAGTGTTATTGTGCGTCCATGCTATGTGGGTGCCGGCGCTGTGATTAAAAACAGCGTTGTTGGACCGGGCGTTTCTCTCGGTGATGGCGCGGTGGTGGAGAGTGCAATAATCAAAAATAGTATTGTGCTTCCGGGCGCACATATCCATCATGCGAATTTGAACAACTCTATGATAGGTACGCATGCGCGTCTGACCGGAAAACCAACCGATTTGAGCTTGGGCGATTACTCTGTTATCAAAGACTAAGCATTGACCAGATTCATCACATACCTTCTTTGTTTGCTGTTGCTGTTGGTCGGCTGTAAAGCTTCCAAAGAGGCCGGCTCATCTCGCAAGGGAGAGTCGGGCGAGGTGGAGCCGGAGCAATTGAAGCCTACGGTTGATACGCGCTTTCAGGAGGTTTTTTTTCAAGCGCAACTGGAAAAGGCTAAAGGCAACAAAGCCAAGGCGCATGAGCTCTTTGAGCAATGTATTGCAATGGAGCCGAGCAATTCAGCCGTGCACTTCGAGGTAGGTAAGTATGAGTTAAATGAATTGAATAATGCTGCAGAAGCATTGACACATGCGAAAATTTGTGTGGAATCAGACCCGCAGAACGCATGGTATCAACAGTTGCTGGCTCAATCGTATGCATCGCTTTCGAAGTATGATGCGGCTATCAAGGCATTCAGAGAGGTAGTGCGGTTAAGCCCCGACAATTACGAGATGATGTATGAATTGGCAAGCGTTCAGTTGTATGCCAACAAACAACAGGATGCAATTGCTACATACGATTTACTGGAAAGCAAAACGGGCGTCTACGAGGAACTGAGCGTTCAAAAGCATTTACTCTACGAGCAACTGAAGCAATACGATAAGGCCGGCTTAGAGCTTGAGCGACTGGCAAATCAATACCCCGACGAGCCGCGCTACTGGGGCATGGCCGCCCAGTTTTATCAGCGCTACGGCTTAAAGGAAAAAGCGGCAAGATCACTGGAAAATATGGTGAAGGCTGACCCCTCCAATGGTCAGGTGCATTGGCAGTTATCAGAATATTATGCCACACAGGGCGATGAGAAGCGCTCATATGACGAATTGAAACTTGCCTTCGCTACTACGGATGTGCCCATCGACCAGAAAGTGATGGTGCTCATGCGTTACTATTCGCTTACTCAGCAGCGCCCCGAGCGATTGCCTGATGCTTACGCTTTGTTGGTTTTGATCGAACAAGTGCACCCAAACGAAGCCAAGGGATTTGCTATGTATGGCGACTTTTTAGCCCGTGATGGCAAACTGAGAGAGGCATTACAGAAGTACAAGAAGGCAGTAGAGCTGGGAGCTTCCATGAGTTTAATCTGGAAACAAGTGCTCGAGCTTGAAGCGGAGCTCGCAGACTTCGATGCCCTTTCCAAAGACGCTCCCAAGGCACTTGAGCTCTATCCATTAGTGCCTGAGTTTTACTTCTTCAATGGCCTTGCTCAGCAACAACAAAAGAACCCGGCTAAAGCAGTGGATGCTTTTGTGTTGGGGAAAGAACTGGTGGTTGATAATCCGGTTCTGTTGAAACGGTTTTACGCCTCACTAGGTGAATCTTACAATGCACTTAAGCAGTATGAAAAGTCGGACGCAGCCTTTGAAGACGCGCTGCGCATCGATCCTGCCGATGTTTTTGTAATGAACAATTACGCGTACTACCTGGCTGTTCGAAAAGCGAAACTCGATAGTGCTGCCAACCTATCGGCCCGCTCCAATGAGCTTCAGCCGGGCATGGCATCATTTGAAGATACCTATGCCTTCGTGTTATTTCGTCAAGGTAAACATGAGGAAGCTGCTGTATGGATGAAGAAAGCGATGGCTCACGGCGAGGTTTCAGCTGACATGCACGAGCACATGGGTG
Organism: Flavobacteriales bacterium; assembly: GCA_947465255.1. GTDB lineage: Bacteria > Bacteroidota > Bacteroidia > Flavobacteriales_D > Sanyastnellaceae > JAIBBG01. The sequence goes on along the minus strand of CANIAA010000021.1, from coordinate 16,019 downwards.
ATATTCTTTTTCATCTGGGCAAAACTGAAGAAGCGATATCCGAATGGAAGCAAGCCGCTTCTAAACCGGGGGCAAGCGCTAAGGTTAGTGAAAAAATCAACCAACGACGCTATATCGATTGAGAACGTACGACAGCATATCTCTCACCAATGTTCCTAGTAAGGACGCGCTGCTGCGCGTCCACCGTCTGATGAATCGGTCGGCTGTGTTGTTTTTAATCACGGCACTCACCATGGTGCTATCTGCCTGCAAATCCACTGAGCGTGCTGCAAAAGAAAAGGCAGTTAAAAACCGCACGGCAGGCTTTGTGTTGAAGCGCTACAACGAGTCGCGTTTCGATTATGATTGGTTGGGTATGAAGGTAGATGCTGACTTCGGAACGGAAACAGAATCGAGTGGATTCAAAGCCACTATTCGCATGCGCAAGGACAGTCTGATCTGGGTTTCCATCACACCGGCTCTTGGTATCGAAATGATTCGTGTGATGATTACACCCGATAGTTTAAAGTATCTCTCTAAAATTCCGGATAATAAATTTTACTATCTCGGCACCTTTGAAGACGTCAATAAACTCGTAGGTATATCCTTCGATTTCGAAATGATGCAGCAGTTATTGGTTGGAAATGCAATCGGACTAGAAAAGGACGAGAAGCGATTTCGCAGTGAGGTGGATGGAGATGACTATTTGCTCATTTCAAAGTATCGCCGAAAGGTGCGCCGAATGGTCGGTGTTGACGATCGGAAGTTGGAGAGCGACACTATTTTAGTGAACCCCGATGATCCGCGCTACCAGCGCACCATGCGCAAAAGTGAAGATGCAGATGATTTGATCGTATCGCGCTATTGGTTCGAAGCGGCTCAGTTTCGTTTAATCAAATCGGTTTTTAACGACTTGGTGCGACAAAGAACACTGGAGGTTTCCTATTCCGATTTTCAGTCGAATGAAAAGCAATTTTACCCGGCGAAATGTCGTTTGATCATTTCAAGTCCGCAGGTAAGGCAAGTGTTGAATTACGAAATAACAAAATTATCGTCGGGAAAGCCATACGAGTTTCCGTTTGATATTCCTGATGATTACGCCCGAAGAGATACTTTGTAACTAGCTATGGAAAAGCAACTACAACGTTCGAATGCACTGTGGCTAACTATAGCCATGGTTGTTTTTTTCTTACTGGCAGTTCCCGTTTGGCAAAGTGTTGCCCAATCGAAGAAGGATTTGCAAAAGCAGCGCGACGACATCAATGGTAAAATTGAGCAGACAAAGAAAATGATTCGCGATTCCGAGCGTCAGCAGAAGTCTACCATACGTCAAGTACAATTATTGAATGAGCAGCTGGCGTTTCGCGAACAATTGATTGGGAACCTCAACAGCGATATCCATACAATAGATGGTGAGATAAAGCGGAAGAATCACTATATCGGTGAAATGGAAGGGCAAGTGAATCAGATGAAGGACGAGTATGGTCGTATGATTTACAACGCGTTTCGACAACGCACCAGCTACGACAAGCTCATGTACATTTTCGCTTCGGCCGATTTTCACCAGGCCTATAAGCGCTTGAAGATGACACAGCGATACGCGGATGCGCGCAAGAAGCAGGCGTTCACAATATTGGGAAAACAAGAAGAGATAAAGTCGAGTGTCGACGAGTTGGAGCGAGACAAAACCAGCAAAGCGCAATTGGCCGATGCGAAGGAGCGTGAACGTCGCGAGGTGGAGGCCGACAAAACAGAGCAACAGCAGCGTTTGCAGTCACTGAAGAAGGAGGAGAGCAAGTTGCGTAAGCAGCAAGACAAGCAAAAGGCCGATCGCGACAAACTTACGGCGCGCATACAGTCTGTTATTGCGGAAGAGATTCGCAAGGAGAACGAGAAGAAAATGGCAGAAGAAAAGAAAGCTGCTGCTGCATTGGCCGCAAAGGAGGCGGCGGCGAAGAAAGCGACAACGTCATCTGCCACAACAGGAACAAGCACCACCACAGCTGCAAAATCTACTACCGCGGCAGCTCCTGTTGCCGAATCAGCCAAGAAGACAACAGCTTTGGCGTTGGCACCCGAGACGGTGCTCGTGAATAAAGACTTCGAAAAAAACAAGGGCGGTTTGCCATGGCCCGTGAGTGCGGGTATTATCACATCACACTTCGGCACGCACGCGCACCCTTCGTTGGCTCAGGTCACCATTAACAATAAAGGTGTTGATTTCACAACGGATAAGAATGCTTCTGCGCTCGCTGTGTTCAGCGGGAAGGTGACATCGATCTTCAATATTCCCGGTGCCGGTCAGAATGTGATTGTGACGCATGGTTCGTACAAGACGGTTTATTCCGGATTAGAAACGATTTCGGTGAAAATTGGCGATGCGGTTTCTGCCAAGCAAAAGTTGGGTACTATCATGTATGATGGCGAAGATTATACGCTGCACTTCGAAGTTTGGAAGGTCGGTGCTGAGGCCGGTGCGGCGCAGAACCCGGAGTTATGGATTAAGAAGCGATAGGAAATATCGCGGCATGAGAACCCATAGATTGTTCTTAATTTGATGGTCTAAAGCACACTAAACAAGGGGCTGAATATTCTGCAATGGCTCTTGCTTTTTTGATCTCTCCCAATTGGCCATCAGTTCTTCTTGATGAAGTGCTGTCCACTCTACAACTAAGCCAAGCACGCGAGGTGGTAAGTTTCCGCTGAGCAATTCGTTTTTCTGAATATCAATCAACGCCTCATAATCTCCATAATAGGCATGGAAATGCGGTGGGTTATGTTCCCTGTAAAACATGCGAATAATAACCCCAAGGAAATAACTAATTTGTGGCATAGGTTCCGTTTGAGAAATAGGAGGATGGAGCTTTACCGGTTAGTTCCGCATAAATTGTTGCGGCATCTATTTCAAGGTCATCTGACCAAGCAATGGAATAACCCGTGCTATGCACACGTGCAAATTGCTTTTCATCTTGCAATACAGCGAATATGCCAGTGCCTACAAGTTCAGCCAGATTTACAATCCCCTTTACACCATCTTCAAACTCTATCTGTATGGTGTAATTGCCTATAGAATTTACTCCGGATATTTTCATAGTTCTAAGGTAAGTTGATTTCGTTTAACAATGAAATGAAAGTACGGATAGAAAAATTTTGTTCTGTTGGTGAAAAGAATGGGATCATCAAGACACAGGAGAATTGACTCGGCTCAGAATCCGGAGTTATGGATTAAGAAACGATAAGGGTTCACATCCGAGTCTTCCTTGCAGCCCTCCACTGTGCACAAAAAGAATGTTGCTGCCTCCGGCTATTCTGCCGGTTTCAATTTGGTTTAGCAATCCGAAGAGTGACTTTCCGGTGTAGACCTGATCGAGCGGCACTTGATGTTCTTGTTCCATCTTTTGAATGAAAGAAATAAGCTCATCATTCCATTTTCCGTAACCACCGAAGTGATGTTCGCTGTCAATTGTGAATTGCGCTCGATATTCTTCTGCAAGCTCGCGATCCATAAGGAAATACTCAATGTGTTTGATTACTTCATCGTGCAAGAAGTCACCTCCTTTGAGAGCGGAAAATCCAATGAATTTCACATTACTTTTTGCACCGATCATCATCCCTGCAAGTGTCGCACCGGTGCCGCATGCACAAGCAACATGCGAATAGATTTGAGTATCTGATTCAGAAAGTATTTCCATACAGCCGTTTACACCGTAGTAATTCGAACCGCCCTCGGGTACTAAATGGAATGCGCCATATTGATCATGTAGCCAGGCTTTAAACTCTTCGGTGTTGCGCTCTTCATAATCGAGCCTGCTCACGAAATGCAGCTCCATACCTTGCTCTTTTGCAAACCGAAGAGTTGCACTGTATTCATTCGGTTCTTCTCCGCGAATGATGCCGATAGTGCGCACACCACTGAGTGCACCTGCAGCGGCCGTTGCATGAATGTGATTACTCCAAGCGCCTCCGAAAGTGACAATTGTGCGGTGTTCGGATGCAATAGCGCGCTCTACATTGTATTTTAGTTTGAACCACTTATTGCCGTTTACCAATGGATGCAATAGGTCGAGACGCTTCACATCGATGCGAATATCGTGTTCCAGGCAAAGCGGATGATTGAGCGATTGGTAGGTAATCGGAATATGTGTTTCTGCCGAAAAATTCACCTCAATGCACTATAACAAGTGGTGAAACAAAAACGCCCTCGTCACATTGCACGCGCAACAAGTAGGTTCCATTCGCTAATGTCGGCAGTCCGAATCGAGGCCATTCGTTTACATTGAATGAAGCGCATGTTCTGCCATCGATGCAGTGCAATTCAACTTGCAAGGGTGTTTTGCGCAAACCTCGTATCTCGAACCATTCCCTCGCCGGATTCGGCAAAATGGCTATCTCTATTTCGGAGCGTTCATTTACACCAACAGCATTGCTCAACGTGATGCAATAGTCTTCAATCTCACCATACGTCAAATTACCGCATGGTTCGGGTTCATTGTTTGCGTTCATGGGTGTATAGGTCATAGATACACGAAGGCGCGAAACACCTTCCGTAATAACTGCAGGCACAGTGAAGGAGCCATCCACCGCGATGGTGGTAGGAGCTGGATCAAACACAAGTTCGTTTTCATCTTCAAAATCACCATCAATGTTATAGTCAATCCAAACGCGGAAATTCTCGTTGTATGTAGTGCCTAAATAGCCCGGAGCGCATTCAACAAAGTAAGTTGATTGTGCATGGAGCGTATCACTAACATCGGACACAAGAATGTATCCGTTATCGTCGAGTGAAGTGCGAATGATGTCACCAACCTGCACGGATTGAATGAACTCCACGTCTGAGTTGGCAGTAGTTACGCAATATGGAATTAACGCGCAGTCTTCACATCCGGGAGTGAAAGCCGGTATTTCGTATGCGGGTCCTTCCGGATTAGTGCATGCCGAACTAATGCTAATAGTATAGTTGGAACAAGGAATTAGATTTTGAATAGTGAAGGTATCGGTCTCTGTTGTGAGCCACTCTTGGGTATTGCCATTAACATCGGCAGCAATGATGGTATAGCCTGTTGCGGCAAGGACTTCGTTCCACTGAAGTGTAAAGGCGTTAGCTGTGGAAGCGATTACTTCGAGAGATTGTGGTTGAATGCAGCACCCGTCTGTTTCCCATTCGATGGTTTGCGACCAGGCGCTCAGCGAATCGGTGCAATAAGCTGCAACCCGCGCTTCATAGTTAGTGCAAGCCAACAAATTTTCAAGTGTGGTGGTGTTGCCGTTATTCAATTCAATCGAAGTCCATGCTGCGGTTCCGGTTGGTCGATATTCCAGTCGGTAATCTTCTGCAGCAATCAAGTCATTCCAGTTGATGGCGTAGTTCAAAGTGCCGGGCGACTGTGTCACATCCAAGCCATACGGAGCCATGCATTGTCCGTTGTCGCACGAGTTGATGAGTAGTTGTATACTATTATGCACATTCAATCGTCCGCCGCTCACGGTTTCGCCGAGCAGTTGAGTGGTAGTGTCGACCCCATTTAGAATGAAATCTTTCATGAGCACGGCAGCTTGGGCGGGGTTGGCATTCGCATTATCGTCGAAGGCTGTGCACGGTGTGCTATATAGAAGTGCAATTGCACCGGCCACACACGGACTCGAAAAGGAGGTGCCGGTCGTGTTGGTGTAGGTGGTGTTGTTGGCGAGATAAACCGCGTCGCCCGGAGCGGCCAGATCGATGGTTGTGAGGCCGTAACCACCCGAAGCACGAACGTCCATGCTGTTGGTTCGCCCAACGGAAATGAGGTATTCGCTTGGGCATGCAGTGGGAAGATCACCAAAAAGATCAACGTTAGAGTTGTTGTTGGTGGTTGAACCGCAACTCAGCACACCATGCACACCGAGCGAGTCATACATCGCACACCAAATGGGAGCATCGGCCGGTTGTCCGTTGTCGGTGCCCCACGAGCTGTTGGTCGCAACGACATAAGCTCCTTGTGCGCCATTGGTTTCGTTGTAGAGTCGGCGCATTTCGAGCGGATAAACGTATCCGGCGATAGCGGCAGCTTCGGTAGAGCTGCCGATTTGTACCATCATCATTTTCACATCCCAGTTCACACCTACTACACCTGTGTTGTTGTTGCCCTTTGAGCCAATCATGCTGCACACACGAGTGCCGTGACTGTCGGGATCAATCACGTCGCTTTCGCTCACAATGTTCCAGCCATCGTAATCGTCGATATAGCCATTGTTATCGTCGTCGATGTTGTTGAGAGGTATTTCATGCACGTTCACCCAGTGGTTGTCAATAATGTCGGCGGTATTCCATTTGCCACCACCCAATTCCACTACGCACACCACAATTTCATCTCCTGAGGGCGTAGTTCCACCTGTGGTGATGTCCCAGGCGAGCTCGCTGTCTATATCGTGATCATTGGCCTGCTGGTGATGCCATTGTTGTTCGAAAAAGGGATCGTCAGGCACGAGGCGTTGCGCTACGATGTGGTTCACTTGTGCTTGCACGACCGCTGAGTTCTTCTTCGCGTGATAGAGAAAATCGCGCACGGGAATCTGCTCTTCGTTGAACGCTACGAGCCACAGGTTCATGCGTGGGTAGATGCAGTGTGACTCCTTGACTTCGGCCGTTAGTCCAAGTTGAGCGTTCATGTCAAAAACGAACGTTGCTATATCGTGCTCGCTTTTGAGCTGCACGATAGCTTCACCGGTCATGCGTTCTTGCGCCGGCAGTATTCCGTTTAGTAGGAACAGGCAAACGAGGATGAGAATAAAGCGCGGGTTCATAAGGTAAATGTACGGCGAAGGTTAGGTATACAGGACAGCAGCAGCTCGGCAATTGGGGAATCTTAGCAACGCCTTTTTCCCTCTGTGCTCTCCGTGTCCTCTGTAGTAGAAATTATTGAACCGCAAAGGCGCAAAGAGTCGCAAAGGTTTTTTCTCTTGTATTTTCTCTGCGCCCTCTGCGGTTAAATAACACATACTATTCCAATAACCTATTCCCGATGAGAATAAGCTTTCTGCCAATGCTCATAAACCTTTGTTATTTGGAATTTGTATCCTAATCAGGTAACTTTGTAAAACATGAAACGTCATGAGCTCAATTTCAAACGAGAGATTTTTTACTACGAGAACCATTATGAAGACTTCTTTTCTGCGCTTCCAAAGAAGACCCAATTGAAATTCAACTGGACACTTGGACTCGTTGCGACAATGGAATGGGTTCCTGAGAAGTACTTGCGCTCCATCAAGGGTTCAAATGGACTCTATGAATTGCGTGTAGAAGAATCTTCGAATATTTACCGTGTGTTCTGCTTTTTTGATGAGGGTGCCGTTGTCATTCTAATCAACGGATTCCAAAAGAAAGCAGACAAGACACCTCGAAGTGAAATTATGCGAGCGCAACGACTCAGAAAAAAGTACTACCATGAAAAAGAAGAAACCGGCACTTAAAAGTTTCAGTGATCATTTGGATGAACAATACGGTTTGCGTGGAACCAAGACACGTGAAGAGTACGAACAAGGATTTGAAGCCTTCAAGCTTGGGGTTATGCTTCAGGAATTACGAAAAGTCAAAGGCCTTACCCAGCAACAACTCGCTGACCGTTGCGGGACTACGAAGAACTACATCTCGCGCATTGAAAACGACGCGAGCGATATTCGGCTCTCTACACTCATGCGTATCGTCGCCGATGGCTTGGGCGCGACGTTGCGGTTGAGTGTGGGGTGAGGGAGGTGAAATGGTGAAATAGTGAGAGAGTTATTTACTGTAGTTTCCATTTCACCCTTTTACCACTTCACGGTATCATTGATCTCCAAGCGCGTGGCCCAGCGTTTTCTCTAAAAAATTGCATGGTTAACACCAAGAAGGGTTTCCTCACGGACTGCGCTGCGCTAAGCCTAGGAGAAGGGGTAGTTCACAATCTTACTACAATCGTAATGACTTCAACACTGTGAAAAAAGTATGAAAACAGCATCAAAATGAGTGGTCCACAATTCTCATTCTGATGCTGTTTATGATTCGTATTTTGTAAAAATCAAGGAGTCAAATTAGACACTTCAAGAGACTCGCAGATTCAAAATATCGACTGATTTTAATTATAGAGATGCTAAAGCTGTATTCATTCGGTTGGCAATTTGTGTTATACGCGCGATAGAAGCAGCATCATTGCAACCGCTATTACCCTTACTCCATTTTGACATTTCTGAAGTCAAGCGTGAATAATCCGAAAGCATGCTCGCATCGGCTGGATTTTTTTTGTACTTGCGCATGAACGATATGTAATTTGTTACCCAACTGTCGTAATCTTTCAGCCATTGTTGGCATGAGCTACTTGATGCAGCAGATGTTTGCGCGATTGAATTACTTTCTGTTTGGAGGTTATTGTCGCTACTAGGCGATTGACCGGGCATGGAGTCATCGAAGTCCAAGCTTGAGTTCACAGTGAATTTCACAGCGTTATTTGCGAGCATTTCAAAATCTGATTGTTGTCTCAAGCTATCTTTCTCACTATATGATTTATAGAATTCGACATAAAGCTGCCCAGAACCTCTTAGTAAAGCATTCGCGACCTCTGACGTAGTGCTATGATCAAAGGAGCCTGCATCGGTAAATGGGCTATTATTACTATCCAATAAGGTTAGTGTTAAGTCGTAATTGAAAAGCATGACTTGATTAATGTCATACTCATCTTCAGCGGCCTTCTGTTCCCATTTTTGGTTTGTCTCATAACGTTTAATTACTTCAATGGGAACGGTGAGCCTCAGATATGTGCCCTTTGAAATTATTTTGAATTTCCCCTCTCCTAACTTAAGGTGTGGAGCAAAAACACCGCTTACTGATGAAGATGACGGCGATACGCCTTCGTTTTTGATTTCTTCTGTCTTAGCAGGGGTACTGCACGACATAATAACGAGACAAATACTAAGAAATAAAAGATTCTTGATCATGGTTTTAGATTATTGATTTGTTTGAATGGTTTGCTGTGTTGGTTTTACGGAGCTCAAATCGCTATCATATAGTATAGTAAAACTATACTGATGCAAAAATACATAAAACTACAATTGTATTGAATTTATTTATTTTTATAAAATACTTTTCGTTTTCGTGTAGTATAGCTATACTATAAATGGATTTCTTATAGAAGACAGATTTCTCTTATCCCCCTCCCTGAAATAGCTTCGCTACATGGCGAACGTTCCAATTGGCAAAGAGATACGGGCGGTGGTGAAGAAGCGGGGGATGAAGGTGGAGGAGCTGGCCAAACGCCTCAATGTCTCCAAGCCGAATATCTACGACATCTATCGCCGCAATACCATCGATACCGGACTATTGGAACGCCTCTGCAAAGTGCTCGATCATAACTTCTTCGAAACCTTCGCTCATAAATACCGCACACAACAAGAGAGAGACAGCTATGATTATGTCGTGCGCGAAAACACGCTACTTAAACAGATGGTGCGCGATAAGGACGAGCTGTATCAGTTGGTGAAGGCGAAGCTGGAAATGGTGAAGGAGTGAAGGAGTGAAGGAGTGAGAGGGTGAAAGAGTGAAAGGGTGAAGCGGTGGGAGTGCCTATTTCACTACTTCACCCTTTCACCCTCTCACTCTTTCAAGCGGCTCTCGATCTTCTTGATAAGCATGTACAGCATTTTGGAAATTTGAATACCTCTATGCTCCAATTCTTGCATTCTTTCCGCGCTGATGTAATTAATTCGGTTCGCAATTTCAAGTTGAGTCAAGAGTTCGGACATCGAGCCCGAGGCGATATTCAGATAGGAAATAAAACTTCTTGCCGAGTTTCTGCTCCAGCCTTCTGCAATATTGGATGGAACGGATATGGCGCAGCGCCGCATCTGAGAGGTTAGCGCATATCGTTCTGTATCCGGAAAATTGCGAGTGACTTCATATACCTCACATACCAATTCCATTGAGGCTTTCCACACATTCAGATCTTTATATGACCGAATTGCGGTTGTCTTTTTTTCTATTGTTTCCATACCGCAAGACTAGAAACGCTCGCGCAACAACCATATTGCCAAACCCTCTAACTTATTGGAATATTATTCCGCCCCACCCTTTCACCTTCTCACCCCTTCACCATTTCACCAATCCTACTCCTCCCCATACACCCTCTTCACCCGTTGACTCACCGACGTCAACACCTCGTAAGGAATCGTGCCGCACATACGCGCGAATTCGAGCAGCGAGATGTGCTCGCCGAAGAGTTCGACTTCATCGCCTTCGCTGCAGTGAGCGGCTGTGACGTCGATCATGGTCATGTCCATGCATACGTTGCCTACGATGGGGGCTTTTTCTCCTCGCACCATCACGTAGCCTTGGCCGTTGCTCATGGTGCGGCGGAGACCGTCGGCATAGCCTACGGGGATGGTAGCAATGGTCATGTCGAACGGCGCGATAAAGGCTCTTGAATAGCCCACGCTTTCTCCGCCTTTGATGTGCTTGATCTGCGAGATGATGGTCTTCCACTTACCGGGTGTTTGCAAATGCTGCTGATCGTCGCCGCTGGCCGACACGCCATACAACCCGATGCCAAGTCGCACCATGTCCATGGCTGCGTCGGGGAAGCGTTCAATGCCGCCCGTGTTCAACGCATGACGCATGAACGGGTTCTTCACATGCAACGCAATGCGGTCGCAACAATCGTTGAAGACATGCAGTTGCTTTTTGGTGAAATCGTCGAATTGGGAATTATCGCTGGCCGCCAGGTGCGTAAACACACTAGCCACGCGCACTTGCTTATTGGCGTCGAGCCACGCGCACAAGTCGTGCATTTCGTCGGCAATGAAACCGAGGCGATGCATGCCGGTGTCGATTTTTATATGAACGGGATAAGCCCCCTCGACTTCGCTCGGGGACCGCTCTGTGATATCAGCCGCTTGCAATGCCTGCAAAAAATTATTGGCTGTGCGGAAGCTATACAACTCCGGTTCGAGCTTGTGACGAATGAGTGTGGGCAAACTGCTGCGCTCCGGATTCATGACCATAATGGGTAATGATATTCCGGCCTTGCGCAACTCTACTCCTTCATCGGTGTAAGCCACCGCGAGATAGTCGGCTTTGTTGAACTCGAGCAGGGAAGCTACTTCTTCAGCGCCACTTCCATATCCAAACGCTTTCACCATCACCATCAATTTGGTTGAGGGTGGCAATTTCGATTTGAAGTAACGCAAGTTGTGCGCTAGTGCGTTGAGATTTATTTCAAGCACGGTGTCGTGTGTCTGCTGTTGAAACGCAGACACGATGCGCTCAAATCGAAAGTCGCGCGCTCCCTTGATGAGGATGGCGCGCTTCACATAGTCGTCGGTGGTGAGTTGCGCTAGAAATGCTTCTGTTGAGGGAAAGAAAAGGGAATGCTCCGGATAGTAGGGCGCATGCTTCGACATGGATGATCCAATGCCGATGAACTGCTTGATGCCCTTTCCGCCGAGTAAACGTGCAATTCGCTTATGCAACTCGTCATCACTCAATCCGGTTTGAAACAGGTCGGAAAGAATGACGGTTTTCGATTGCTGCCGTGCGTGATGCCCCAAAAAATCGAGCGCTATTTCAAGTGAATGCAAGTCGTTGCTGTACGCGTCGTTCACGAGCGTGCAATCGTTTTCGCCTTCGATTAATTGCAAACGCATTTCAAGCGCAGTTAATCGACTCAATCGATCTTGAATGGTGGTTGGCTCAAAGCCGAGATGAAGCATCAGTGTAATGCACGTAATGCAGTTCTCGACCGATGCTTTGTCGCGAAACGGTAATTGAAACTCGAGCAAGAGTTCGTTCCACTTCAACTCAATGGTTGCGCTTGCTGCAGTGCTCGCTCGCGTGGCATGCTCAGCGGTTGGAGTACGCAGTATCGTCTTCGTTGCAAGCCAGGGTTGGATGAGTGCGGCGATGTCGCCGTCTTCCGGACAAATAACCACAGGACATTGCGCAAACAGATTCAGCTTTTCACCAATGAGTTGGCGCTTGCTCAAAAAATTCTCGCTGTGCGCAGAGCCTATGGATGTGAAAATGCCAACGGTAGGCGCAATGATTTTCGCCAGCTCGTCCATTTCGCCGGGCATCGAAATGCCGGCTTCGAAAAGCGCGAGTGTATGCAATGTTTCCATGTTCCAAACGGAAAGCGGAACACCTATTTGCGAATTGTAACTCTTTGGACTTCGCACAATGTTGAAGTCGTCGCATAGCAATTGGTTGAGCCATTCCTTCACAATGGTTTTACCATTCGATCCGGTAATGCCCACAACGGGAATATCAAATTGTTTGCGATGGGCAGCTGCAACTAACTGCAATGCTTTCAAGCTGTTCTTTACAACGACGACATTTGCTTCGGGTATGGATGCCTCGGGCTGACGTTCAACGACGAAGTTGCGAACGCCCGCTGCGTATGCGTCACCGATGTAGTTGTGTCCATCGTTGCGCTCGCTTCGCATAGCGAAGAACAGTCCGTCGCCGGCGTGAGTGAGCTTTCGGCTGTCGATGAGCAAACGTTCAATGATGCGATTTTCTTTCTCTTGCACCAGCTTGCCTTCAGCAATTTTCGCGATATCGTGAATGGAAAAACTCATGCGTTTTCCTCTTTGTCTTCTTGTTTGCGTTGTTGCATTGCTTGTGTGAAGGCCATGCGCGACAGAGGAACGTACGATTCCTTTTCGCCCAGTTGAACAACAGAGTCACCCGGCACATGGCGATAGCTGTAGTTGGCAAGATTGCCGGTTTGCACACAGATGGCGTGCACCTTCGTCACGAACTCCGCGATGGCAAGCAACTGCGGCATGGGACCAAATGGGCGTCCCATATAGTCCATATCCAAACCTGCTATGATTACGCGTATTCCCTGGTTGGCGAGTTGGTTGCACACTTCAGGCAGACCGTCATCGAAGAATTGTGCTTCGTCAATGCCGATTACTTCAACGTCGCCTGTGAGTAATAAAAGCTGTGATGAATGATCGACAACTGTGCTGCGAATGGAAGTCTGGTTGTGGCTTACCACGTTTTCTTCGTGGTATCGGTTGTCGATACGGGGCTTGAAAATCTCCACCTTCATTTTAGCGAACTCCGCACGTCGCATACGGCGTATGAGTTCTTCCGTTTTTCCGGAAAACATAGAGCCGCAAACGACTTCTATCCACCCTTGGCGGCGACCACGATTATCGGTGTTTTCTAAAAACATCTCCTGTAGGCAACTTAGCGAGCGCAAAATAGCGACTGAATGGGCTTCGGCCTGTGTCTATTTTTTGCAAAAAAGGGTTTTAAGGTGTTCTTTTGCGGGTGAAATAAATCAGGACTCTATGGGACGCATATTTGAAACCCGAAAGCATAAGATGTTTGCGCGCTACGATAAGATGGCGAAGGCCTTCACGCGCATCGGTAAAGACATTGTAATGGCTGTGAAGGCCGGTGGTCCCGATCCGAATAACAATCCGCGCTTGCGTCAGATCATGAACAACGCGCGTGGTTTGAATATGCCGAAGGACCGTGTGGAGTCTGCTATTAAGCGTGCCAGCGATAAGGATAATTCCAACTACGAAGAGATTGTATACGAAGGCTATGGGCCTTATGGTGTGCCGATTCTGGTAGAAGCGGCAACCGATAATCCTACGCGCACCGTAGCCAATGTGCGTCTATACTTCAACCGATCGGGCGGCGCCTTAGGCACAAGCGGATCGTTGAGTTTCGTATTCGATCGCAAAGGGGTTTTCCGTCTCGACCAGGCCAACGTGGCCAATGCCGAAGAACTTGAACTCGAATTGATCGACGCCGGACTGGAGTCGATGGAAGTGGATGAAACAGAGATTATTCTTTACTCTGCCTTTACCGACTTCGGCAACATGCAGAAGGCACTCGAAGAACGCAACATCATTGTGAAGAAGGCAAGCCTGGAGCGCATTCCGAATTCTTATGCCGAACTTAACGAGGAGCAAACCGATGAGATTTTGGAGCTCATTGAAAAGATCGAAGAGGACGATGATGTGCAGGCTGTTTACCACAACCTGAAGTAGTCATCAGAATATCGGATTGCGGTCACGGGGGTATTTTGTGTTAATCTTGTAGCAACAAATGGCGCCTGCTGCCCCCTACCATGAACCGCCTGACACAACTATTACAACGCTTTGATTCCATATCTCTTCAGGAGATGGATGGTGTTCGTCTGATGAATAGGACGGATACGAAGTTCATGATTAGTCGAGAGCAGCTTGAGCATTTGCTCGTTAGTCTTAACACCAACTATCGTGTGCTTGAAGTGGAGGGTATTCGCATCAATCGTTACAAGACACTCTATTTCGACACCCGCGATTTTCTTTGTTACAGGCAGCATCATAGCGGAAAGCGCAATCGCTTTAAGGTGCGAAAGAGAGAATATGTGGAAAGCCATATCTCATATCTCGAATACAAAGAAAAAACGAATAAGGGACGAACCATCAAAAGCCGCATTAAGCTTGGAGAAATTGCTGATTCGTTGAATGAACGAGAGAACGCGTTTATCGACGAGCGAACGCATAATCACTTGAATTACGAGCCGAAGTTGTGGAACAGCTTTGAGCGGATTACGTTGGTAGATATGCATGCCGGGGAACGTTTGACAATTGATACCGAAATCGCTTTTGAAATGATTGACCGAAAAGCCGGTATACCTGAATTGGTTATCATTGAAGTGAAGCGCGATGAGAACAGCGGCGTTTCGGATGTGTTGCGACTATTGAAGCATCAACTCGTTAGGCCTGAATCGATGAGCAAGTATTGTCTCGGTGTTGCGCTTTTATATCCCGAAATGAAGTCGAATAACTTCAAACAGAAATTATTGAAAATCGAAAAAATCAAATTGGCTTATGTTGCTTGATTGGACTCACCTGTTTTTACAAGTGCAAGATGTATTGCCTGCCGTCGTTGAAGAACCCGAGAAGTTCAAACCGCTCGGAGGACTGAAGTTCTTCAATGGAGAAGACTTGCTAGGCCTTGTTATTCGCATGCTGCTGCACTTGACGTTTGTCTTCGTGTTGGTGCGACTCATTTATTATCCTTTAGCTAAAAGGAAGGACTTTCTTTTTACTTACTTCCTGTTCAGTATATCCATATTCACGATGTGCTTCTTGCTGGAAAGTGTGAAGCTCGAGATGGGTTTTGCACTGGGTTTGTTTGCTGTTTTCGGAATTATTCGATATCGCACCGATGCGATTCCAATCAAGGAAATGACTTATTTGTTTATCGTGATTGGTATGTCGGTGATGAATGCTCTCATCAATAAGAAGATTTCTGTCGTTGAGCTTGTATTTGCAAACGTGTCCATACTAGCACTTACCTATGGGTTGGAGCACGTTTGGTTGCTCCGTCACGAGTCACAGAAGTTGGTGGTGTATGAAAAAATCACACTCATTCAGAAGGGCCGTCGTGCAGAACTAATTGCCGACCTCGAAGAAAGAACGGGTATCAAAATCAATCGTGTGGAAATCGGTAAAATCGACTTCTTGCGCGACACGGTTATGGTGAAAATCTATTTCTACGAGGACCAGCAAGATGGTCATATCGACGAGACATTCTCATCAGGCTTCAACAACTAGAGCTCTATGAAAACACACCAACTCATCTGGATTTTCGCCACACTGCTCGCCTTTGTTTCTTGTAAGAAAGAAGCCGGCGATGGCGGTAACTCTTCCATCAAGGGCAAGATCACCAAGGAGCTGCGTGTAGTGCTCAATAACCCGGGCACAGCTGTGGGTACCTTCCCGGCCGCCGATGAAGACGTGTTCATCATTTACGGTGATCACATCTCTCCCGATGATCGTGTGCAAACCAATTACGATGGCGAGTATGAATTCCTTTATCTCCGTCCCGGAAAATACAAGGTCTATGCGTTCTCAAAGGACACTAATGCGGTGGCCGTTCCCTGGGATGAAGACCACATGACCGTGCTTCAGGAACTCGAAATCACCGATGGCAATCAGCAGGTGATAGCCGATGACATGATGATTTACGATGCGAATTAGTTTGCTCATTGCATTGTTGGTTGGCGCGGCCCGAATGTTTGCTC
>CANIAA010000020.1 GCA_947465255.1 Flavobacteriales bacterium | reverse complement strand
CGATAGCGAAATCGTAGATAGCCTTTTGGTCATCCGGTTGAGCCCCGGCGACAATAGCACCAATCTTCATGGAACCTCCTAAGAGAACGGATGTTTTCAGGCGAATCATGTCGAGGTATTCATCAAGGCTAACATCTGAACGGGATTGAAAATCCATATCCAGTTGTTGCCCTTGACAAACTTCCAGGGCCGTAGTATTGAATGTTTCCATAACCTCCGCTATGCACGAAGGCTTTGTTTTGATAATGAGCTGATACGCTTGGATAAGCATTGCATCGCCGCTTAAAATAGCTACATCACGATTCCAGTGTTCGTGCACAGTAGGTTTTCCCCGGCGCAGCGGCGCATTGTCCATGATATCATCATGCATCAGTGTGAAGTTGTGGAAAATCTCCATGGCGATGGCCGGGTAAACGGCATCATCAATGTCATCACTGAAAAGGTCTGCAGCCAGCAAGGTCAACAGCGGACGTACACGCTTACCACCGAGTTGCAGAATATAATTGACGGGTTGCAGGATGCGCTCTTCTCCGTTTTTGCGACAAAAACCATCGATTTTCTTTTGAACGATGGCCTGAAGATCATCCATGTTGCGCATACTGCTATTTACCGGCTTTGAGTTGATCAAGGATGTATTTGCCATAGCCGCTATTAACAAGTGGCTGGGCTATTTGTTCGGTTTGCGCGTCGTCAATGAAGCCCATACGCCACGCTATCTCTTCGATACAGCCTATCTTCAAGCCTTGTCTTTCTTCGATAACTTGTACATACTGTCCGGCTTGCATGAGAGAGGCGAATGTTCCTGTATCGAGCCAAGCGGTGCCTCTGTCCATACGTTGAACTTTGAGGCGCCCCTGACGCAGGTATTCTTTGTTTACATCCGTTATTTCGTATTCACCACGAGCACTCGGCTTGAGGTTGCGAGCAATATCAACCACGTCATTGTCGTAGAAGTATAGACCGGGAACAGCGAAGTTACTCTTGGGCTGTTTGGGTTTTTCCTCTATGCTTATTGCGGTGCCTGTCGAATCAAATTCTACAACTCCGTATCTCTCAGGGTCGCTAACGTGATAAGCATAGACAAGGCCTCCATCGATGTTAGTATTGTCTCGCAGCATATGTCCAAAGCCGCGGCCGTAAAAAATATTATCGCCCAGAACGAGGGCTGCTCTGTCAGAACCAATGAAGTCTGCCCCCAAAACAAAAGCTTGCGCTAGCCCATTAGGTACTTCCTGTACTTGATAGCTGAACGAACATCCCAATCGGCTGCCATCACCCAGAAGTTTCTGAAAGCCTGGCAAGTCGTGAGGTGTTGATATAACGAGAATTTCACGGATGTTGGCCAGCATTAACGTGGAAAGCGGGTAATAGATCATGGGTTTGTCGTAAACCGGCATGAGTTGCTTACTTACTGCTAAAGTGAGCGGATACAAGCGCGTGCCGCTTCCACCTGCGAGAATGATACCTTTCATGGTTAGCGAATTTATTCTTTTTCAAGTTCGATTTTACGAACGCTCCAATCATCGTAATAGAGATCGTCCTCTTCATCAAGCGATTGAAAGAAGGGTTCCTGAAATGACTTTGTTGTAATGCGTTTTTGAAACGAAAGCAAGAGTGCAGGTAAGATGAGGAGGTTCGTTACCATGGCTACCATTAGAGTTACAGCTGTGAGAACTCCAAGTGCGCGGGTTCCTTCAAATTCGCTGGCAGCGAAGCAACCGAAACCGAATAAGAGTACAAGTGAGGTGTACACCATACTGGCACCGGTTTCACGAATAGCCAATAGGGCCGATTCCTTGATTTTCCAATTGTGGTATTTCAACTCTTGTCGATACTTAGCGAGGTAGTGAATGGTGTTGTCAACCGTAATTCCCAGAGCAATGGAAAAGACCAGAATGGTAGATGGTTTCAAGGGTATACCAACAAAGCCCATAATTCCCGCTGTGATAATCTGAGGAATAATGTTCGGAATGAACGAGATGAAAACCATGCGTGCACTCCAAAACATAAACGCCATCATGATGCTGATAATTATAACACCAAAGAGCAAAGAGCTGAACAAATCACCGACCAGGTAATTGGTTCCTTCTAAAAATACCACGGAGGTGCCCGTTAGCGTAATCTTATACTTTGCAGGGTCGAAAATGCTATCAATTTTCGGTTTGATGTCGGCCATGAGCCGATCCATTTCTTTGGTGCCTATATCGGCTACCTGCGTGGTGATGCGGGTGAGCCTTTTCGTGCTATCAAGAAATGTTTTTTGTACTCCTGTATTGGCGCGATTGTCATCTCCGATATATTCTCCTATAAATGCTTGTTCTTCTCGAGGGATTAGCGAGTAGTAGGCAGAATCGCCCATGTAGAAGGCTTGACGCAAATATTTTCCGGCATCAACAATAGACAGTGAGCGCGAGAATGGGTGGATGGTTGTGTCTTGGAGATCCAGTTCGTAGTTAGCCAACAATGCCTGGAGCTCTTCAATTTTCTGCAGGTTTTTATCCTTGGTAATTTGTCCTTTCTTACCGCAATCAATCAGAATTTCGAATGGCATGACCCCGTTAAAGTTCGATTCAAACCATTTCAGGTCAGTAATAACGCGATCACTGTCGGGAATATCATCCACAATATTGCCTGTTGTGTGCATGCGGCTTATGCCGTAAACACAAACAATGCTCACCACAATGGCCACGGCGTAAATAGCTTTTCGATAGAAGATGACGCTGCGAACCAGTGAGTCGAGAATCTTTTCGAGCCAGGGTGAGTTGAGGTGACCTAAATGTCGCTCAGTAGGAGGGGGTAGAAAGCTGTAAACAATGGGGAAAACCAGCAGGGAAAGGAAGAAAGCCAAAAGACAATTCAGACTAGCAATTACACCGAAGTGCTTCAGCAGGTCGCTCGAAGTGAATATGAATGTTGCAAAACCGACTGCTGTGGTTGCGTTAATCATAAACGCAGCAGCTCCGGCTTTTTGAACTACCCGCGCCAGAGCTCTGGTTTTATTGCCGTATCGCTGGTATTCCTGGTGATATTTTGTAACGAGGTAAATGCAGTTCGGAACCGTGGTCACGATCATCAGCGGTGGTATCAAGCCCATGAGCATCGTAATTGGGTAATCAAAAAGCGCTATGCTACCCATGGCTATGACGACAGAAACCACGACGACACTCATAACCACGAGTGTTACCTTGACGCTTCGGAAGAAGATCAGCAGAAGGGCCATGCAAATGACCGCGGAGAGAATAGTGAAGAATTTAAGTTCAGCCTTCACCTTCACAGACATGACCGAGCGTATGTATGGCATGCCCGATACATAGGTTTGTATGCCGGTTTCCTGCGTGAATTTGTCGGATAGCAGTAGCATGCGTTCAACTGCATTACCTCTGTTTTCCGAGTTGAATAGATGACCATTCACGAATACCATCATTAATCCGGCATCGGTATTTTGTTTATAGAGAAGGCCTTCATAAAAAGGCAGACTAAACAATACGTTGCGAATGGAATCTAGCTCTTCTTGTGTGGCAGGATCCTGTGAAAACAACGGTTGAAAATCGAAACGTTGTAGAGTGGTGTCTTTGATGAGGTTATAGCAGTTGCCGGTTGAGAAGATGCTGTCGACCATAGACAGAGATTGTCCGTCAACTTCTACTGTAGTGGATTGCAGGTCTTTGACCAGTTGACGCCATTTCAGGAAGTTGGGAAGCTCCCAAATGCGTTCATCGCGGTAACCGATGGCTAGAACATTGCCATCTTCACTGAACTGATCTATGAAACTGCGGTATTCAATGTAGGTACTATCGTCTTCCGGTAATACACCACCGAACTTGTAGCTCATGCGAGCATACTGGGACTGCCAACCCATGACAGCGGTAATCACAATGAGTAAAAGACCCAATGGAATCCGATAACGTAATATGAATGCGCCTATTTTACCCCACATGCAATTGGTGGCAAAGAAACGATAAGAAGTGAGTGGATACCAAAAATTGATGTAGGTTTGATGCGTTATGTTGAAGCAAACCCTACAGCAAAAATTACAGGTCAAGCTGTCGCCCCAACAAATTCAGCTCATGAAGATGTTGCAGATTCCAACTATGGAACTAGACCAGCGAATCAAGGAGGAAATGGAGATAAATCCTGCCTTGGAAGAGGGTGAAGACGAAAGAGAGGAAACTGATGAGGAAGCAACTGACAACAGTGAGGAGGAGACTGACACTGAAAACTCGGAAGATGACGCCATTGATTTGTCGGATTATTTCGATGACGACGATATCCCGGATTACAAGCTGAAGGTCAATAATCATAGCTCTGACGATGAAGAGCGTGACACGCCATTAGGTGCCGGTCGAACATTTCAAGACATCTTGTTTGCCCAATTGGGAATGACCGAATTGGACGAGGATCAGCGCATTTTGGCTGAGTATCTTATAGGTAATCTGGATGAAAACGGTTACTTGCGCCGCGAGTTGGCGGCTGTTGCCAACGATTTGGCTTTCTCCATGAACATTAGTGCTACCGTTGCCGACCTTGAAGAAGTGCTGAGTGTGGTTCAGGAATTAGATCCACCCGGAGTGGGAGCGCGCGACTTAAGAGAATGCTTGCTCATTCAAGTAAAAAGAGCTGAGGTGCGCAGCGCCGACACCGTTATGGCTGAAAGGGTACTCACCAAGTATTTTGATGAGTTCACCAAGAAGCATTATGAGAAAATTGCCAAGCGATTGGACATTGAAGAAGAGGAGTTAAAGCCGGCGATCGATTTAATTCTGCATCTCAACCCGAAGCCGGGGAACAGCATGCAGGAAGCGGCCAGGACTGTGCAGCATGTGGTGCCTGATTTTCTATTGATGGTGGAAGACGATGAGTTGAAACTGACGTTGAATGCTCGCAACGCCCCCGAATTGCGCATTAGCCGTGAGTACCGCGACATGATGCAGCACTACGCCAAGTCGAAAGTGAAGGATGCTAAAGAAAAGGAAGCTTTACTGTTCGTCAAGCAAAAAATTGATAGTGCCAAGTGGTTCATTGACGCCATCAGACAGCGCAACGACACGCTTCTTTATTGCATGCAAGCTATAGTCGATTATCAAAAGGAGTTTTTCTTGTCAGGCGATGAGACGAAGTTGAAGCCGATGATCTTAAAGGATATCGCTGATATGGTCAGAATGGATATTTCTACAATCAGTCGAGTGGCGAATAGCAAGCATATTCAAACACCTTATGGTACCTATTTGCTGAAATATTTCTTCAGCGAGAGTTTGAGCACGGACGATGGAGAAGAAGTTTCCTCACGCGAGGTGAAACAGATACTCAAAGATGCCATTGAAGGAGAGCACAAGCGCAAACCACTGACGGATGAGAAATTAATGGAACTACTCAACGAGAAAGGCTATAATATTGCGCGCCGCACGGTGGCCAAGTACCGCGAGCAGTTAGGCATACCCGTGGCAAGGCTTAGAAAAGAATGGTAGAAGCAGTTTCACAAGAAGAATCGATGCCAATAAGGCGCACACCTGCATATCGTTTCGCGCAGGTATTGTCGCTGGTTTTTCATCCATTATGGATGCCGCTCATTATTTATATGTCGGTTAGGACAATCGATCCTTATTACATAGCCCCGTCGCAAGCGGACTATTTTGTGTTCTTGCTGTTGGCAGTAAACATTATAGCCCCGGCTGTTAGCATGCTAATCATGATTAAATACGGCATGCTTACCAGTATCGAACTTCGTAACCGAAAGGAAAGGTTCGGCCCCTACATGCTGGTTATATTCTATTACATTCTTTCCTACATCATGCTGCGTTGGAAAGGGCCTTATTTGCCTGATACCGTTTTCAGTTTCTTCTTATCTGTCATCGTTTCTTTGGTAATAAGCCTGAGTATTAATAGCGTCTGGAAAATATCGGTTCACATGCTGGCGCAGGGAGGTGTATTTGGAACCTTACTGGCGCTGAATGTGGTGCACCCGAATCTAGATACAGTGTATCCGGCTCTTTCCCTTCTTATGGCCGGTGTTACCGGTTATTCACGTCTGTATTTGGAGGCGCATACGCATGGACAGGTGTACGCAGGGTTTTGTCTTGGTGCAGTTGTAAACTGGTTGGTTATCTCTCAAACCATCATGATCTGATAAAGTAGTCGTTACTTGCTCAGGTGCTGCTGCCACCTCCAGGTGTCTTGAAGTGCAGCGGCAAGTGATTTTTCGGTTTTCCAGTTGAGCACGCGCTGAGCTTTTGTTGCATCAGCCCATACTTGTTCAACGTCGCCGGTTCTTCTGGGGCCTATCTCAAAACGAACCGGTACATTGTTAACGCTTATAAAGGTGTCGATTACTTCTTTCACACTATTACCCTGTCCCTGCCCCAGATTAAATGCCTCACAAGCACATGTTTGTAGGTCTATCCATTCCAAGGCACGCACGTGAGCCATGGCCAGGTCGCATACGTGTATGTAGTCCCGTATGCATGTTCCGTCAGCTGTTTGGTAGTCGTTGCCATGAATAACCAGCTTTTCTCGAATTCCGGCGGCTGTTTGCGCTATGTAGGGTACGAGGTTGTTTGGAATTCCGAAGGGTAGTTCGCCTATCAAGCCCGAAGGATGAGCGCCAATAGGATTGAAATATCGAAGCAGGACGCAACGCAATTCCGGGCGAGCTACACAGGCATCCATTAAAATTCGCTCGCACACCTGTTTGGTATAACCGTAGGGCGAAGTAGCGTCTTTTTGCTTGGAGGTTTCACTAACTGGTAATTCGTCGGGTTGGCCGTATACCGTACAACTGCTGCTGAAAACAATGTCACGAACCTGAAACTCTTCCATCAGCTCAAGCACTGTTAGCAGAGAGTCAATATTGTTGCGATAATAGCGGGTAGGTTGTTGTGTCGATTCACCTACTGCCTTGAAAGCAGCAAAGTGAATGACTGCATCGGGTGTCTCTGCTTGGAAAACATCCTTCAGAGATTGGTAATCGGCGCAATCACTGCGATAGAGTATCGGCTTGAATCCCAGAATGTCTTCCAGGCCTTGCAGCACGCGTTCATCGCTGTTTGAAAAATTGTCGACGATAACAGGAATGAACCCGTGATTGAACAGTTCAACCACGGTATGCGAGCCAATGTATCCCGCGCCGCCCGTTACCAACACTTTTTTCATTGGGCGCAAGATAGATAGCACGGATGAATGTTCAAAAGAGACTGATGTTTTTGGACTTGTTTATTTTTTTTTCTGAAGAATGTAACCTTTATCGGATTGCTAGGGTACAAGCACCTAACCTAACTGAGAAAAAATGGAAATAAATTCTACCGCCCGCTATGATCTCTCCTACCTGAATCAAGTATTTCAGGGCAACAGGGAAATGATAAACAATATCATCGTGCTCTTCTTGCAGCAAGTGCCGAAGTACGTAAATGAAATGGAAGAGTGTGTGCGAAAGAATGAACCTCTTTCTCTGCATCCGCTGGCTCACAAAGCCAAGAGTTCAGTAGCTATGCTGGGGATTAAGGATATGGAGGCCGATATAGTACAAATTGAACAGGACTCGAAGTATTTGCGAAACCTGGATGGTCTTCCATTTTTGGTGAGCCGTGTAAAGCAAAATTGTCAGATTGTCTATAATCAGCTAATGGAAGCTATTCAGCGACCGGCAGCCTGATACGAAAATATTCAACCGAAATAGGGTGGAGGGCCGCCATGGCGAGAATCTTCGGATTTGAGCCTGGCGGTTTTCTTTTTTAAACACTTTGCCCGAACAATTATCTTCGCAAAAAAATGCGATTATGCCATTTCATGAACGTGATGAAGAGCTTTTGACGCAGCGCGGTATGAGCGTGAATGCTGTTTTGCAGCAAATTCATCAATTCATTCATGATACCCAACCTGCTCGTCTCGATCGCCCTTGCACAGTTGGCGACGGTATACTGGCGTTAAGTGCAGCGGAATGCCTCAGCTACAGTCGTCTGTTCGAGTCTTCCTGCCAAAAGCTGACCATCCAAAAGTTTGTTCCTGCTTCGGGCGCTGCGAGCCGCATGTTTAAGCATTTGTATAACTATAATCCGGATAATGTAACAGAACTCACGGAAGAGTTCATTTTGCGCTTCGATCATTTTCCTTTTGTCTCTTCACTGCGCGATAGAATGCTTCAGGCCGGTTTGGATTTGGATACGCTGAGAGAGAACAATGACTGGGGGAGAATTTTCGACTTTATCCTTTGCAAAGAAGGGTTGAACTACGATGATCAGTTAAAGGGGTTGGTCGTTTTCCACCGTTATTCTGATGAACTCTGTTGCGCATTTGATGAGCACTTGTATGAATCGGCGGCGTATGCCAAGCAGTTAGATGGTAAGTGTAGAATTCATTTTACACTGGCGCCGCAGCATGCAGAGCGCGTAATGCGCTACTTTGAGGAAAAGCTGAAGCAATTCGACTATGATCATTTTGAACTGACATACAGCGATCAAAAGCCGTCAACAGATACGCTGGCTCTTACTAAGGATAACGATCCATTTCGCGATGCCGATGGCAACCTGGTGTTTCGCCCCAGTGGACACGGTGCGCTCATTCATAACCTTCAGCAGCTCGATGCAGATGTAATTTTCATCAAGAATATTGATAACGTGACCGTGCGCGGTAGTTTGTCTGATACGATTTTGTACAAACAAATTATTGGTGGTTTGCTGGTTGAGCTCAGAGCGCGTGTTTTTGATTTGTTGTCAAGTTTGGAGAAGGATGATTCACGACTTGATGAGGCGTTGGAGTTCATTCAAACTTGGTTTCAACCGGGCTTACCATTGGGAATGAGTCAAGACCAACTTCATCAGTATGTGATGTTGCGCCTTGACAGGCCGGTTCGCGTTTGCGGTATGGTGCGCAACGAAGGGGAGCCAGGTGGTGGGCCATTCTGGGTGAATATGCAGGGTGGTTACATCAGCAAGCAGATAGTAGAACGCAGCCAGGTGGAAATGAATGACCCACAACAGGCAAAAATCCTCATGTCGGCCACACATTTCAACCCGGTCGACATCGTCTGTAGTATTCGAAATCGTGCCGGAGAAAATTACCGGTTAGAAGACTTTATCGACTACACCTCGGGCTTTGTAACCGAGAAATTTCAGCAGGGTGCAGTGCTAAAGGCACTTGAATGGCCCGGCTTGTGGAATGGAGCCATGGCGCTTTGGAATACTGTTTTTGTGGAAGTGCCGGTGTCTACTTTCAATCCGGTGAAAACGGTAAATGATTTACTGCGCCCCGGTCATCAGGTTCAGGATTTATAGCCATTAATGTCGAGTTGATCTCGGCAGATGAAAGTTTCTCGATCATCTAGGTTGGAGGCGATAATTACTGTTTTTTGTTGAGCATATTTCTGCAACAGTGATTGGTACCAATTGACAGCACTTGCGTCCAAATGCGAACAGGGTTCATCCAGCAGAAGAAGGGGAGAATCGTTCATGACAGCAAGCCCTAGCTTCACGCGCTGACGCATACCGCTTGAATAGGATTTCAATGGTTTATGCAGATGCTTTTCAAGGTGCAGAATCTGCGATAACTCTCCGGAACCGTCAATTCCGGGAAGTTTTTTGAATTGGATGAAGAGCGAGTAGTTTTCATGCAGTGTTAAATCGTCCCATAATAGAATGGAAGGGGAGCAGATAGCTACCTCACGAAAAATGTGTTCGCGTTTAATGTCGGTTCCGGATAATTGCCATTTCACGTGTCCTTGGGTAGGAGAAGCATAGCCGGAAATGATTTGCAGTAATGTAGATTTCCCGGAGCCATTATTGCCCAGTATCGCAGTGCTTGATCCCTCTTCAAAGGAATGGGAAATACCCTGAAAAATCCATTGCTTTTGGAAGCGTTTGGAAATATGATCTAATAGAACCTTCAATAGTTTAGAGTCCTTGTGGTCCGCGAATAATTCCTTTGTCGCTCGCTCGAATGAACTCGAGTATGATCTGTTTGTGCTCGGTGTTGGGCAGTTCGAGTTCAGCGGCATGCATTGCTCTGCTCATGTTGCTGTTGTGCACATAAATCATACGATACACATCTTCTATATGAGCGATGACCTCGTTATCGAAGCCTCTGCGACGCAAGCCCACCGTATTTACACCGGCATAACTCAATGGTTCACGCGCTGCTTTGACATAGGGCGGTACGTTCTTACGAACTAAGCTTCCGCCGGCGATGAATGCATGTTGGCCAATGCGAACGAATTGCTGAATGGCTACCACTCCTTCAATGATGACCCAATCTTCAATGTCTACGTGCCCCGCAATGTTGGCACTGTTTGCAATTACACAATGATTGCCTACGGAGGCATCATGTGCTATGTGCACATAGGCCATTAGCAGGCAATGACTGCCCACGGAGGTTTTGAATTTGTCTTTAGTTCCCCGATTGATGGTGCAGCACTCTCGAATGGTGGTGTAGTCGCCTATTTCAGCCGTGGTCTCTTCGCCCTCGAACTTGAGGTCTTGTGGTATCGCTGAAATGACTGCGCCGGGAAATATGCGGCAGTGCTTGCCGATGCGCGCACCATCCATGATCGTTACATTCGGTCCAATCCAGGTGCCTTCTCCGATTTCTACATCTCCGGCTATGGTTGTAAAAGCGCCAATTTCAACGTTGCTACCGATTCGGGCATTAGGGTGGATCTGGTTTAGGATGTTCATGCGGTAGCTTCTTGTGTGGTTTCTTTTGCAACGCGGTCGCGCACTACCTGAGCAAGCATGAGTGCTTCACAGGCCTCTTTGCCGTTCACGTAGGCAACACCTCTCATGTTTACCAAGCCTCTTCTAATCGGGCTTTCCAGCGTTAATTTGAAAATGATGGTATCGCCTGGTAACACTTTCTGCTTGAATTTGACGCCATCTATTTTCATGAAATAGGTACTATAATTCTCGGGGTCTTCTACTTGAGAAAGCGCGTAAATACCTCCTACTTGTGCCATGGCTTCTACTTGTAATACCCCCGGCATTACAGGGTTTCCCGGGAAATGGCCCTGGAAGAAAGGTTCATTCATCGTGACGTTTTTGATTCCCACAATGCTGGTCTCGTTCATTTCCAGAATTTTATCGACTAACAAAAACGGATAACGATGCGGAAGCATCTTCGCAATGTCGTTAATGTCGTAAAGAGGCTTTTTGAAAATATCAAAAGTTGGTGCTGCATCTTTTTGCTTCTTCGCAAGGCCTTTCAGGATCTTGGCAAACTCGACATTTCCGAAATGACCGGGCCTGGCGGCGAGAATGTGTCCGCGAATAAATCGGCCGGTCAAGGCCAAGTCGCCCACAATATCCAACAGCTTGTGACGTGCAGGTTCATTTTCGAATTGAAGTTTCACCGTATTTAACACGCCCATTCCTTCAACGCGCACGTCAAGGTTTTCTCGCCCGAGTTGTTTGAGGATTTCCTTTATTTCTGAATCACTGTAAACGCGTTCAGCCAGAACAATGGCGTTGTCAAGACTTCCACCTTTGATGAGTCCGTTCTTTGCGAGAACGGCAAGCTCACCCAAAAACACAAACGTTCTGCAGCTTGCAATCTCTTCATTGAAATGGTCTAGCTCATACATGTGAGCATGTTGCGTTCCTAGTACCGGTGAGTTATAATCAACCATTACGGTAAGTCGAAATTCCCCTCCATTGGTGGGTACTGCGAGCATTTCAACATTTTTCTCTTTGTCTTCGTATGCTATGTTCTCATTCAAAACGAGATACTTTCTTTCCGCATCTTGCTCCACAATACCGGCCGCAAGAATTGCATCAACGAAAAGTTTCGCGCTACCATCCATGATAGGTACTTCCGGTCCATCGAGCTGAACAATTGCATTATCAATCATGCAGCCATAGATCGCTGCCAGAATATGTTCAGTGGTGTGTACTCGTGCTCCTTTGTATTCGAGAGTAGTGCCACGCTGGGTGCTTACAACCAAGTCGCAGTCAGCAGGTATGGTGGGTTGCCCCTCCAAATCCATGCGCTGAAAAACGTAACCATGATTCTCAGGTGCCGGAAGAATGTGCACATTAACGATAGAACCTGTATGCAAGCCAACTCCGGTAAGGGTAATGGCCGTTTTTAGGGTGCGTTGTTTTGCGGGAGTCATGCCGCGAAAATAAGGTTGAAACGCTTAGGGCGGAATAGTTGGAGCTGTTCCTTCGGATTATATACGCATGAAAAAAGCCCCGATTCCGGGGCTTTTTTGAATATGCTTGATTGGATAGAATTATTGAACCAGACCCTTACGAATTAGGTTCAACGCACCACCGGCCTTAAACCACTCAATTTGCTGTGCATTGTAAGTGTGATTGACGGCGATCGTTTCTTTCGAGCCGTCTTCATGAACCAACTCGAGATGCAGCGGCTTATCGGGCGCAAATGAAACGAGGTCAACGAAGTTCACTACATCGTTTTCCTGAATCTTATCGTAGTCGGCTTCATTGCTGAAGGTGAGTGCCAGCATACCTTGCTTCTTCAGGTTAGTTTCGTGAATACGCGCAAATGATTTTACGAGGATGGCGCGAACGCCCAAGTGGCGGGGTTGCATGGCTGCGTGCTCGCGTGATGAACCTTCACCATAGTTCTGGTCACCAACCACGAGCGTAGGAACGCCCGCAGCTTTGTAAGCACGTTGAACTTTAGGAACTTCATCGTAAGCGCCCGTGAGCTGATTCTTCACGCTGTTTTGAGCACCATTGAAGAAGTTTGTAGCACCAATGAGTGTGTTGTTGGCAATGTTGTCAAGGTGACCACGGAAACGCAACCACTGACCTGCCATCGAGATGTGGTCGGTGGTACACTTACCTTTAGCTTTGATGAGCACGCGTGCACCAGTGATGTTTTGTCCGTCCCAGTCTGAAAATGGTGCGAGCAATTGCAATCGCTCACTGTCAGTTGCAACATTTACTTCAACGCTGCTGCCATCCTCAGCGGGGGCTTGGTAGCCCGGATCTTTTGCGTCGAAACCTTTGGTAGGTAGCTCGTCACCTGTCGGCGGATCGAGTTTCACCTGCTCACCTTTTTCATTTACCAGAGTGTCGGTAATCGGATTGAAAGTGAGATCACCCGCAATTGCCAAAGCAGTTGTCAGCTCAGGCGATGCTACAAATGCAAGTGTGTTTGGATTGCCGTCGTTGCGGCTCTGGAAGTTGCGGTTGAACGAGTGGACGATGGTGTTTTTTTCCTTTTTATCAGCACCCACGCGTGCCCACATACCAATACATGGTCCGCATGCATTGGCATATACAGTTGCACCCATTTCGTTGAACGTGTCGATGAAACCATCGCGCTCGATTGTATAGCGAACTACTTCACTGCCCGGTGTAATACTAAACTCAGCTTTGGCCTTCAGATTTTTGGCAATAACTTGCTTGGCCAATGAAGCTGAGCGCGCAATGTCTTCGTAAGACGAATTGGTGCAAGAACCGATCAAGCCAACTTCAACTTTCGTTGGCCAGTTGTTTTTGGCGGCCTCTTCTTTCATTTTCGAAATAGGTGTTGCCAAATCGGGAGTGAATGGACCATTCAGGTGTGGCTCCAGTTCGCTCAAATTAATTTCGATGACCTGATCAAAATACATCTCAGGGTTTGCATATACTTCAGCGTCGCCTGTGAGGTGCTCACGAATGGAGTTGGCCAAATCAGCCACTTCCGGGCGACCGGTTGAACGCAGGTAGCGTTCCATACTTTCGTCGTAACCAAAAGTCGAAGTGGTCGCTCCGATTTCAGCGCCCATGTTGCAGATAGTTCCTTTACCTGTGCAGGAAAGGGACTTTGCGCCTTCACCAAAATATTCTACGATGCAACCTGTTCCACCCTTAACGGTGAGAATACCGGCTACTTTTAAAATCACGTCTTTTGCAGAGCACCAGCCGTTGAGCTTTCCAGTCAGCTTGATACCGATAAGCTTCGGAAACTTCAGTTCCCAGGCCATTCCGGCCATAACGTCCATGGCGTCGGCACCACCCACACCAATGGCTACCATGCCTAGTCCGCCGGCATTCACCGTGTGCGAATCTGTTCCGATCATCATACCGCCGGGGAATGCATAGTTTTCCAGCACTACCTGGTGAATGATACCCGCACCGGGCTTCCAAAATCCAATTCCGTATTTATTCGAAATGGAAGAGAGGAAGTTGAATACTTCGTTGTTCTTATTCAGCGCGTCGCTCAAATCCTGGGTAGAGCCAACACGGGCTTGAATAAGGTGGTCGCAATGCACGGTGCTGGGCACGGCTACTTTTTTGCGACCCGCTTGCATAAATTGAAGCAATGCCATTTGCGCAGTTGCATCTTGCATGGCCACACGGTCAGGAGCAAAATCTACATAGCTTTTGCCGCGTTCGAAGGCCGTGTTTGCGTCACCGCTCCACAGGTGCGTGTATAAGATTTTTTCGGTAAGGGTTAGGGGTTTGCCGGTTATACTGCGCGCTGCTTCCACACGCTGCGGAAAGCGACTGTATACGGCCTTAATCATATCGAGATCGAAAACTTTGCTCATCGTTATCAGAAGTTTTTTGTTCGGGCGCGAATGTACGTCGATTTCAACCGTCGTTCATGCGGGATGCGTAGTGAAGTTTTGCAAAAGATATTGAAACCGAAGAAAAGCAATTATTGACTTAGGTAGAAGTCAATCAGGCCTTCCGGAGCATCAATGTGAACCTCGCGTTTTTCGTGATCAATCGACTCGAAGAAATCGCCGTTCAAGGGCAGCAGAATTTCCTTCTTTCCGTTGTGAATGATGAGGAGTGGGTTATTGGGCGATTCTTCGATGTGGTCTACTACACCAATATCACCATGTTCAGCATCGAACACCTTATAGCCCGTAATAGCGTGCAAAGCGGCACGATCGGTATCAGGTGCGCTCATGTCGCTTCGTTTGATGTAGATCGTAGACTTCACCAGTGCCTTGGCTTTTTCCTCGGTATCAATGCCTTCGAGTTTCACTTTGGCTGCCGTGTTGGTCTTGTATTCCAATAATTCTACGAAATATGGGACGAGGGTTCCTTTCAGGTCGAGGAATAGAATTTCCAGGTCTTCGTAATCGTGTATGTCACCCGTATCAAGGGCGGCTGTCAGTTCTCCTTTGTAACCATGCAGTTTCGAGAAATAACCGATGGCATGAAGTTCTTTTTTGTCGGGAAGGGTTGTCATGGTTCTATGCATTAAAAAAAAAGCCACTCCGTAGAGTGGCTTTAAGGAATGTCAAATAAATTATGCTTCAGCGTTGTCGCCTGCTTCTTCAGCAGCCGGAGCTTCTTCGGCCGGAGCCTCTGTAGCTGGCGCTTCAACAGCATTTGCACTTGCGCTTGCCGCTTCAGCAGCAGCAGTGATAGCCTTGAGACGGTTTTCGTTTACTTCGCGCTCATGCTTCATCATCTTGCTGAGGTTGTCGTTCTTTTCTTTAGCCAAGCGATCTTTTTTGCCTTGAACTTTGTTGCTCTTATCGGCAGACCAAGCTTCAAAACGCTTGTCGGCTTCTTCTTGCGAGAACGCACCCTTCAACACACCCTTTTGGAGGTGCTGACGGTAAAGAACACCGGTGTAGCTCAGCATGGCGCGCACAGTATCTGTTGGTTGTGCACCATTGTTGAGCCACTGAATGGCCTTTGAATTATCCAGCTGGATAGTAGCCGGGTTTGTGTTTGGATTGTAGCTACCAATGCGCTCAATGAACTTACCATCGCGTGGTGAACGTGAGTCTGCTGCTACAATGTGGTAGAAAGGGCTTCCTTTCTTACCGTGACGTTGAAGTCTGAGTTTTACTGCCATGTTTTTTTGTTTGTAGGGTACGAAACCCGGTTAACAAGTATTGATTTTAGGGCTGCAAATGTACAGCTTGGTTTATGAAAAACAGGTCAGTATGGAAAAAAAAGATTTTCAATGTCAAAACAACCTGCATAAACTTCGTTATTGCAGACGTAAAATTGACACGCCGGAACTTTGATTTATGTTTAAAGGATTGATAAATAGTGGTTTGTTTTTTTGCTTTATCATGGCTTCTGTGGGGGCGTCGGCGCAGTATGAAGACAATCCGCTGAGGGGTAGCAGATGGGTAAGTGTGGGTGGCGGTATCAATTCATCCGATTATTGGTCCTGGCAAGGCATGGTAACATACTCCAAGCGCGGTGAAGGTTCTCTGGTGCAAGTGCGCGGGGCATTCACGCAAGAGCTTTGGATGGCCGATAACGATTCGTGCACTGAAAGACATAATAAATTGTCAGAATTGGGGGTGCTTTGGGGCGATGGCTGGGGAGGCAGGAAGTGGTATGTAACGGGCTCGGTTGGTTTCGGATTGAATGTAAGGCAATATTGTCGGAAGGCAGACTATGAGAATGAATACATCACGGGGTTAACGCTGGGGGTTCCGTTTCAGGTGGAAGCGGGTTTACGTTTGGGTAAATATTCAGCGGTTACCCTTACAGGCGTGGGTAACTGGAATTTCAGAGAACCGTATGCTGGTGCGCTGCTGGCCTATACTCGATTTTTGAAAAAATGAGCACAACCTTTTTTTATCATAGTCAGGCAGCATTGAATGAAAGTGTAGAGTTCGATTCATCGGAAGCGACTCATATTTCGAAGGCCTTGCGTTTAAAGTCCGGCGATCGAATTGAACTGACGAATGGGCAAGGTGCGTTATTCTTGGCAGAGCTGGCGATTGAAAAGCATAGGGTTTCTGCGCGTGTAATGCAAGATTTGGATTCACATGATTCTTACATACCCCTGCATCTGGGCATTGCTCCAACGAAAAACGCTGATCGCATTGAGTGGTTGGTGGAGAAAGCTGTGGAGTTGGGTGTTGGTGAAATCAGTTTGATACAATGTGCCCATTCTGAGCGCTCTCGAAACTCAATAGATCGCATCAATCGTGTGGCCATTGCCGCGCTGAAGCAGTCGCAAAGAACCTATTTGCCTCGCATCAATGAAATGGTTGAATTTCACGATTGGCTGAAGCAAGTCAACAGCGAGCGGCGTTTCATTGCTCATTGTATGGATCACCTTCCACGAACATCGCTCCGAGATTCTTTTCAATTACAATTGATGGGAGGTATTTCATCTTTCGGTATGCAAAACTCTGATACCATCAGTTCCTCGCCGGCTCGCTCAACCGTCTGCATTGCCATCGGTCCCGAAGGCGATTTTTCGGAGTCAGAAGTGTTGGCAGCACATAACGTTGACTTTTTGAGCGTCAGCCTGGGAAGCGCCAGGCTTCGCACTGAAACGGCTGCTTTGGCTGCTATACATACTTATAACCTTTTGAACCAATAGTAAGAAGATGATTCGATTATTTGTCCTTTCTCTAATCCTTCTTTTCATGCCGACCTTCATGACGGCGCAGTTGAATGTCATTCCGCAGCCCGATCAATGGAATGTTGGAAAGTCTCAGTTTGTGCTCACCGAGCAAACGGTTATTGCTGCGAATCGAGCAGCCAAGGGCGAGGCAGATTTTTTAGCGCAGTGGCTGTTTGAAGCTTGCGGTAAAACATTTCAGGTGGTCGATATGAGCGCAATGCCAGCGGAGAATTTTATCGCCTTAAGTGCATCTAAGAAGGGAAGCGATCTAACTGAAGAGAGTTTGAAGAGTTTGCCGGATTCTTTGCGCAAACGTGCTCTGCAGGCTGATCGCTCTCGTTATCGAATGAACATTACGCCCAAAGGAATTCTCATCAATGCTGAATTTGACGAAGGAGTTTTTTACGGGATTCAAACCATTCGACAGCTGCTGCCTGTCGAGGCAGAGCAGAAGAAACTGAAGCTGCCACTGCAGCTTTCTACGATGCTTATTCAAGATGGCGCTAAATTCACGCATCGGGGCCTATTGCTCGACTGTTGTCGGCATTTTATGTCGGTTGAATTCATCAAGAATTACATCGATGTGCTTGCGTACTACAAAATGAATGTGCTGCACTGGCACCTTACCGAAGATCAGGGCTGGCGCATTCAAATTGATAAGTATCCATTACTGACTGAGGTTGGTGCCTGGCGCACGGAAAAGGACGGAACGAAGTATGGTGGTTTTTATACAAAGGATCAGATAAAAGAAATAGTGGCGTATGCAGCATCGCGTCACATCACGGTTATACCTGAAATTGAATTACCCGGACATTCTAGCGCGGCCATTGCCGCTTATCCGGCATTGAGTTGCACGCAAGAGTCCATTCATGTGGAAAATGAATGGGGTGTATTCAAAGACATTTATTGCGCAGGTGATGAATACACATTTGAGTTTTTGGAAAATGTCCTGTCTGAAGTATGTGAGTTGTTTCCTTCCCCTTACATCCATATAGGAGGCGATGAAGCGCCGAAGTTTCGCTGGGAACAGTGTGAAAAATGCCAGCGCAGACTCAGGCAAGAAAAGCTGAAAGATGAGGCAGAACTTCAAACGTATTTCATTGAGCGTATAGCAACTTTTCTGCAGAGCAAGGGTAAGCGCATCATTGGCTGGGACGAAATTCTGGAAGGAGGAATTCCTGCCGATGCCATGATCCAAAGCTGGAGGGGCATGGAAGGCGGGGAGCAAGCTGCCAAGGCCGGACATAACGTGATCATGTCGCCCACCAGCCATTGCTACTTTGATTATGGCCTTAGCTCCACCGATATGGAGGAGGTATACAATTTCAATCCGATACCGGCTTCACTTTCCATTGCCGAGTCCAGTCACATTCGAGGTGGTGAATGCAACATGTGGACGGAGCATGTACCCCAGGAAACGGTCGATAGCAAAGTGTTTCCGCGACTCCTGGCACTATCAGAGGTGTTGTGGACGTACCCGGAACAGCGTAACTATTCTGCCTTTAATAAGCGCGTGGAAGGCCACTATGCGCGTTTAAGAGCTCTCGGCATTTCACCGGGTTTTCCGAAAGTACCGGTGAAGATGACCGCAACACGAAAGGAGAATGCCTTACAGGTTGAATTGAAGCCTGCATTTGAGCAAGTGGAGGTTACCTTCTCACTAGCTCCGATGGGAAACAGACCGGGCGACAAGATTTTGAAATATACCGGTCCTATTTTGCTCGATCGACCCACGCTCTTAATGGCAGAAGCAACATTGAGTGATATGCGTTACACAGAGCCCATGATGTGGTGGTTTGAACCTCACATGGCAATGGACGATTCTCTTCAACTTTTCTATGAACCCTCGCCATGGTATACAGGCGGTGGTGCAAAGGCGCTGGTAGATGGCCGGTTGGGATCCAATAATTTCCGCGATGGGGCATGGCAGGCGGTTCAGGGAAAGGATATGGACGCGTTAATTGATTTGGGAACGTCAACGGAAATTCATGAACTGGAGACACGTTGGTTCATGTATGGCAATGCATGGATTTTTCTTCCTAAATCGGTAGAGTATTTTGTTAGTGAAAATGGCAAAGATTGGAAGTCAGCAGGGCGTGTTGAAGGCAAAACAGACGAGAAAGCTCCGGGAGAATTCTTCGAGCCTTTCGTGCTCAAAAGAATCAACGAGAAAGCACGATATGTGAAAATGATTGCCACCAATCACGGCGTTTGCCCTGAATGGCATGATGCTCCGGGCGAGCCTTCCTGGTTGTTCTGTGATGAGATTATCGTTCGATAATCTTACAAGTGCATGAATTCTTTCTTGGCCTTGAGTTGCTCCTCGGTTTCGCGGTGGGCCGGGTCGTCTACACAGCAGTCAACCGGGCAAACAGCGGCGCATTGCGGCTCATCATGGAAGCCAACACATTCGGTGCATTTGTCTGAAACGATGTAATAAACATCCATGCTAACCGGCGTTTGGTTAGAGTCGGCATCGATTTCTTCCGACTTACCGAGCGGATTGAAAATCCCACGCAGGCCCGTGCCTTCGGAATACTTCCATTCGGCGCCTCCCTCGTAGATAGCGTGGTTAGGACATTCAGGTTCGCATGCACCACAGTTGATGCATTCGTCGGTAATCATGATAGCCATGGTCTATACTTTCTAATTTTGCGGCACAAAAATAACACCTTGTGAAGTATGCTTAAACCATCGGAATATCGAATTCGTGCAATCGATCAGTGGGGTCGAATTTTCGGTGCCCTAGGCACCGGTGCAACTTGGCCCGGCTATGAGTCGGGAGTAACAGCGGAAGAGTTCGAAGAGCTGAACCGAATTATCGAAACGCATATTCATCACAATGGATGGTTCACAGAGAACAATATTCGAAGGGCTTTGTTCGCTTGGAGCGAGGAACTAACCAGCGATCGTATTGGGCAATGGCTTCAAGGCTATAGCTGGAATGATGTTGTAACACCCAGAAGGGTTGGTGTGATTTGCGCCGGAAATCTTCCGCTGGTTGGCTTGCACGATGTTTTGAGTGTATTATTGAGCGGGCACATCGCTTGCGTAAAGCTTTCCTCCGACGATAACATGCTGATGCCGGCATTGCTTAAAATTCTTACACGTCTTGACGAATCGGTGGATAGACAGCTGGTATATGCCGCCGGACTGATGAAGGATATGGAGGCCATAATTGCCACGGGAAGCAATAATACCTCACGCTATTTCGAGCAGTATTTCGGGCATTTGCCTCATATTATTCGAAAGAGCCGAACAAGCGTGGCCATCATCAACGGAAGAGAGACAGAGGAAGAATTAAAGGCATTGGGTCGTGATGTTTTCGCATACTTCGGACTAGGCTGCCGCAATGTGTCGAAGGTGTATTTACCCGAGGGTTTCCGGATAGATAAGCTTTTCAATGCGCTGTATGATTACAACGCCATCATTCATCATCACAAGTACGCTAACAACTACGATTACAACAAGGCCGTTTGGTTGTTGAATAATGAGCAGTTACTCGATAATGGATTCTTGTTGCTGAAAGAGGATACATCCCTTGCTTCGCCAACAGGAAGTTTGTACTACGAGTACTACACAGATGAGCAGGAATTGCGAAAAAATCTTGATAGTCGTGCAGAGG
>CANIAA010000019.1 GCA_947465255.1 Flavobacteriales bacterium | reverse complement strand
GTGCCGCTGGCGTATGAAGCAGCCGGAGCTTTCTCAGCCGCTTTGGGCGCAGGTGCTGCCGCTGCTGCATTAGGTTCTTCTTTTTTCACAGGAGCCGCAGGAGCGCCAGCCGGTTTTGCAGCGGCCGTATCGATGATGCATGCCACGCCGCCAACCGCAACCGTGTCGCCCGCTTGTGCTATGATTTGAATGCTGCCGCTGGCTTCGGCCGCCAACTCGAGAGTTGCTTTGTCGCTGTCGATCTCGGCCATTACCTGACCATTCTCAACGTAGTCGCCGTTTTTTACCAACCAGTTGGCAATAATTACTTCGCTGATGCTCTCGCCCGGAGAGGGAACTTTTACTTCAATTTTAGACATGTCAAATCAAGTTTGCGGCTTTTAAAAAAAAGAGAGTTCCAAAAGCCACCGCAAATCTGCATTAGAATTCATGAAATATCACCATAAGTTGTAGGTTTTTTGAGCTGAAATTCACATGCCTTGGCATACGGCAAACGCGAGGGATAGCTTCACGCTTTCTGCTTATTTTCGGCCTTTCGCATGAAGCACCTAGTTCTTCTAACAAAACAATTTCCGTTTCAATATCGTGAGCAATATGTTGCTCATGAACTCGAGGCGCTGACCACGAAATTCGAAAAGGTCTTTATATACCCCCACGATCATTATCGTAAGAACGATACCATTTGTTTTGATTTACCCCCGGGTGTAGAGGTAATCGATTTGAATCAGAGTTTTATCCCGGCGTCACGTTATAAAGTAGTTCTTCCATTTGTGTTATCATTTTTCCGCGAGTTGATAGGCTCAAAACGAAAATGGTATCAGGTGAAAGCATGGCGAAGATTCTATTCTGCCTTTGCAACACAGTGGGCGTTAGGCAATACGCTTATGGCTTGGCAAGAACGACAGGGAGTTGCAAGAGGTGAGGTCTTGTATTATTCGTACTGGATGAGTGCATCTGCGTTGTGCTTGTCAATTCTCAAGCAACGTAATCAGATTGATGGCTTCATAACCCGCGCACACTCTGTTGATTTGTATCATGAAAATTGGGGCTTGTTGCGACAAGAACATGCAGTGCCGCCTTTTAGATGCCTCAAGGAGAGAAGTGCGTCGGTAATCTATTCCATTTCGAAACATGGACATGACCACCTTGTTAATCGAGGTGTCGATTCCAAGCGATGTAGGATTTCTTATTTGGGTGTTGCTGATTTTGGTATGGGGCCTGAGTCGAATGGCGAAGTTTTCACCATAGTAACCTGCTCAGGTATTGATGATAACAAGCGCATTCATTTGCTGGGAGAATCGCTCTCACGATTGAACCGCGAGGTGCGATGGATTCACTTCGGTGATGGCCCAATGCGTCAACAAGCACATAACTCCATTACCTCCGAGTACGTGCGTTTCGAATGTCGCGGACAAACTACTAACCACGATATAAGAGAGTTTTACAAGAATGAGGTTGTACACTGTTTCGTCAATCTGAGTATCGTCGAAGGTCTGCCGGTTTCCATCATGGAGGCCATATCTCACGGAATACCGGTTATTGCAACTTCCGTCTATGGTGTTCCGGAAATAGTTATTGACGGCTACAACGGCTTAAGTCTTCCGGTTACATTTTCCGATAAACAGATAGATACTGCCTTGATGACTTTGATGGATGACAGAAAGATACGCTTGCTCATGCGCAGAAATGCGCGTGAACACTACACAGCGCACTTCAATGCTTCGGAAAATTACATGTCATTCGCAACGGAAATTGCGGCAATCAAGCTTTGACTGCGGAATGACTAAACAACCGCTCCATCATCGCATTCATTCTCTTCTCATGAACCTTCGGTGAACCAGCGGCAGGCGATGCGGATGCCGGTGGTGCAATCACTTCAAGATTCAAATCACGCAGCGCACGCAGCATGTAGGTCCAGGCCCCCATGTTTTCAGGCTCTTCCTGCGCCCAAACAATCTGTTTGATTTGGCTGTATTCTGCAACGATTTTTCGGAGTTGTTCTTCCGGTAACGGATAGAGTTGTTCCAAACGAACAACCGCCATGTCAGCGCCTGTCTGACGCTTTTCTTTTTGCTCCAGAATATCGTAATACACCTTGCCTGAACAGAGCACAAGGGTCTTCACATCTTTCGCTTTTACGGTTGTATCGTTGATGATTTCCTGGAATTGACCTTTCGCCATTTCCTGAAGTGTCGATACTGCTTTCGGATAGCGCAACAATTTCTTCGGCGTCATAACTACAAGCGGCTTACGATACGAAGCACGAACTTGACGGCGAATCAAATGGAAATGATTGGCGGGTGTGGTCGGATTACAAACCAGCATATTCAGTTCAGCACACAATTGCAAGAAACGTTCAAGTCGTGCCGAGCTGTGTTCGCTTCCCTGTCCTTCGTAGCCGTGAGGAAGGAACAGTGTGATACCATTCATGGTGCGCCACTTGTCTTCGGCTGCCGAAATGAACTGGTCAATCATGATTTGTGCACCGTTATTGAAATCACCAAACTGTGCTTCCCAAATGGTCAATCCGTGTGGAGTTCCGAAGGCATAACCATAATCGAATCCCAGTACACCATACTCGCTGAGCAATGAATTGTAGACGGTAAACTTCGCTTGCTTAGGGCTGATGCTGTTGAGCGTAATAATTTCCTTCTCCTGGTCTTCATCGGTCTTCACCACCGCATGACGATGCGAGAAGGTGCCGCGCTCAACGTCTTGTCCGCTCACTCGCACCGGATGACCTTCTTCGAGCAAGGTGCCGTATGCCAGCAATTCACCCATGGCCCAATCCAGTTTGTTTTCCTCAATCATTTTCAAACGATCGGCAAAAACTTTGGCTGTCTTGGCTATATACTTTTCGCCTGAAGGCAGTGTACTTATGGAGGTCGCTATGGACTTCAGTTTCTTTTCGTCGAATTGCGTTTTAACCGGAGCAGCCATGTCTTCTTCCGTGGCCTTCGTAAATCCCTTCCACGTTTCTTCCATGAAGTGCTTTACGTGTGCCATCTTCATGCTCTTCGCAATCTCGAGTTTGGTGTCGAGCATCGCCTCGAAGCCTGATTTTAAGCCATCGGCAAACGCTTGGTCGATGGTGCCTTCTGCGATTAGCTGATTCATGTAAATCTCGCGAAGCGAAGGGTGGGAAGCGATTAACTTATAAAGCGAGGGCTGAGTAAACTTGGGTTCATCGCCTTCGTTATGGCCGTATTTGCGGTACCCCAACAAGTCGATGAATACGTCCATGTGAAACTTCATGCGGTATTCCAACGCAATTTTCATGGTTTCAATTACCGCTTCCACATCATCTGCATTGACGTGGAAAACCGGACACAGCGTCGTTTTTGCGACATCTGTGCAGTAGGTTGATGATCGAGCGTCGAGATAGTTGGTGGTAAATCCAACCTGATTGTTAGTCACGATGTGTACGGTTCCGCCGGTGCGGTAGCCATCGAGCAATGCCATTTGAACAATTTCGTACATGATACCCTGACCCGCTATTGCTGCGTCACCATGCACGAGCACGGGTACAATCTTGTCTTCGCTTTGCAGATAGTGATCAATTTTAGCCCGTGAAAGTCCTTCCACTACCGGATTCACGGCCTCTAGGTGCGAGGGGTTGGGGCAAAGTGTTAAATGTACTTGATTGCCGCCCGCCGTTGTAACGTCGTTTGAATAGCCGTAGTGATATTTTACGTCACCGTCGAAATTGTCAGAGTCTTCAAACTCGAGCCCTTCGAACTCTGCAAACACTTGCTCTTGGGGCTTACCCATGATGTTGGTGAGAATGTTGAGGCGGCCGCGGTGTGCCATACCAATCACAAACTCTTTTACCCCCATATCGCCACCTAAGCGAACCATATAGTCCATGGCAGGTACCATCGCTTCGCAGCCTTCCACACTGAATCGCTTGGCGCCTACAAACTTGCGATGTATGTATTGTTCAAATAGAGAGGCCTTGCTGGCCATCTCCAGAAATTGTTTCTTTTCTTCGGATGAAAATGAAGGTTTCTTGACGGCTTCAATGCGCTCTCGCAGCCACTCAATGCGTTCCGGATTGCGCACATACATGTATTCTATACCGATATGCTTACAATAGCTGTTGTTGAGATGCGCAAGAATGTCACGCAGTTTTGAAGGGCCCAACCCTACTTCATTACCGGCCTGAAATACTGTGTCAAGATCTTGATCACTGAGCCCGAAATTTTCTAAAGCGAGTGTCGGCTGGTGCTTGCGACGTTCCCGAACAGGATTCGTTTCCGTAAACAGGTGGCCGCGCTGACGATAGCCGTTGATCAGATTGATAACCTTAAACTCTTTGATTACCTCGGAACTAACCACACCTCCCAGTCCTTCCCCGCCCGGAAGCGGAGCAAACTCAGCTCTCTGAAATTCGAAACCTTCAAAGAAGCGCTGCCAGGAGCTATCTACTGATTGGGGGTTGCTTTTGTATTGCTGATAGAGCGACTCTATTGCATTGATATCGCTGTTGGCGAGGTATGAATGTGGGTCCATTCTGACTTTGAAATTGAATTGGCACGCGAAGGTAGCGCGCACCTTTCAATAAACCACCTTTTTTGCTTTTTGATCCGCCTTCTGCGTATCAGACATGTTGACTAAAGTGCATGCGCAACCATACTTTTTTTGCTTCCCGGTCCAAAATTTCGCCTGCCAATACCGAAACCCTTTCTGCAGCTGGGGTTGACGACATCATACTTCGAATTTTTCCTTCTGGAATATCGATGCGATACAACACTTGTCCGAGGCTGCTGTTGTGTTCTTGAATTAGTTGCAGTACAACGGCGTAAAGTCGATTGACTATGCCGACCGGAGTTGGCTCAGCTGTCAACTCTCCCCAATCAACCGGATATAGGTCCTTTGCAAGCTGTGCCTCTAGTTTTTGGAGAAACAGGCTGTGACTGAGTAAAGGTATTTGACTGAGATAGGGTATGACTGCTTCGCTCATACCTACGAAGGTACTGCAATAGGGGGATTACCCGTTCAATTGTACACTTCCTTACATTCGCGTTCTCAATTTTTAGTTTATGAAGACTCTAACCATTACCCGTGCAATACTGTTGTCCACATTCTTGCTTTTAGCAAGCATGGCCTCAGCACAGCAAGGAACGATCCGTGGCTTTGTGAAAGACCAGGAAACAGGGCAGCCGGTAATATTCATATTGGTTGGATTGGATGGCACTGCCTACGGTACACAAACGGATGAGAACGGATTCTATACGCTAACCAAAATTCCGGATGGTAGTTATACGTTGGTTATTAATCAGTTTGGTTTTAAGGAGGTCCGCGATGCAATTGACATATCAGGCGCAAAAGTGGTTGCGCGCAATTACTTTCTGCAGAAGGATGATGTAGTGATGAACGAAGTTGAGATTACTGATAAGGGGAGTGCTCAGAAAAACAATGTGAATATTTCAGTCGAGTCGATGCGAGCTAAGGACATTAAGCGCATACCAAGTGTTGGTGGCGCGCCTGATCTGGCTCAAGCACTCACTACTCTGCCGGGTTTCATTAGTACCGGTGACCAGGGTGGGCAGATCTATGTTCGTGGCGGGTCGCCCGTTCAAAATAAGGTACTGCTTGATGGTATGATTGTCTACAACGCATTCCACTCCATTGGTCTTTTCTCCGTTTTTGACACTGACATTATTGCGAATGCAGACGTTTATACCGGAGGTTATAGCGCACAATTCGGCGGAAGAATTTCTTCCATCATGGACATCACAACGCGCGATGGAAACAAGCGTGAAATAGACGGACACGTTGGACTGAACCCGTTTGGTGCCAAAATTCAGATTGAAGGACCGCTGCGAAAACTTCGTGAGAACGGTAGCGGTATTTCGTATGTGTTGTCAGCTAAAAACTCCTATCTCGACCGAAGCTCCAAGCTCTTGTACCCCTACGTCAATGAAGGTAACGGCTTGCCCTTCAACTACACCGATATCTATGGAAAGGTGTCGTTCAGCGGTTCGAACGGTTCCAAGTTCAACGCATTCGGATTTAACTTCAACGACGGAGTGACCAGCTACAAAAACCTCGCGTCGCTTAATTGGAAGAACACCGGTGGCGGAGGTAACTTCGTGGTAGTGCCCTCCAGCTCTGCTGTTCTCATCAGCGGTAATTTCGCTAGAAGTGAATACGAGATTGTGATGAGCGAGGAAAACAACCCCGATCGCATCAGCAAAATCAATAGCTTCAACTTCGGGCTTGACTTTAAATACGGAATTAAGAATGACGTATTGAAGTACGGGGTAGAAGTAGTGGGTTTTTCAACAGATTACAAAACATTTGCTCTCCTCGACAATCAGCAAATCGTTCAAGTCACTCAGAATACGACAGAACTCAACACATTTTTTGACTACAAAATCAATCGCGGTAGCTGGGTAGTGGAACCCAGCATACGATTCCAGTATTATGGAACGCTGAGTGTATTCTCACCCGAACCGAGACTGGGTGTGAAGTACAAAGTAAACGAGCGCTTCCGTGTGAAGGGAGCTACCGGAAAGTACACTCAAAACTTGATGGCAACCAATAGCGACCGTGATGTGGTCAACCTGTTCTACGGATTCTTGGCCAGCCCGGAAGATTTGCAAAACGAATTTACCGGCGACCCGGCTATTCAGGCAGATGGTCAGGCAGTCACTTCCCTTGGCGAGTTGGTAGGCGGAATTGGTGATGGGTTGTCCTTTGGTCGCACTCCCACCAACCAACAAGTAAAGAACGTGCTGCAAACTGCCAAGCACTTGGTAATCGGTTTTGAGTTTGATATTTCTGAACGCTGGAACCTAAATGTAGAAAGTTATTATAAGCGCTTTAATCAGCAGACAAACATCAACCGCAACAAGATTTTCGAAAATGATTTCGGACAGAATAACGACAAACCGGAGGAGCTCACGCGTGACTATGTAATTGAGACCGGCAATGCGTATGGAACAGACCTCGTCTTAAAGTATGAGGACAAATCCTATTATCTCAACATTGTTTATTCACTGGCAAAAGTTCAGCGCTGGGATGGCTTTCAATACTATTCCCCAGTGTTTGATCGCCGACATAATCTTAACTTAATTGGTACTTACTTGTTTGGTGATAATAAATCATACGAGCTCTCTATGCGTTGGAATTTGGGAAGCGGTTTGCCATTTACTCAGACACAAGGGTTTTACAATGGGCAGAGCGTTTCACAGGGTATTAGCCTCGACTACGTGACCAACAATAGTCAATTCCTCAGCGTGCAATATGCGGAATTGAATGGAGGACGCTTGCCTTTCTATCACCGTCTGGACATTAACGTGAAGAAGACAATCAAACTCAACAACAAGTCGGGACTGGAGTTGAATGCCGGTGTAACAAACGCCTATAATCGAGCAAACGTCTTCTATATCGACCGTGTTACAGGAGAGCGCATTGATCAGTTGCCGTTACTGCCAACCATTGGTGTTGACTTCACCTTCTAAACAAGGTTGTTACTGATACGGGATATTCTGAATTATTCCGTTTACCAGCTCTTTTTCTTGTCCTGAACCTGCGTTGTCATTTAGATCGGACTCAAACAACGCAGAGATGCGCCCGTTCGAGTTAGAATAAATAGTGATGTAGCCGTTGGGGTTGAAGCTGGTATCAAATACCAGCGGGCCGTCAATCAACGTAATGCTCGTGGTGTTTGCAAAGGTTATGGTGTCATCCCCCAGCTCCAGATCGGGCAAACGGAGAATCATCTGTCTGCCCAGTTGATCCAGGCAAGAAAATTCATGCATCGCCGCGAGGGTGTCATATACATATTGAACCGATGAACTATCGCCGTAAAACGCTTCGTCACCGATAAGAACGGCTTGCCATTGAAAAGGATAATTCTGTGTTTGGTTGG
Source organism: Flavobacteriales bacterium (assembly GCA_947465255.1). Classification (GTDB taxonomy): domain Bacteria; phylum Bacteroidota; class Bacteroidia; order Flavobacteriales_D; family Sanyastnellaceae; genus JAIBBG01. Next base: position 13,056 of record CANIAA010000019.1, on the reverse strand, counting down.
TGTCTATCGGATTTCCTCCATTGTCGGTTGTGTCGGCCGGAAGCGCCTGAGTTGGTGACCAGTTTGTAATGTCAGTGTCTTTTTGACAAGAGGCGAACAAACAAAGGCTAATGATGGTTATGAATAATCGAGTATTCAGAGTGTTGTGCGACATAGGTGTATTCTAAACAATGGTTGCGTGTTCTTTTTCAAGGTCTTCGCGCTCCAAAGGTACAACTATGTTAATTTCGACCCGATTTTTTCAATTCAAAAACAAATCATATTGCATAATGGCAAACAAGTATCAAGCACAAATCGACGCCTTCATGGCTGAGATCAAAGGCAAGAACCCTAATGAACCTGAGTTTTTGCAAGCGGTGCACGAAGTGGCCGAAACGGTCATTCCCTACATCGAGGAAAACCCGAAATACAAAACAGCTAAGGTCCTTCAGCGTATTGCTGAACCCGAGCGTACTATCATGTTTCGTGTGCCATGGGTAGACGATAAGGGCGAGGTTCAAGTGAACCGCGGATACCGTGTCGAGTTTAACTCTGCTATTGGTCCTTATAAAGGTGGTCTGCGTTTTCACCCAACCGTGAATCTTTCAGTGCTGAAGTTCCTGGGCTTCGAGCAAATATTCAAGAACTCGCTTACAACGTTGCCTATGGGTGGTGGTAAGGGTGGATCTGACTTTGATCCGAAGGGAAAGAGTGATCGTGAAGTAATGGCTTTTTGCCAGAGCTTCATGAACGAACTCTCTCGTCACATCGGTGCTGATACTGACGTTCCTGCGGGAGATATCGGCGTGGGTGGTCGTGAAATCGGTTTCATGTTCGGACAGTATAAGCGCCTGCGCAATGAGTTCACCGGCGTGTTTACCGGTAAGGGCCGCACATGGGGCGGATCACTCATTCGTCCGGAGGCAACGGGTTATGGTTGCGTCTATTTCGCTGCTGAAATGTTGGGAACCAAGGGAATGGATTTCAAAGGCAAAACGGTCGTTGTTTCCGGTTCCGGTAACGTAGCACAATTCGCCATTGAAAAGGCAACTCAACTGGGCGCTAAAGTGGTGACCGCTTCTGATAGCGACGGATATGTGTATGACCAAGATGGTATCGATGCAGAAAAGCTCGCGTTTATTATGGAATTGAAAAACGTAAAACGCGGTCGCATCAAGGAGTATGCTGATAAATACAAGTGCGAATATGTAGCCGGTAAAACCCCTTGGGGTGTAAAGTGCGACATCGCTCTTCCATGCGCAACACAAAACGAATTGAATGGCGATGACGCCAAGGCGTTGATTGCAAATGGTGTAACGGCTGTGGCAGAAGGTGCTAACATGCCTTCTACACCGGAAGCCGTGGAGGCTTTCTTGCATGGTAAAGTGTTGTTTGCTCCCGGCAAGGCTTCAAACGCCGGCGGTGTTGCTACTTCCGGATTGGAGATGTCACAAAACTCTCTTCGCTTGTCATGGACCCGCGAAGAAGTTGATCAGCGTTTGCACAACATCATGAAGAGCATTCATGAGGCATGCGTGAAATACGGAACGGATGGCGGTCACATCAACTATGTGAAAGGCGCCAACATTGCCGGCTTCGTGAAGGTGGCAGATGCTATGCTTGATCAGGGTGTAGTTTAATTCACACACAGAAATATGGAAGGGGCCGCTTATATGCGGCCCTTTTTCGTATACCCTAAAGCAGTGAACATAAGTTTCATTATCAACGTTGCCGTGTGTAGTGATATTTGCACCTCAAGCAATGAAAAAAACAAGCCATATACACCAAGCACAAGCGATAGTAATGGAGCTCGAAGCTGCTTATTCACTCCATGCAAACGCCCAAAAAGCAGAGAAAATGGCCGCTTACATGAAAAACAATTTTCCTTTCTTGGGCATAATGAAAACTGACCGCGCGGCTCTCACAAAAGAAATGCTTAAGGTTTGTCGCACGGCCTCGCCAGAAATAACTCAAGCTGGTATAACCATTCTTTGGCAAAAACCAGAACGTGAATACCATTACTTCGCCATAGAATGGGCCAGATCCGCGAAGGCACACAAATGGAACAATGCTTACGATTTGATAGTATTGCTTACCGTACAAAACCAATGGTGGGACTCGGTAGATACTGTAGCAGCCCATCTCACTGGCCCATGGGCAAAACTTTATCCCGAAAAAGCTCTGATTGAGCGAGAAAAATGGTTGACCTCGCCCAACATGTGGTGGCGCCGCACGGCCATCATCTATCAACTCAATCACAAAAAAGAAACAGATACACTTTTTCTTGAAAAAGCCATAGAACAGCTGCACTACGAAAAAGAATTTTTCATCAGAAAAGCCATCGGATGGGCATTGCGCCAATATGCTCGAACCGATGCGGATTGGGTAATGGAGATTTGTAACAAGTACCCGCTAAGCGGACTAAGTAGACGGGAGGCTTTGAAGCACCTAGGAAACTAAACTTCCCCGGCCACTTCACTCCTTTGTGCAATAGCCCTAGCACTTTAGCTTCTTCACTATCTGCTTTTGGCAAATGGTTGTATATCCATGAAGCATGTTCAGGAATTCATCCAAAATCGAGTTCAATACCCTTCTTGAGGTATGGTGAGCAGCGAATCGCTATTGTCTATTTGTATCATCATTTTCGGTTGTATGAAACTGCTTTTTGCCCTGATACTTTTTTTTACTTGTTGCCGTCATTTTTATGCTTTTCATTCGGAATCAGATACGATTCCGCCTATTGAGCTGTCCGGAATAGAAATCACAACCGAGCGCGCAATTCTTCCCATGCACCGCATGCCAAATGTGCACGGAAATATTCTCGTGGCCGGAAAGAAGAATGAGGTGATAGAGTTGTCAAAGTCCTCTGCTGATCTTGCTTCGGTGAACCAGCGTCAGATATTCGCTCGCATACCGGGGCTGATGATCTGGGAGAATGATGGAAGCGGCATTCAGATTGGAATTGCAGCACGAGGCTTAAGTCCCAATCGTTCATGGGAGTTTAATACGCGTCAGAATGGCTATGATATTTCACCCGATGTTTTCGGCTACCCAGAGGCATATTACACACCGCCCATGGAGTCTGTTGATCGCATTGAGTTTTTGCGCGGTTCAGCATCTCTTCAGTTCGGACCTCAGTTTGGCGGAATGGTAAACTATGCGCTGAAAACGGGGCATGGAAATAAGCCGTTTTTTTATGAGTCGCGTCAATCAGTGGGAAGTTATGGCTTGTTCTCAACGTACAATGCCATCGGTGGTACCAAAAACAAGTGGAGTTACTATGTATTTGCAAACCAACGTCGCGGCGACGGCTGGCGTGAAAACGGAATGTTCGACGCGAAGTCAGTTTACGCTAGCGCTGAATATCGACATAGCGCAAATGTGCTTATTGGCTTCAATATCACGCACTCACAGTTCTTAAGTCAACAGCCGGGTGGATTAACTGATGAGCAGTTCTTGCACAACTGGCGCGGTAGCTCACGTTCGCGAAACTGGCTGCAAGTGCCCTGGAATGTCGCATCGATGTATGCCAAGGTTCGAACCTCCCAGCATTCCTTACTCGACTTCAAACTATTTGGAGTGTTGGCCAATCGCTCGAGTGTTGGCTTTATGAAGCCTATCAACGTTTCGGATACCATCAACGCGGAAACGGATTCCTATAACAACAGAAAACTGGACATCGACCATTATCAAACTTGGGGAGTCGAATTACGTTGGTTACTGGAGTACCAGCTGTTCGGAAGGGAACATCAATTGGCAGCGGGTGCACGATACTCCACTGCGCATACACATCGTCAAAATGATGGCGTTGGCTCTACAGGTCCCTTATTCGACGATGAACGTGTGCAGGGTGAATTTGGTAAGAACCTCTTTTTCGACAATGCAAACACAGCTGCTTTTGTGGAGAATATATTTCACATAGGAAGTCGATTGACCGTTACGCCGGCTGTGCGAGTCGAAAACGTTTCGAGCAGCACACGTGGTTATGTTTCATTGTCACAGGGCGAATTTGAACCACAGCAACGAACACGTTCTTTCCTGCTCGCAGGTTTGGGAATTCAGTACGAATGGAATCAAATGAACCTCTACGCAAATGCAAGTCAAGCATATCGACCCGTGACCTTCGGCGACTTCACACCCGGATCAACAACTGATGTGATTGACCCTACTTTGAAAGATGCTTCCGGATACAATGCCGAGTGTGGTTTTCGTGGAACCCATAAAAGCTGGCTGAACTTCGATGCAGGACTTTTTTACCTCTTGTATGACAATCGTATTGGCACCGTGCAACGCGATGGTGCAAACTTCCGGACAAACATCGGAGCCAGTGTAAGTAAGGGAGTTGAATTGTACGTAGAGTTTGATCCGGTTAAAATGATCAACGTGCAACCGCGCTTTGGTTCTATAAGCGTTTTTGTATCGGGAGTTATGATGGACGCGCGCTACACACGCTGGGACAATCCGGACATTGCAGAGGATCCATTAAATGCCATCCAAAGCAAACGGGTTGAGTACGCCCCGAACCAAACATGGCGCGTCGGAATGACATACAAGTTGAATGGTTTGACCGCCTTTGTGCAGTGGAGTTTCGTGGATGCTGTATACACCGATGCAGTTAATTCTGATCTTCCAACGACTAATGCACAGGCAGGTAAAATCGACTCATATCAGTTGCTGGATGCCTCTGTTAAGTATGATTTCTCCAATTCTTTCTTTTTGCAAGCCGCCATCAATAATGTGGCCGACACTCGCTATGCGACACGCAGGGCAGGCGGATATCCTGGTCCGGGTTTATTGCCGGGTACAGGTCGAACACTAACGGTTACTTTGGGCATGAATTTATAGCCCCGGTTATTTTAGAAGGTGGAATGCCTTTTTTGATATCTTGGTCTCACTAATTTGCTTGATCATGAGACTGTTCCTTTGTTTTTTATGCGCCTTATCTGTTCATTCACAGGCACAGGTGGTTGAGTTCTGGTCTGATGATTTTGGCTCGGGTTGCAATGCCGGTCAGTTAGCACCAGATTATTTTTCGTTTTTCAATACAAGTTGGTCCATCACGGAAACGGGCCCAAATGCTGAAGTTGCCAATACCTGGTTTATTTCTGCTGCGGAAAATGGTAATGCAGCCGGACAATGCGGTAGCGATTGCGGATCGGATGCTACACTCCATGTCGGTGCTTACAATTCATTCTTGGGCACAGACCTGGGCGCTTCCTATTTCGAAGGTCTTGAGGGTTTATGTGATATTGTTGGTTGCGGCGCTACGGATAAACGCGTTGAGTCTTCCGTTGTTGATTGCAGCATTTTCGTGGAAAATGTTTTGTCTTTCGTTTACATCGAAGGAGGCAATGCCCAAGACAATGCTACGCTATGGTACTTCGATGGAACCCTATGGTCGCTGCTCTCCGACTTGCCGAAAACGCAGCTATGTCCAAATGGCCAAGGCCAGTGGACATCATACTCCATTCCACTGCCTGAGAGTGCCAACAACAATCCCAATGTACGCTTCGGTTTTCGTTGGCAGAACAATGACGACGGGGTAGCGCTTGATCCTGCTTTTGCCGTGGACGATATAAGCATTTCAGGTGATTATGGTGTCGATGCGTTGCCGCCGGCCATGACATGCCCGTCAGATACCACCATCTTCACGGAGGACTACTGTTATTTTCTGGGTGATTTTGAAAGCCTCACAATCGTACAGGATAATTTGGATATGTTTCCAACCATTCAACAAACCCCCGTGGTTGAGACAATTCTTGCCCCTGGACAGTATCCTGTAGCAGTTATTGCGACAGATTTTTCAGGTAACTCGAATTCATGTTCGTTTGTTTTGACACTCATTGATGATGATGCACCGGTTATAGTATGTCCTGCTGCAATTGATGCACAAGTTATTCCGGGGTCTTCTTCGGTTGAAGTGTTATTACCGAACCCGGAAGTAATGGACAATTGCAGTGCTGTAACCCTTACCAACAACATCAATGGTGCCGAGCCTGCTACAGGGTTGTTTTCGATTGGAAATACCCTGGTTGTATACACTGCACTCGACGGGGGAGGCAATCAGGCTCAATGCACTGTATTGGTAAATGTTTCCGTTTCGCTCGAGGGTTGTTGCTTGGGTGATCTCAATTGTGACGGCTTTATTAGTGTTTCCGACCTGCTTATCTTGATTAGTCAGTTCGGATGTGTGGGCGATGATTGCTATGCCGATTTAGACGGTGATACAATTGTGGGGGTGACCGATTTACAGTTGTTCAACAGCTTGTATGGAACTTTTTGTCCGCAATAGAAAACCTTTTCTGATTACATTTGCGCGAATTTATTACCGATAAATTCCTCCTACATGTCTTATTTTCAAGCGAAATTCGTGGGTGAAGGACTTACCTACGACGATGTGCTCCTCGTTCCGGCTTACTCGGAAGTGCTGCCTCGGGAAGTTTCTGTCCGCTCTCGTTTCTCTCGTAACATCACGCTCAATGCTCCCGTTGTCTCTGCGGCTATGGATACCGTGACCGAATCTGAGATGGCCATCGCAATGGCCCGAGAAGGTGGTATTGGTGTCATCCATAAAAACATGAGTATTGAAGCACAAGCTGCTCTTGTGCGAAAAGTGAAGCGTTCGGAAAGCGGAATGATTCAGGACCCTGTTACACTGAATGAGCATTCTGTCGTTGCTGATGCCCTAAAACTAATGGCAGAGCATCGTATTGGAGGTATTCCGGTTACCAATCAAGACGGCAAGCTCATCGGCATTGTAACCAATCGTGATCTTCGATTCGAAAAGGACTTGACTAAGCCTATTGCGCTTATCATGACGAAGGATGGATTGATAACAACAGATAAACCAAACGATTTATCCTCAGCCGAAAGCATTCTCCAGCAAAGCAAAATCGAAAAGCTACCTGTTGTTGATGCATCAGGAAGACTCATTGGTCTGATAACCTACAAGGATATTCTCAAACTGAAAAAGTACCCCAACTCGTGCAAGGATAAGCTCGGCCGTTTGCGCGTTGCTGCTGCGGTGGGCGTTACGGCTGACACATTGCAGCGTGCCGATGCATTGATGAAGGCCGGTGTCGATGCGATTATTATTGATACTGCCCATGGTCATTCCAAGGGGGTAATCGATATGCTCAAGGAGGTCAAAAAAGCGTACGGTGATCGGGTCGATGTAATTGTCGGTAATATCGCAACAGTCGAGGCGGCCAATGCGCTCGTAGCTGCAGGTGCAGATGCGGTGAAGGTTGGCATCGGTCCCGGCTCTATTTGCACGACTCGTGTTATAGCCGGTGTTGGTGTTCCACAGTTGACCGCTGTTATGGACGTAGCGCATGGTATTTCAGATAGGGATGTGCCAGTTATCGCTGACGGAGGTATTCGTTTTACAGGTGATATCGTAAAGGCTCTGGCCGGTGGTGCCTCCTCTATAATGGTCGGTTCTATGCTGGCAGGCACAGAGGAAAGTCCCGGAGATACAATCATCTATGAAGGTCGCCGCTTCAAATCATATCGCGGTATGGGCTCGGTTGAAGCTATGCAGCAAGGCTCCAAGGATCGTTATTTTCAGGATGCCGAGGATGATATTAAAAAGCTGGTGCCCGAGGGTATTTCCGGAAGGGTGCCCTACAAGGGAACAGTTCAGGAAATCATGTATCAAATCGTGGGCGGACTGCGCGCAGGCATGGGCTATTGTGGTGCAAAGGACCTAATGGCGCTCCAAGCGTCCAAGTTTATTCGCATTACCAGTGCCGGTGTGAAAGAAAGTCACCCACACGACGTATTTATTAGTCGAGAAGCGCCCAATTATAGTCTGAAGTAAAGGGTATTCCCTTTTTTTGCTTTAACGCTCTTTCACAGCTATTCAGTAGGTGGATTTAATCCGCCGTGGCCTTACATTTGCGGCCGTTCCTGTAAGGGAATTGTATTACCAAAGAATCTAATTAACCCGATCATGAAGGTGAAATCTATTGCTTTTCTATGTGCGTTATTTGTCTGTGTTGCTTCTATTGCTCAAGATAAGAACGCAGCAGTTCTTGTTGTCGATGGCGAACCAACCAGTCTTGAGGAGTTCGAAAATATTTTCAGAAAGAACAACCGTGACTCGGTTATCACATCTCAATCTCTGGATGAATACATGGAGTTATTCATTAATTTTAAATTGAAAGTGAAGGAGGCGCGTGAGGCAGGATTGGATACTGTCAAAAAATTTAAAACCGAACTCGACGGATATCGCGCGCAATTGGCTAGGCCATATCTGACTGATGCGGATAAACTAAATGACCTGGTAAAAGAGGCCTATGAGAACTATAAGCAGGAGGTTCACGCTGCTCACATATTGATAAAGGTCGATGCCAATGCGTCGCCTGCCGATACTGCCAAGGCCTACGCAAAGATTATGGCTATTCGCGAACGCATTACGAAAGGTGAGGAGTTTGCCGCCTTGGCCAAGGCTACAAGTGAAGACCCAAGCGCAAAGGAAAATGCGGGTGATCTAGGCTACTTCACGGCCTTCCAAATGGTGTATCCGTTCGAAAAGGCAGCTTACCAAACAAAGGTTGGTGAAGTTTCTATGCCTATCCGCACTCGCTATGGCTATCATCTTATTTACGTCTTTGATAAGCGTCAGGCTCGAGGAGAAATACATGCAGCCCACATTGTTGTAAAGCCGAAATCAGAGGAAAATAGCGAGGCAAACGCTGAAGCGAAGATTCAGGAAATCTATCAGAAGCTTCTTTCCGGTGAATCGACCTTCGAAGAGCTGGCTGCGAAGTACAGCGATGATCCTACATCAGCTAAGAAGGGCGGCGAGTTGCCATGGTTTGGTACCGGTAAAATGGTCCTCGAGTTTGAAGACGCGGCGTTTGAACTCAAGAACAACGGGGAATATTCGAAGCCATTCAAGACAGCTTTCGGCTGGCATATCGTAAAACGATTGGAATACCGTCCGCTAGCCCCATTTGAGTCCATGGAAAAAGAGATCAAAAACAAAGTATCCAAAGACAGTCGGGCAGAGCAAACGAAAAAGTCGTTTATCGAAAAGTTGAAGAAAGAATACGCCTACAGCATTGATGAAGTAGAATTGAACAAGCTCATTGAAAAGGCTGACTCCAATGCGTTTGAAGGCAAACTGTATGTAAGTAAAAAGTCGTTGGAAAAGCCACTCATTAAAATGAACGGATTGACTATCACGGTGAGTGAATTCAACGAGTTCATGCGCTCCAAAGGTCGCTCTAAGCCTGTTATGACACCTGGTGACTACGTACGATCATCAGCCAACAAACTCGGTGAAGACAAATTGCTCCAACTGGAAGACGCTAAGTTGGAGGAGAAGTACACGCCATTCCGTTTGTTGATGAAAGAGTATCGTGAGGGAATTTTGTTGTTCGAGATGACTGATCAAATGGTGTGGTCGAAAGCGGTAAAGGATACAGCCGGTCTGGCAAACTATTATGAAGCGCACAAAGGAAACTTTGTGTGGCCTGAGCGTGCGTCGGCAGTGATTTATACTTGCTCCAACGCAGATATCGCTAAGAAGGTCCGTAAAATGATCAAAGACGGAAAAGACAAGTCAACCATCGCCGGTGAACTTAACAAGGAGTCACAATTGAATCTGCAGGTGCAGGATGGCATCTACGCGCGTGAAGACAATGCTCTCTTGTCCAAAGTAAATTGGCAAGTTGGTCTGAGCAATGATATCGCCGACAATGATCAAATCGTACTGATAGAGTTCAAGGAAATCATTCCTCCTGCCACCAAGAAACTTGACGAGGCTCGTGGCATGATAACCTCAGAATATCAAACGTTTTTGGAACAGGAGTGGATTTCTGTGATGCGCAAAGAGCACAAGTATACCGTCAACAAAGAAGTGCTGCACTCTATCAAGTAATGCATTTGAAGGCGTTTTCATTTCTGGCTTTCTGCAGCTTGTTGGTCTCATGCAATTGGGGCGACGATCGTGCGGAGTTGATTGTCGAAATCGGCGATCAGCAACTCACTCGAAAGGAAGTTTCAGATGTAGTGCCCGATAACTCCACAGCGGAAGACAGCGCCTCACTCGCCGATCACTACATCAACGATTGGATCACGAAGCAGCTGATTATTGCTAAGGCGGAAAGCAGTCTTCCGGATGATTTGAAGTCATTTGAAGAGATGATTGAAAATTATCGAAGCTCTCTTCTCATCTATGCATTTGAGCAAGAATGGGTGCGCCAAAAACTGGATACGCTTGTGAATGATCAGGAAATAGAACAATACTATTCGGACAACGAAAAGAACTTTCAGCTCAAGGATTATATCTTGAAAGTGAAATTCTCCGCAATAGCTGCAGATAGCAAGCAAATACCCGCTCTGAAGAAGCTCTTCAATTCGGCGAAGCCCGAAGATCTTGTGAAGTGGCAACAATTCTGCGTCGATTTGGGAGCAAGCTATTATTTCAATGAGGAGGAGTGGCTCAAGTGGGATGAGTTCATGAGACAGGTGCCCCTGGAAGTTTATGACATAGAAGGTTTCCTCAAGAAAAAGAACACGATAGAATTTGAAAAGGATAACAACCTTTACCTGATTTCAATCACGGATTATCAATTAGCGGGAAGCAAATCACCCATTAGTTTCGAGCGCGAGAAGATTCGAGCCATGATCATCAATAAACGCAAACTGACATTGCTTGAAACCATGCGGCGGGATATTTATAACAAAGCGGAGCAAGACGGTGACATTAAACTCTATTATTCGAAGCAATGAAGTGGATAGTATTCTCCGTTTTTAGTCTGTTGACACTGGCAATGAATGCTCAGCCGGGTAAGGTCGTTGATCGAATTATTGGTGTTGTAGGCAATGAAATAATTCTGCAAAGCGATTTGGAATCCTCGGTACTGGAGATGACCGAAGGAAGAGGATCGGATGATGCAACTTTGCGATGTTCTGTTTATGAAAATTTGCTCTATCAAAAGCTTCTTCTCAATCAGGCTAAGCTCGATAGTATCGAAGTAAGCGATGGCGAGGTGCAGTCGCAAGTGGAGCGACGAATTGATTATTTCGTTCAGATGTTTGGTAGTGTGGAGGAATTTGAAAAGTACTACGGGAAGTCTCAGGCGCAGCTAAAGGAAGAGTATTTCGACTTGATCAAAGATCAGCTGTTGGTTCAAAAAATGCAGGATAATGTCACGGGTAAGGTCAAGGTAACGCCCGCTGATGTCCTTCGCTATTATCAAACCGTGCCCAAAGATTCTATTCCGCTCATTGGTGAGCAAGTTGAATACTCTAAGATAGAAGTTGCTCCGAAGGTGCGTGAATCCGAAGTGCAGCGCATCATTAACATGATGGACTCTATACGCATGAATCTCGCAAGCGGAAAATCTTCCATGACCCTCGAGGCCGCCAAATGGAGCGAGGACCCCGGTTCAAAATACAAAGGGGGATGTTACCCTCTGCAGCGCAAGGGATCTTTTGTACCCGAATACGAGGCTGCTGTTTACAATACCCCCGAAGGATCTTACTCTCCCGTTTTTTCATCTGTTTACGGATATCATTTTGTCAAGGTCATAGAAAAACGCGGAGAGTTCTACGAGTCTTGTCACATTCTTATGTCGCCCAAAGTGATTTCCGATGACTTGGATGTGGCTAGAAAGGCACTCGAGAAAATTGTAAGTTCCATTGACGATACCCTTTCATTTGCTCAAGCTGCGCTCAGGTTTAGCACAGATGAAAACTCTAGAAATCAGGGTGGAAAGATCATCAACCAGGCTACCGGTGGAACAAGGCATGATGTGTCTTCCCTCAGTTCTGAACTGAACCTCGTATTCATGGGTATGAATCAGGGTGACAGGAGCGATGCCATTCTCGTTTCTGCCGAAGACGGCAAACAAGCGTATGTTGTCTACCATCTTGACAATCGACTACCGGCGCATGCTGCGAACATGAAGGATGACTACGATATTTTCAAACAAGTAGCGGAAGCTCGCGCGAAGCAAACCGAAACCGATCGATGGATTAAGAAAAAGATTGCGGCTACCTACATTAAAACCGATCCCGAATACATGGGTTGTACAACTCAGTTCTCGTGGCCTAAAAACAATCCTTAACAACTTGCGGATTTGCCTGGGCGCTTTCGGTTTTACCTTCGCCCAACATCCGTTTTAACACCGATACTATATGTCTGAAATTAAGTTCAATTCCGACGCTGAAGCAATTGATTCTCTGAAGGGGAGATACAATGATTTGCAACGCGAAATACGCAAGGCTATCGTGGGGCAAGATGAAGTGGTGCGTGATGTGCTCATTTCTATTTTCGGCAATGGTCACTGCTTGTTGGTGGGAGTGCCAGGATTGGCCAAAACGCTCCTCGTAAGCACAATTGGCAAGTCGCTTGGTCTTTCTTTCAATCGCATTCAATTCACACCCGACTTAATGCCGGGTGACATTGTGGGGTCGGAGATTCTGGATGAGGCTCGTAATTTTAAATTCCTCAAGGGTCCTATTTTCTCGAATATCATTCTTGCAGATGAAATAAACAGAACGCCGCCGAAAACGCAATCTGCACTTCTGGAAGCTATGCAGGAAAGAAGGGTCACATCGGGAGGGAAAACGTATGATCTGCCTTCTCCGTTTTTCGTGCTTGCTACACAGAACCCAATAGAACAGGAAGGAACGTATCCATTGCCGGAAGCGCAACTCGACCGTTTTATGATGAATGTATGGGTGGATTACCCAACCTTGAACGACGAGATTCAAATCGTAAAGTCAACAACAACGAACGCTGTACCTCAGATTTCGAGTGTGATATCTGGTCAGGAGATTGTTTTCTATCAGCAATTGATTCGAAAAATGCCGGTGCCTGATAATGTGATAGAATACGCAGTTAAGCTGGTAGCCAAAACCCGTCCTCAAAATGAATTGGCTCCGGAAATGGTAAACAACTTCTTGAGTTGGGGAGCCGGTCCAAGAGCGTCTCAATTCTTAATAGTAGGTGCCAAATGTGTTGCTGCACTTAAGGGTAAATACAGCCCGGATATCGAAGATGTTCGTGCGGTTGCGGTACCTATTCTGCGCCATCGAATTGTCCGCAATTACAAGGCG
>CANIAA010000018.1 GCA_947465255.1 Flavobacteriales bacterium | reverse complement strand
TTGAGATATTGAAAAGCAGAATGGATTAATTCCCTAATGGATGCTGAGCAATGAATATGTTTAATCCAATCGGGCTTCATGCGATGCACTGCTCAACAATTGCTTTCATGCGGCTCACGCTTATTTCCTTCGAGTAATTGGCGAAGAAACGTTTTTGCGCTGACAAACCCATTGTCCGGGCAACATCAGGTTGATCCATAATTGACATCATCGCCTGAGGCCAAGCAGAATTATCATCCGCATCAACCAACAATCCGCATTTGCCTCCATCGAGAATTTCAGGAGTGCCACTGCTATTTGTACCGATAATAGGGAGTCCGTTGGCCATCGCCTCTATCGTAACAGTGCCAAAAGTTTCGCCCTTACTACACAGCATGAAAACGTCAATCGCATGATAAAACTGAAATACTTCATTGCTATGTGGATGAAAATGCACAAATGCTTCCAGTTTACATTGCTTCACTTTATGACGAAGCTCTTTCGCATATTGATCACCTTCATTGAGTGTTGGTTCGCCCACAATAAGCAAATGCACTTTTCTCCCAAGCTTATGCAAATTCACTAAAGCATCAATGGCAAGGTGTTGCCCCTTTAATACATCCAACCGTCCCAAAACACCGAAAACAAAATCATCCTTTTGCAAACCATAATAATTACGTGCAGAAGAACGAAGGTCTTCACCGATTCGCAAGCGCGATGAATCAACACCGAGGGGGACAACATGTATACGCTGCTTCGGAAAACGAGTAGCTGTTTCAACCTGATCGCGCAAAAACTCCAACGTACTTACCCATGCATCGATGGGTCGAAATCGGTGCGTGTGAAAAACATCGCGCTTTGCAACGCCAAATTGCATCGCCTGCTGATAAAGAAGTTTGAACGAACGAGACGTCAATCGTTTTGTCCAACCCAGTGTATCCATATCGCGCGTGTCACGAAACCAGATGAGCGATATTTCATCCAACTGAAATTGCCTTGCTAAACGACGAGCAGCCAAAACGTCAAAATACTTCTTGTTGCGCTGCACTATTCGGATATCGAGCCCTTGCATAGCACACTGACGATAAAAAGGAGTATCGCGCACTCCATACACGATCACACGAAAACCAACTTCCTTCATCCAACCGGCATAACGAACCGTGTTCATCTCCAGCCCTCCCCACGAAGTAGAGCTGCAATAAAAACCGATGGTGATTGGTTGGTTCATGCCTTCACTCATGTCTAGTCATTACAGAATGTTCCGTACTCTGCCAAAAACAGCAGAAGGTCTTGAACGGTAATTACGCCATCCACATCCAGATCGGCAGGGCAATCGCAATTCACACTAAAGATGCAAGAGCCGTCATCTACTTGTGCCGATGGTGTATAGTTCGTGGCATTTGCATACGTGCATCCCCCAACTCCTCCCAGCACTATCCAATCAAGCGAATTGGTTTGACGAGTACAGGTGCCGTTGGAAACGCGCGCATAATACGTTCCGGCCTGTGTCGGAACGAACGACTGATTTTGCTCTCCTGGTATGAGTTCGTCATTGCGATACCACCAATAATTCACACCGGCATCCGACTGCAACTCACCCGCAACGGCCGTATTCAGTTGGGGATAAAATGGACAACTATCGTGTACCTTGTAAATAACATTCGATGTTTTTGCGATGTATACTTCACCGGCAGCATCTTCACCAAAGGCTACAACACTATTGCCGGCAGCCACGAGATTAGAACCTATAAATCCTCCACTTCCATTTGGCACCAGCGAGAAAATATCTCCATCACAGAAGTCGGAATAGAAATACATGCCATCTAACGCCGGATAGGCTGCGCCTCTATAAACAACACCACCGGTAATAGAGCAAAACCCTTCATTGTGAGCATGCACCTTCACAGGAAAATCATAATTACTCATACCACCACAACCACTGGTATTGTAAGTCGCATTTCCCTCATAACAGCGCCAACCCCAGTTGTATCCACCTGCACTGCTGCCGGGTTCAAAGTTAATTTCCTCCCAAAGGTTCTGCCCCACATCGCCCATCCACATATCGCCGGTCGACCTATCAAAACTGAATTTCCATGGATTGCGAACGCCCAGCGCCCATATTTCGGGAAGGGTATCGGATTGTCCGAAATACGGATTCGTATCAGGAATGCTGTATGGCAAAGCATCAACATTGATGCGCAACATTTTGCCCAATAAGGTTTGCGGATTCTGTGAACGTGCTTCCGGATCACCTCCGCTGCCGCCATCACCCATACCAATATAGAGGAAGCCGTCCGGACCGAATGCGATGTGTCCACCATTATGATTGGAATACGGCTGGTTGATGGTCATCACAATTGACGCAGAAGAAGGGTCAGCAACATTTGCATCGGAACTAACAGAATAACGAGCAATGACAGTATTGCCGGACGTGTTTGTGTAATTCACGAAAAAGAATCCGTTGGCAACGTAATTCGGGTGAAATGCCAACCCAAGCAGTCCACGCTCACCGCCGGTAGCTACCAGCGAAGACAAGTCGAGAAACTTCCCGATGTATTGGCCGGTTGTATCTATGATCTCAATGTCGGCTTGATTTTGTTCAACAATGAACAAACGATGATCACCGCAATTGAAGACACCCACAGGAACACTCGCTCCGGTGTAAAGTGTTTCAAGCACAATATCGGATGGAGTTAAAGACTGCGCAATGAGCCGTGAGAAGGAGACAAGGAGCAGTATCGAAGCAATTGTTTTCATGGGGAAATTTGAATCCCAAACATACTGCAAAGCACTTGCTCTGCTACCCTAGAAAGGTGCAGGTTCTCCACCATATCCAAACGGCTCGTCATCGTCATCCATAGTATTCAGTTTAGATGAAACCGTTATCGTAGTGTGACCTCCTGCCTGCGATTGACCGGAAGAGAATGAAGTATTCGCCTTCATGGTCGACTCACCATATTGAGGATTATCGTAATCATATCCCTCCAAGTTGGCAAATTTCGCCAAGCGGCCAATAAAGCGCAGTCGCACTTCAGCCAAGGCACCATTTCTGTGCTTTGCTACGATGATTGTGCCCGTTCCTGCCGTAGGGTTTCCTTCGGCATCAACGTCAATCTGATAGTATTCCGGACGGTAGATGAAAGCAACGATATCCGCATCCTGCTCAATCGCTCCCGATTCACGAAGGTCAGACAGCAACGGCTTCTTGTCTCCCCCACGTGTTTCAACCTGACGCGATAACTGCGACAGGGCAATTACCGGAACATCCAACTCCTTCGCAATTCCCTTGATGCTTCGAGAGATATTCGAAATTTCCTGTTCACGATTACCTGTCTTCGACTCCCCTCCTGCAGTCATCAACTGCAAATAGTCGATGATGATCATTTGGATGCCATGCTGAGCCTTCAGACGTCGGCACTTGGCGCGCAACTCAAACACAGAAAGCCCCGGAGTGTCGTCGATGAAAATTGGAGCTTCTGCTATGCGTGAAATGCGCTGGTGCAACTGATGAAATTCATGATCTTGCAGGTTTCCCTTGCGAAGCTTCTCGCTATCAATTTCCGTTTCACTGGCTATTAAACGTTGCACGAGCTGAACGCTGCTCATTTCAAGCGAGAAAATAGCTACCGGAATATTGAACTCCACCGCCATGTTTCGCGCCATCGATAACACGAAAGCGGTTTTACCCATACCGGGACGAGCGGCCACTACAATCATATCCGAACGCTGCCAACCGCTGGTTACGCGATCCAACTCTGTAAATCCGGAAGGCACACCACTCACACCCGAAGTGTTCTTGCGAGCATTTTCGATTTGATCGAGTGCCGTCTTGATGAGCGAACTCATCTTATCATAGTTCTTCCGGATGTTACCTTCAGCTACTTGAAACAAGTTGTTCTCAGCACGATCCAGCAAATCGAAAACATCACTCGTTTCATCGTACGAGTCTTTGATAATTTCATTGGAAATACGTATCAATTCACGCTGAATAAACTTCTGCGCAATGATGCGCGCGTGGGTTTCGATGTTCGCCGTCGATGCTACTCGGTTGGTCAGTTGTGAAATGTAAAGCGGTCCACCGATCACTTCAAGCTGGCCCATTTTGCGCAACATTTGTGTCACGGTCAAAATATCGATAGGCTCGCCCTTTTCAAACAAGGTGCGCACAGCATCGAAAATTCGAGCGTTCGCGTCCTTGTAAAAACTACTGGGCTTGAGAATGTCAATTACAGAGTTCACCGCACCTTGCTCTAGCATCATGGCTCCCAGCACCGCCTCTTCCAAATCGACAGCCTGAGGTGGGAGCTTGCCCATCTCTACGCCCATAGCTTGGTTCATGGCATCACGAACACCTTGAAGGCGTTCTCTTCTTTTCTGACGATTATCTTGTTCGTTCATAGGTGCAGTGTGTGGTGATCAAAAAACGGACGTCAAAGATGCACGCACATCAAGCCTTTTAGCGCGGATTGTTCTGAACATCGCCACCTTATCTACTAACTACATGCTGTTGACATTTGTTAGGCTTTGACCTTCAATAAATTTGGAGAAAAATCAGGCCGTTTCGACACGCTTCCAAAGTACTTTTCAACTATGTATTCACTTATTGGGCGTTATTGCTTATTATATCCACTCCCGAAATACGCTGTGTGTTTCGTCTTGCCTCTCTTACTGCTCGCGGGCTGCAGAAAGCGCGACGAAGACCGGCTAGCCCCCAGCATCCAACTAGAAAGTCCTTACGTTGGTGCTACGTTCTACTACTTGAATTCTATTTCGGTGGAAGCTACTGTTCAAGATGATCGGCAGCTTGAATACGTAACACTGGAAATTACCAATGCCCAGAATATTCGTTATCTGGAAACCAAAAACTACTACCCAACCGGTAACACTTTAGAGATCAATTACACAATCGCGCACAACGATCTCTTCCTGTCCAGTGGCACCTACTACGTCAAGATAACCGCAAGCGACGGCGTCAATCAACAAATCGCATTCAGGGAAATACAACTCATCGAAGCACCACGATTGCTTGAGCGCATATTTGTTGTTCGTGATGTCGGCGGAACGACAGCCATTGACTCGCTGTCTGGCAATAATCTGTTGCCTGGTTTCACCTACGCGCACACCTACAATTTCGGCGGCATTGACTCTCGCACTCAACAACTCGTGCTGTGTGGTGCAAACCCCGCCACATTGGCCAGCTACTCTTATCCCGATCTTCAGGCAATCAACGCTGCATTCCCGCTAACTGACGATGTGATTTCCGCATTCTATCATGATAAGCAACAACATTCCTTCTTCTGGGGAACAGAACAAGGCCACATTTGGAAAACAACAACCTCCGGCACACAACTCGTTACGTCTACCGGGCCCTCACGTGTGATGCACATAGGCATGCACTCCGGCCATTTGATTGTAGCAACACAAGGAGTGACCAACAATTTCATTCACGTTATCCGAGCAGACAATGGTGTCATCGAAACCACGCTGCCATTTAGCTGGGAACTGAAAGGCACTGTTGAATTGGCATCAGATAACAATCGTGTATTAATAATCGGCAACCAAAACAATGCCGCTCATTTTGTTTGGCTCAATCTTGCAACCGCTGCATTTAACGAGGTGTTCAACTTCTATGAAACCTCACTCGTTCGCTCACTTTGCAATGGCAGCGGAAACGACTTCTACGTTGTTCATGATAATGGACTTGCACACTACTCCAATGGATTAAATAGCTATACACTGAATGCAGACCTAACACCAACCAGGTTAATCTATGATGATTTGCAACACGTGTTGTGTGGTGTACTCACCGATGAACTATTATTTCTAAATGAAACCGGATTAAACACCCTGCAAAGTATAGCTGCACCTGGAATTCAGGATGTTTGGCTGAAATACAACAAGTAGTTCAAGGCTTGATTAAATCAACCTGCCATAGCCCGCGTCCAAAGGTTCCTGCAATTAGTTTTTTCGTAGCATAATTTATGGTCATCGACTTCACTGCTACACCAGGCAAGCCCGACATACGCTGCCATTTCAAATCCTTAGCCTCGGCTGTAAACACACCACGATCAGAGCCGATATACAACCGAGGGTAATCACCATGCTGAAGCACCATTGATTCACAAAGTGCATCATTCCAGTCGCCGGAAACATCCGTGTAACGTTTTCCGTCAAAGTACCAAAGCTTGCCATTCACCTCTCTACGCTGATATAGCACCCAAAATCGAGTGCTATCTGCAGGATCAACTTCGATACTCGCTATCCAACCTTCTTGAGGCACATACGGAATTCGCTGCCAGCGCACTTCAGCAATGTTCTCTGCGAGTAAGTTATGTGTAACCCAAATTTGAGGCTGAATCATAGAACCCTTATTCAGCCCATATACATACATGGTTTGAGGGAACCTCGGCGACATGAAAAAACGATAGGCATTCTGCAACGAGGAATCCATCGATGCGCAATCGAATAGGGTTTCCCACGTTTGGCCAAGATCTTTTGATTGGCGTAACCGCTCACCTGCGCAATACACCGTTTCGTGCTGAGTCGGGTGTAAGCGAATCCAACTATGCCACTCCGTCTTTCCATTTGGACGAAGAGTTTGATTAAAATTCTGTCCATCATAGGTCGCCGTGATGGCTCCATTTTGCGAGGTAGTCAAAACTACATTTCGATCGGCGCTGCTTATGGCACATTCAAATCCGTCGCCCCACGAAACATGTCGCCATGTTCCATTCTTAAAATAATTTCCTCCCACATCATAACCACCAAAAGCCAGTCGAACATCTTTCGATTGCGATGTAGCAATACCGAAAACATTGGCAGCACCTATTCCCTCGCATCTTGGCAACCAATGTCTTTCGTTATCCTTCTCACTCCAACTTACACCACCATCATGCGCAGCCCACATACGGCCATTGGCAGGTGATTGCAGAATATGATGAACATCGTCATGCATTTGATTCCTTTCAATCTTCTCAAACGTTCGTCCGCCGTCGTTACTGATCATGATTGGCTGCACATTGGCACATGCCATCCATTGCGTTACGACATCAACTTCAAAAGCTCTGGCGCGCGTAGGTATAACATTCTGTGCGTCACCATCCATCGACCGCACAAACTCCCATTGACGCGCATTCAAATCGTAGAGATACAATTGTGCGGGCCCACTTTTACTTTGTGTGGCTCGCTCGCTGCATGTAATGAGAACGTAGACAAAACCGGGAAGTGCTTCCGTATAGTTAAGAACCATTCGACGAAAAGAAAACTTTTCAATCGCACTTAAATCCGGAAGTGTGTGTTGCTCCCAAGTAATACCGGCATCTTGGCTCACCCACAATTGCTCTCCTGCCGCAATGACTGTGCTACCATCACCATAAGAATGCAACCACTCAATGTCATAAAAAACGCCTTGTGCAATCCTCTTCCATTGAGGCACTCGCTTAGTGCGGCCGAAAAGCCAGCCCAGCGGTCCATAATCACTTGTTCTGCGACTCACATCATCACACATCCAAAGTCCGCGTGAACTGGCAACTAACAGGGCATTGAAATCCGATGGATTACACACAACCTCACCAATAAAAGTAGGAGAATCAAGTAAATGAAAAGGCAACGCAGTTGAAGGATCCTCACCATTGATGCAACGATAGGTTCTCCCCTTGTTATTGGTCAACCAAAGTCCATTCGTTGCAACAAATTGATCATCACCATCACCGGTTGCAACAACCCATTGCTTCGGATTTTTTTCATTCACTGCAACACTTGAAACACCTGAAATAGGAAGTGGATCAGTACCGCCTTCAATCCAACTTTCACCTTCATCAACGGTATACCATAGGCCTCCGGTTGGCGAGCAGGCCCAAAGCATTTTAGGATCCGTTTTGTGCACATAGAGATAATTAATCCGACCCGTTCCTGAGCCTCGTCCACGAGCATATGCCGGCACACCTGTGCCTGAATCGTCGCCCTCCATCGGCATTGCATTCGGCCCTAAAAACTCCCAGTTATAATGATGCGAATCACGTTTAGTAGAAGAGTTCACTGATGTATTGCGCAACATGGCACGAGCGTAGTCAGGGACCTCACCATGCACGATTGAGTCGCAATCCTGCGAACATAAATCCGGGGCACACAGCATCGCTGCTAATAAGAGCAACACACCTTTCATCAGCGACTAAAATACTACCGCATGCGTCAATCATGATTGCAAAAAAAACGCCCTCATCTGAGGGCGTTTTCTTGAAAGACTATTTCAATTTGAATTTCTTCTTAACAACATCAATTGCGTTCAACTCTTCCCAAGGGAACAACTTCACCTTTACTTTGATTTCGTTCTTCTTTCCCTTATTGAACACCTTAGTCACCTCCTGCGACTGACGCCCCATGTGGCCATAAGAGGCTGTCTCAAGATAGATCGGCGTGCGGAGTTTGAAGCGCTTTTCGATCGAATACGGACGCATATTGAACTCATCCATACCTCGTATGATACGCGCAATCTCACCATCCGTCATTTTCACTTTAGCAGTACCATAGGTGTTGATATACAAACCAACAGGCTCTGCAACTCCAATAGCATAGGCCACCTGAACCAACGCTTCGTCGCATACTCCCGCAGCAACCAAGTGCTTGGCAATATGACGTGTCGCATAGGCCGCAGAGCGGTCAACCTTTGATGGATCCTTTCCACTGAATGCACCACCTCCGTGTGCACCCTTGCCGCCGTATGTGTCGACGATGATCTTACGGCCTGTTAATCCGGTGTCACCGTGAGGACCACCAATAACAAACTTACCGGTTGGATTAATGTGATAGTTGATTTTATCATTGAACAAAGCTTGAACACGCTTTGGCAATTTCTTCTTTACGCGAGGAACCAGAATATTGATAACGTCTTCACGAATCTTCTTCAGCATAGCTGCGTCCTTTCCAAAGTCGTCGTGCTGGGTAGATATGACAATTGAATCAATGCGCACAGGCTGATTGTTATCATCATACTCAATGGTCACCTGGCTCTTCGCATCAGGGCGCAAGTAAGGCATAACCTTGCCCTTGCCGGCTTGAAACTCACGGCGGATAGCCGACAGTTCTCGCAACAGCGTGTGAGCCAACTCCAAAGGAAGAGGCATATAGTTATCAGTTTCACGTGACGCATAACCGAACATCATACCCTGGTCGCCGGCACCTTGTTCTTCGGGCTTCTTGCGCTCCACACCTTGATTGATATCGGGCGACTGCTCGTGAATAGCAGATAAAATTCCACACGAATTAGCTTCAAACATGTACTCACTTTTGGTGTATCCGATTTGACGAATAACCTCACGGGCAATGTCCTGCACGTCCAAATATGCATTGGACTTCACCTCTCCCGCAAGCACTACTTGACCCGTTGTAACGAGTGTTTCGCATGCTACTTTGGAAGATGGATCTTGAGCAAGAAAGTTATCGATGAGTGCATCTGAAATCTGGTCTGCTACTTTGTCGGGATGTCCTTCCGACACCGATTCTGAGGTAAATAAATACGGCATGGTGTTTTAGATTGTGCGCCAAAAATAGCTTACTCAGGCGCATTTCAAAACTCAAATGGAAAAAAGTACCTATGCATTGACTAAACCGAAGTCCGTTTGCCCGAGCGCCAAAGAACAATCACAAGTGTAATGATTCCTATGAAAGCAAGAGCAATGGCCCACGGCAAGGCTGGACTATCGAATACAAATTGAATCTCCCCGGAAGTATAGGAAGGAATCAAGACCCCCATGGCAAGATGATTCACTCTAACTATGGGAAGCGACTCATTATTCATCTCTGCAGTCCACAGGTGATGGTAGTTTGAATTCAAAATCAACCATCGACCATGTTCGGTAGGGTTCTCTACCAATGCCTCGTAGCGATTATAATCCACGATAACACTGTCCAACCTGCATTCATTACCAATGTTATCCAGATGAACCGATGTACTGAAGATGCATCCTGGCCCTACACTATCGCCGTCCATACAAATACGCTCGGGGAAATACATGAGCGGATTCTCCAGCACCCATGCTAACATTCCACTATCCTTTGCCTGATCGAATGCACGGAAACGAAGCGGATTTTCACCGACCGAACTGATGCGCCTATTGAATGTCGACACATTAGACACCAATGCTTCGGTATTGAGTAAATCAGCCGACTCATCAAGCCTCTTTAAAGGTGTTGTATTGTAGTCCTGATCATGGGATGGTAATCTTTCAATCTCTTCAAAGTAAGATTTTGTTTCTGCATAATCTACCGAATGATATAAAGTAGTTGGTGCACTCAACCGTGTCTGCGCAAGCAGATCGACGAGAACAAACAACGTAAGCGAAGCGAATCTGTTCAATGAGAAAGCTTTTGACAACGAGTAAGTCAACAGAATCACCAACAACAATAGACATGCATTTACAAAAAGCTGACTTCCAAAACCATGCGCAGGAAACTCGCCTCCATCAACAATTTCCTTCAGTGTCTTTTGAACAAGTTCAGGCTCCGTGATAGACCAAGCAATTCCAGCACATACCAAAAGCAGCCCGTGGAATACTGCGACAAACGACTTCGAAAACGACATACTTCCATCCAACCACTTTGGCAAGGAAAAGCCGGCAATCAATAAGATACATAGCATTCCATAACCTCGAAAAAAAGCAGGATGTCGAAATAATCCAAATCCGGGTAAGTGATAGACTGCGTGATAGATTCCTGAAAAATCACCGAGCGCAAGAACCATCGAAACAATCGCAACAGCAATCAATCCCCAAAACCATTTCGTACGCCGAGCGAAAAACAGAGTCATTACGAAAAAGACAATGCCGGCAATACCAACATAAGCGTTACGCAACGAAAGGTCGGTAACCTGAAACATTTCATGCGTCGAAATAACACTGTATGGGAAAAAGAAAGAGAGGTAATCACTAATCACAAAAGGATTGAGTGTTATTGCTTCATAGGGCAATTTTCCATTGCGATTGAAATAAGGCATGAAGTCCACAAAGGCTACAATAAATGGGGCAAGCAACAACAATAAGAGGGTTGCCGTAACCATGTTCTGAAAAAAGAAGTGCTTCAGAAAAGGACCCCGATTAGAGCTCCTCAAAAGATGATATACAAAGATCGCAGGAAGTGCATAGAGCAGCACAATGGTAAATGCCGGACTAGCCCCAGTTATGTTGCACATCAAAAAGAAGGCAAGCAATGAGGAATAGCGCGCGCCACCTCCTTCAAGCACACGCAAATAGGCCCATAAAATCCAGGGAAACCATGCCATACCGATCAGGAAAACCAAAAGCTGCGCTGAGCCAACCATGAAACCTGAAAGAGCGTAACTAATAGCCAAAATAAAGGCTGTGCGATTACATTGATGCATCCACGAACTCAATTGGAACATTCCCCAACCGGCTATTACGAATGTGATGACGACTTCTGCAATCAGCGAAGTAATGTCATACTGACCAAAAAGCATGAGCAACCACATGATGGGATACCAGCATCCGCTCTGCAAATCAGAATAACCGGGATACCCCAACCGTTGGAACGGATTCCAAAGAGGCAGATGTCCGTCCTGCAAATAATCACTTACAAAAAATCGATACGGAAGATATCCTCTTACGCTATCCCACTTTGGAATATGCAATAAAAAGCTCAGTGGATAAAGCGCAACAAATACTATGACTGCAATCAACAGCCAATACTTGCCCTTAGCCCAAATAGCTCGAAAGTCCATCAAAGTTTTAATTAAGCGTGGTTTAGGAAATGTATAAATACTGATTATCGACAAATGAACAAACTAAAAGACATTTTAATTTCAACTGAATCCTGTTGTACCGAATATCCGTGTATATTCGCCACGCTTTATCAAGAAGGACGGAGGGAAAAGGCCCTGAGATGTCCTGGCAACCCAATACGAGTTGGGTGCCAACTCCTCCCCTCGCATAGAGGGAAAGATGAGGCAGCACTAGACTCGTGCACCTCTCCTTTCCACTTCTTGTTAAAGCTTTAGACAGCACGACTATGACTTTACAAGAACTTTCGCACCAGAAAATTATCATTCTCGATGGCGCCATGGGCACCATGATCCAACGGTATAAACTAGAGGAGAGCGACTTTCGAGGAGAAAGATTCGCCCAGCACCCGAGTGATTTAAAAGGCAATAATGATTTGTTGTGTATCACACAACCCGGGATTATTGAGGAGATCCACTATCAATATCTCCAAGCCGGAGCAGATATAATCGAAACCAACACGTTCAATGCGCAGCGCATCTCCTTGGCAGATTATCACATGGAAGAGCTCGCCTACGAATTGAATTTGGCAGCGGCTACCTGCGCTCGCAAAGCAGTAGACCGATTTCAAAATGAAAATCCAACTGCCACTCGCAAGTTCATAGCTGGTGCAGTCGGACCAACCAATCGCACGGCATCCCTTTCGCCGGACGTCAACGACCCAGGCTTCCGTGCGATTACATACGACCAACTTGTGGAAGCATACAGCGAGCAAATCAACGGCTTACTGGATGGCGGTGTCGACGCTCTTATTATTGAAACCATTTTCGATACATTGAATGCAAAAGCAGCACTTTATGCTGCCATGGAAATATGCGAAAACAGAGGCATTGAAGTCCCGCTGATGATAAGCGGCACCATCACCGATGCCAGCGGTCGCACACTGAGCGGACAAACGGCAGAAGCATTCTTCGTTTCCATGTCGCACGCCCCCTTGTTCAGCATTGGCTTCAATTGCGCGCTTGGCGCCGAACAACTCGAACAATATGTGCAGGTGCTCAGCAAGCACGCCGATTGTTGTGTGAGCGCATACCCCAACGCAGGGCTTCCAAATGCTATGGGGCACTACGACCAAACTCCTGATGAGATGGCAGAACTGGTAAAATCCTATTGCGAAAAAGGAATTGTAAACATTCTCGGTGGCTGCTGCGGAACAACTCCCGATCATATTCGGAGCATAAGCAACATAGCGAGCCATTACCAGCCCCGAAAAACAGCCATCCACGTCTGATTTAGCAAGACTCATGAAGCCAGAAGCACCTAAATATAAAATTCGCCTATCCGGACTGGAGCCACTGCTGGCAACAGCAGAATCCAATTTCATCAATGTCGGTGAAAGATGCAATGTAACAGGTTCCAAAAAATTCCTTGAACTCATCAAGAATGATCAATTCGATGCGGCTCTAGCCGTCGCAAAAGAGCAAGTAGAAGGAGGAGCTCAGGTCCTGGACATCAATATGGACGAAGGGCTTATTGATGGCGTGCGGGCCATGACACGCTTTCTGAATTTGATTGCCAGTGAACCCGACATTGCACGCATCCCTATCATGATCGACTCCAGTAAATGGGAAATCATCGAAGCCGGATTAAAGTGCATTCAGGGAAAAGGTGTAGTGAATTCGATTTCATTAAAAGAAGGCGAAAGCGACTTCATTTCGAAAGCCAAGAAAATAAAGCGATACGGAGCAGCAGTAGTCGTCATGGCATTTGATGAAAACGGTCAGGCCGACACACTCGAGCGAAGAATTGAAATTTGCAATCGCGCCTATCGTGTGCTGGTTGATCAAGTTCAGTTTGAACCAACCGACATCATATTCGACCCCAATATTTTTCCGGTCGGCACAGGAATGGAAGAACACCGCAACAACGCAGTTCACTTCTTTCAAGCCACACAGTGGATCAAACAAAATCTACCCGGAGCGTTGGTCAGCGGCGGTGTTTCCAATGTGTCTTTCTCTTTCCGTGGAAACAACCGCGTGCGAGAAGCCATTCATTCCGTTTTCCTCTATCATGGCATTCAACATGGCCTCGATATGGGTATCGTCAATCCAAGCCAATTGGAGGTCTACGACGAAATTCCGGCTGAGTTGCTGGCACTCGTAGAAGATGTTGTGCTCAACCGACGCGACGACGCTACTGAACGCTTACTGGACTATGCTGACAAGAATAAAGAATCAGCAAAGAAAGAATCGAAGCAAGACCTAGAGTGGCGTAACGCCTCGCTAGAAGACCGCCTGTCTCATGCGCTCATAAAAGGCATCATTGACTTCATCGACGAAGACACAGAAGAAGCACGCCAAAAATATGGCCGTCCATTGCATGTTATCGAAGGCCCTCTCATGGCCGGCATGAGCATTGTCGGCGATTTATTCGGCTCCGGCAAAATGTTTCTTCCGCAAGTAGTGAAAAGTGCCCGTGTTATGAAGAAAGCTGTGGCCTATTTAGAACCTTACCTTCAAGCGGAAAAGGACGAATTACGCGCAGCCGGTGGAACCGCATCGAGCAATGCAGGTAAAATTCTCATGGCAACCGTGAAAGGAGATGTGCATGACATCGGAAAAAACATTGTGAGCGTTGTGCTTGCGTGTAACAACTACGAAATTATTGATCTCGGTGTAATGGTGCCTGCAGAGAAAATATTGGAAGCAGCCATTAAAGAGAATGTAGATGTAATTGGACTTTCCGGTCTCATTACACCTTCCCTCGATGAAATGATTCACGTGGCCAAAGAAATGCAGCGCAGAAAGATGTGCATGCCACTGCTTATTGGAGGGGCTACTACTTCTCGCGTGCACACGGCCGTTAAAATCGAACCTCACTACGATCATCCTGTTGTGCACGTTCTCGATGCAAGCCGAGCAGTAACCGTGGTAAGCAGCTTGCTCAGCAAGGATCAGCAAAAAGAGTACGTCGCAGGCCTTCGCAGTGAGTATTCAAAAGTGCGCGAAAACTACGCAACACAAAATGAAAATCGCTCATTGCTTTCACTAGTGGAAGCGCAGGAAAACCGAGCAAAACTAGTTTTTGACAACACTACGATTCAGCCTCCGCTTATGCCCGGCGTGCATGTATTTTCAAGGATTGAACTCAGTGAACTCGTTCCCTATATTGACTGGATGCCATTCTTCCAATCATGGGAACTGGCCGGCAGATTCCCGCAAATTCTGGATGACGAAGTTGTAGGTGAACAAGCTCGTCAACTATACGAAGACGCTCAAAATATGCTTGAAGAAATCATTCGCGAAAGCTCAATTGAAGCACGCGCTGTGGTGGGAGTATTTGAGGCGAATAGCGAGGGAGATGATATTTTATTGTCTAATGGAACCACCTTCCGAACCCTGCGCCAGCAAACCAAAAAAGCTGCTGGTCAGCCGAACTTCGCATTGGCCGATTTCATTGCTCCCAAGGATTCAGGCAAGAAAGATTACGTAGGTTGTTTTGCGGTGTGCGCAGGCTATGGCGTAGATGAACTGGTGAAGACATTTGAACAGAAGCATGACGACTACAACGCCATACTAGTAAAAGCGCTTGCAGATAGATTCGCCGAAGCGCTGGCTGAATACATGCATGAAAAAGTACGCAAAGAAATTTGGGGCTACGATTCCGATGAATCGTTCACCAATGAACAACTTATAACCGAGTCTTATCGTGGAATTCGTCCGGCCCCAGGATACCCGGCCTGTCCCGACCACTTGGAGAAGCAAACCATATGGGAGCTATTGGAAGTTGAAAAGACTATTGGTCTGTCTCTCACCGAATCCATGGCGATGTATCCCACCGCTGCAGTTAGCGGATATTACTTCGCACACCCTGAATCGAAATATTTCGGTATCCAAAAAATAACCAAGGAACAAGTAAAAGACTACGCTTCACGAAAAGGAATCACAGAAGCTGAAGCCGAAAAATGGCTGAGCCCCGTTCTTATCTAATACCACGAACATGAAAGTTATCGATCATATCTCACAAGCAAAATCCACTCTATTCTCCATAGAAATTCTTCCTCCTTTGAAAGGTCAGAATATCAACTCATTGTTCGAAACGATGGATGAGCTAATGGAGTTTTCCCCCGCGTTCGTAGACGTGACGTACCACCGTGAAGAATACGTTTTCAAAGACGCAGGCAATGGCCTACTCGAAAAACGAGTAGTGCGTAAGCGCCCCGGCACGGTTGGCATTTGCGCTGCCATTAGCAATCGATACAAGGTCGACACAGTTCCTCACATCATTTGCGGTGGCTTTAGTAAACAAGACACGGAAGACGCATTAATCGACCTCAATTTTGTAGGACTCGACAACGTGTTGGTTCTACGCGGAGACCCCATCAAAAGCGAAGGCCGATTCAAGCCTGAAGTCGATGGTCATGCCTATGCTGTTGACCTAGTTGAACAAGTGGTTAACATGAACAGCGGTAAATACATCGATGCCGATTTGAAAGACGTGCAAAAAACCAACTTCTGTATTGGTGTCGCGGGTTATCCCGAAAAACACTTCGAAGCCCCCAACATGAACTCCGATTTGCGTTATCTGAAAGCAAAAGTCGAGGCAGGCGCGGAGTACATCGTAACGCAAATGTTTTACGACAACCAGGCATTCTTCAAATTCGTAGATGACTGCAAGGCAATGGGCATAAACGTTCCAATTATACCGGGTCTAAAACCACTGGCAAGTCGCGCTCAACTGAGTGTTATTCCTCATCACTTCCATATCAATATGCCTGATGAATTGGTTCAGATGGTTGAAAAAGCAAAGTCAGAGGAAGAGGTGCGCAACATCGGTATTGAATGGTGCATTCAGCAATCCAAAGAACTTATGAAAGCTGGCGTCCCTGTTTTACACTACTATACCATGGGCAAGGCAAAAAGCACTCAAGCGATTGCGAAGGCGGTGTTCTAAGTGCGAGGCGCTGTGTGCACTACCCAACCCTTTTATTATTTCACTTATCAAGCTTGATGACCCACATCGCCGCCCTCACTTCTTTCCACCATTGCGAGCGCACAATCTCCTCGGGGTCTTGCCCCGGATGAGTTGATAGTTCGCTCAACATTCGCTGAAGAGAAATGCCTTTTGCTTGAAGTGACATTTCAGCAGTTTTCGAATTAAGGAAATGAAACACGGAAGATGGCATTTTGATTTTGATATGCCCTCGTTTCAAAACAATAATGGCCTCTGTGCTATCATTGACAGTCTGTAAAACCTTCATCGATTCTCCTTGCCAAAACACGGTGTAACCCGGTGTGTCTATGGGATCCGGCAAATTCGTTTTAATAGCATTGGCAATTGTGAGCGGATGCACCTTCGGTTTCGGAATAGGAAAGGAAAAGAATTTCTGTAAAGGCCAGTTGACACCATTACCATGCATGTAATTGTACAATGCTTTCTTTAAACCTTCTCCGTACTTCTCGTGATTGGCCCCTTGCGGATCCTCATGATACAGATCGTTATTAGCGAATCCCTTAAACTCAGGCCCCGTGCGCACAACACCATACTTTTCCGGATTCAAACCCACGGGACTATGCGCTGTCATGGCAAACTGATGCCAATGAGCGCTGTGAAGTAAACCGTGCTCAAAAAGCATCCGCACGATTTCAAGGGAATCGATCGTCTCTTGTTCGCTCTGTGTTGGAAATCCGTACATGAGATACGCATGTACCAAAATACCTGCATCACGAAAACCCTTGCAAACACGGGCCACTTGATCGATCGTCACGCCCTTCTCCATCAACTCGAGCAATCGAGGGCTCGCAACTTCCAAACCTCCGGTAACTGCAATGCAACCGGATGCGGCAAGCAAGCTGCATAAATCCGGAGTAAAGGTTTTCTCGAAACGGATATTTCCCCACCAACTAACTTGCAACTTGCGGCGCAAAATCTCCAAAGCCATATCGCGCAAGGCAAGAGGCGGCGCTGCTTCATCCACCAAATGAAACCCTGTTTCGCCCGTTTCAGCAATCAACTGCTCCATCTTATCGACTAAAGCAACCGCAGGTGTCTGCTCATAACGTGAAATGTAGTCGAGTGAGATATCGCAGAAGCTGCATTTCTTCCAATAACAACCATGAGCAACCGTAAGCTTATTCCAACGACCATCATTCCAAAGACGGTGCATCGGGTTCGGCATATCAATTACCGACAAGTATTCTTTTAAACGCAGTCCTTCATAGGTTGGTGCAGGCAATTGCTTGTGCGCATAATCTCCACCAACTCGATTATTCTTGAAAACCACTTTACCATCTTCACGCAACAAAGTGCGGATGAATAGCGGTTTCTCTTCCGGTTTTTCGTGATTCTTCAACAATGACATCAGCGGCCCCTCGCCATCGTCGAGTGTAATGTAGTCGATGTAATTGAACACACGAGGATCGAAGAGATCACGCAACTCAGTATTAGGATAACCGCCACCCATTACGATAGGAATCTGCGGATGATTCTGCTTGATCCATTGTGCGCACTTCAGGGAACCATAAAGATTCCCTCCAAATGGCACCGTAAAACCTACCAATTCGGGAACTTCTGCTTGAAAGTACTTCGACAACTCATCGAGCAGAAGTGCATCAAAATAATTCGTTTCAGCTTCCAATGCCTCCTCTATGGGGTCAAAGCTCACAGCAGTTCGCGCGATGCGCTCCGCGTATTTGGAAAAACCGAAATGAGGGCCGACCGTAGCTTGGATCAAATCGGCAACATCTTCCAGATACATGGTGCACTTGTATCGCGCTTTGTCTTGCACACCAATGTTGCCGAAGAACCACTCAATATCTGTTATAGTCTTGAAGCGATTTCCTTCAGGTAAAAAATTACTATTCGCGATTCGATAGGCAAAAGAATATCGGTCATTCTGAAGAAACTCGACGACTGAGTCAATGGTGTCTTCGTAGTGCTTTCTGCGCGTGACGATGTTATTTAACGCCACAGGCAATTTGTAATCGCCTGCTTCAATAGCATCAAACAATTGAACAAAGCCGGCTCGGTTAAAAACACGCAAGACCAAATCCAATCCGAGATCTCCTTGCTCAAAAGAATACCCCTCCTTCTTAAGCAAACCGCACAAATAAGCCGTTGCAGGATAAGGGGTATTAAGCTGAGTGAGCGGCGGAATGAGCAGTAAGGCCTTCATGGTGCGGGCGCAAGATACAACGGAAGGAATAAGGGGCGAGGGATAAGGGATTGACCGTCCATTTCACCATCTCACCATCCCACCAATCCTACTCCACCGACTGAAACGGATCGCTGAATTTAGGATCAGTAATCATCGTGTAATCAGTCAGAGTTCTTAAAAATGCTACAATACCCGCTTGCTCTTCACCGGTCATGAACATGCGCATCGGAATCATTCTACCGTCAATAATTTCCTGATCATCCGGTATAGCCGGCCCGATGTGATTCCCCACAATCGATTGCTGTCTCAATTCAGGAGCCAGTTGCGGATGCGCTTGTATGCCCGAGTTATAGAAGCTCACCACTTCTTCCAGTGTTTGAAAGCGACCATCATGCATGTAAGGGCCTGTCACCGCGATATTTCGTAGCGAAGGAATTTTGAACTGACCATTATTGGGTTGCCCCGTTTCAAAATCAGTTCCCGCTACCCCCGGGTCGTTATATTGAAGATCCAATCCAATGTTCGCCTCCTGAATAAAGTCGGGGTTAAAACCATTAAAATTAGGACCTCCGTGACATTGTGAACAAAAGAATTTTCGGAAAAAGGCTTCCTTTCCTATGTTCTCCAATGCAGTATAATTGGGAAATGGTTCAAACTGTGGAGCGATAGACTGGCCTTCATCGACAACCGCCTTTAAACCATGATCGTATTTCGTGCTCACTGAAATGATCGACTTTACAAATTGCGCCAAAGCCAAGCCGATTTTGTGTGTGGTAACCTCCGAACTACCAAAAGCATCCGCAAAAAGTGGAGCGTAGTATTCCGCATTGCGAATTCGGTTTTCCATCTCGAGTGTATCCGAAAGTCCCATTTCCTCATGATTGGCAATAGGTTGCAATACCATGTGATCCAGCACCCTTTCCCGTAAATCCCAGAACAACCCTTTTTGAAGTCCTGCATTGACGATCTGCTGTGTGTTCCTTCCGGTAAGATCATTGAAAAAACCGAAGCTCGTCGCCCGATTATCACCAAATGCATATTGCTGTCGGTGGCAACTGCCGCAAGAAACGCGGTAATTCAACGAAAGTCGAGAATCATAAAAAAGCACCCTGCCTAAAGTTGCCACTTCGTTATCAATGATGGAATCACCAAATGGACTAAATCCACCATGCAGCTCCATAGGAGCCGTAGCATAGTCATAGGGCGTGGAAGGCAGAACAGGAACGCGCGAAAGTGGCTCGATTTCTTCCGGCATGCAGGCCTCGAACGCTGTGGCCACAGCGGCGATGAGCATTGTGAAGAGGATACTTTTCTGTTTCATACTTCTAATTTAAAATCTCACTTGAATAAACAAAGCAGATGGAGCCATCACCAAACGTTTCGATCCGGCAAACTCTTTATTGATTTGAGCCGAATTACCATTGCTCAAATCCCTGTCTGATAGGGTGTACGAAGACATTCTCCATAACAACTCCGTTCCCAAACTTACCCTTTTTGCAACGTTATACTGAATGAAGAGGAAGGGGGCTACCCCACGCTCCTGGTAATTCATTTCTCTTACATTCTCAATTAACTCACCATTGAGGTCCTTGAATTTTGCCTCATAAGAAGTAAACCGGTTGGCAATGAAATAATCAATCCCTAGCTTGAAGGTCCACTTGGGTGACAAAGAGACCTGTCCACCAATACCAAATCGCATATCGATAACCTTTGATGTAGTGTCGAATGTTGATTGACCATTCGCATCTGTGGGCTCCTCCACGCGATAAACCGACTTATAACCTAAGCCATACCGCATATGAAAACGTTTCGCGTTGTAGCCGGCCGTAAACATGTAGGGGTTCCAATCTTCGTACTCTGCCGGGTTATCAACCAACCCAAGAAAGTTCGTAATACGAATAGCATTCAGACCGATCTCAAGCGATGTCGAATCCTTTTGCGCGGACACAAAACCCGATAGAAACAATAATAAAAACGCCGTAAATAGCTTTTTCATAGAGGAAGTTTTTCAAGTTGTGCGCAAAGATAATACACAACATCTGATAAAACTCCAAACTACAGGTTACTTTTTTCTGAAATAAAGTCGAACCGGGATGCCTTCGAAGTGAAAATGCTCACGCAACTTATTCTCCAGATAGCGCATGTAAGGTGCCTTGATATACTGCGGAGTATTACAGAAAAATGCAATGGCAGGAGACTTTGTAGGGAGTTGTGTGACGTATTTAATCTTGACATCCTTTCCCTTATAAATCGGTGGCGGATAATTCTCGATGAGCGGCAGCATCACTTCATTCAATTTTGCAGTGGGTATCTTCATCTTTCGATTGCGCGCCACTTCCATAGCCTTTTCAAGGGCCTTAAGAATACGTTGCTTAGTAACCGTTGAAGTATAGAAGATTGGCACATCCGACATAGGGGCTAGCTTCTGCCTCAATTCGGCAGAGTATTGGTCAACCGTTTTATGGTCCTTTTCAACCAAATCCCACTTG
>CANIAA010000017.1 GCA_947465255.1 Flavobacteriales bacterium | reverse complement strand
ACTGGTTATTGAACGCTGCCGGTCCTTTTCAAGTCACACTGCCAACGTGCAATGGTCTGAAACTTCCGCTGATACCGGCTTCGGAGGTTACAGCGCAAATCAGCGGTTTGAGCACATGGGAAAATAGTACGATTCATTGCGCGGGCGGATTCAATCCGGGTATCTATCTCTATAACAACGGCAGCCTTCCGATAAGCGGAACGTTTACCATGACCTTTAATCCGTCGCTTACATACAGCGATGCAACTTGGGCAGGTACAGGAGTAACAGTAGAGTCGCCAACTGAAACGGCGCCAGGCATACTCACGTGGACCATCGAAAATCTGCCCGCAGGTTCAGTGCATTATTATCAGGTTCATATCATCGGACCGGGAGCAGCGACAACAGGCCAGACATTTCCGTTCTCGTTCTCGCTTACACTCACCGATGTAAGCGGGGGAGTATTTTATACCAGTGATTGGAACATTAATCCAACAGTCGTATGCAGCTATGACCCGAATGACAAGCAAGCAACTCCTGCCGGATGGACTGAACAGCATTTTATTTCGGCCGGTGAAGAAATAGAGTACCGCATTCGCTTCCAGAATACAGGCAATGCTCCGGCATTCAATGTGCGCATCGAAGATCAACTCGACCTCACGCGTCTCAATCTGAATTCATTCACACCCATTGCGGCCTCACACTCGTACAGCACAATTGTTACGCCTGATGGTATGGTGCAGTTTGTTTTCGACAACATCATGCTTCCCGATAGTGTTCACGACGAGCCGAATTCTCATGGATGGGTGGTGTATCGCATACGTGCCTTCGATTCATTGCAGCCGTTGGATGTAATTAATAATACAGCAGCCATCTACTTCGATGACAACGAGCCGATCATTACCAATACCTATTCACACACAATCTTCTCGTGTGATCTTATACCGGATCCCAATGGAGTAAATGCAACCTGCCAAGGACAACCTGTTATGTTGAATATTTTCCCTGAGTTGGATTACACCGAATCCTATAACTGGACTATAGATGGTGTGGAAGTCGGTAATGAAATGCTTTACAATTTCCCGGCGAATGTTGAAGGCAACTACAACATCGTGCTCAATCGTACCAATCCATTCTGCAATGAGTATGATACATTGAATGTGGAGGTTTGGCCGATGCCGGAAACTAATTTAACGAACCCCAATGATGTTCTCATAGCCCCTGCAGGTGGAGTTTCATGGGAGTGGTATCTGAATGGTGAGGCATTGGATTATAATTTTCCGGAAATGGTCCCCATGAATTCGGGTATCTACGCGGTCATAACAACCAATGAATTTGGCTGCAGCACATTAAGTAACGAGTTGAACGTAATTGTTGAGAATGTAGAGGAAAGGGAAGCGATTCAAGTGCAAGTGTATCCGAATCCTTCGGGCAGCATCGTGAACCTGATTCTTCCTCACGGTTTCCATGGCATTCGCGTGATGAATACAACCGGACAGATTATCTGGAGTGATCCTAACGCAACACTTGCACAACAGCTCGATGTTTCGCAGTGGTCTGCGGGATTATATCGCATAGAAACATCCGGATTGGTGGGTGTTACACTGATGGTGAAATAATCATCGAATGATAG
Source organism: Flavobacteriales bacterium (assembly GCA_947465255.1). Classification (GTDB taxonomy): domain Bacteria; phylum Bacteroidota; class Bacteroidia; order Flavobacteriales_D; family Sanyastnellaceae; genus JAIBBG01. The sequence continues at coordinate 20,136 of CANIAA010000017.1, read as the reverse complement.
ATTAAAAGCCTCGCATGTGTGCGGGGCTTTTTCATTGTAATAGGTTGCGCAGTACGTTGGCTTTGATTTCTGTTTCTTGCCATTCGTCTGCGGCATTGGAACCCGCGACGATACCGCCTCCAACATGTAGTTCAAAGTGATCATCAAAGACCTGCATGCAGCGCAGATTCACGAAATGGATTTCATCACCCGTTGGAAGGTGAAGTCCGATGCGACCCGCATAAAGTCGACGATCGAAGTTGGCGTGGTCAAGAATGAACGCAAGGGCTCGCTCACGAGGTAATCCGCAAACAGCGGGAGTTGGCTGAAGCTCACGGATGATCGCCTCGCTGCTGTAATCGGAATGGAATCGGATATCGGTTTTCAGATGTGCCAGGGGGCCGGCTTGCGCGGTATATGGACCGTTCCGCTCAACCTGTGAGGCTGCACACATTGAAATTTTATCCAGAATGAAATCCGTTACGACTTGCTGTTCAAAACGAAGTTTGTCAGACCAACTCATATCATGTGCATCACCGAATGGCTGTGTGCCGGCCAGACTAACTGTGCGAAAAGTGTCTTCATGCTTGTGCAACAATAATTCCGGTGTTGCGCCCATCCATATGCCGTAGAGCGGATGATGGATAACGTACACGAATGCATTGCTGTATCGTTCAGTTAAACGATCGAAGATGGTTTCAAGCGGTATGGATGTACGCGGAACATGTTTGATGCAGCTGATGACCACTTTCTCTAGTGAGCCGTTTTGAATGGCTTCCAAAGCTGCGTTAACATCGGACTCATGGTCGGTTGCTGCTGTGGCAGATTGTGCAGCATTGTCTGCAAAAGGTGAGAAAGGGGAGAGATCGAGTCGTATACCGGTGTCAGAAATAAAATCTGATTCAGATGATATGTTAAAAGCAAGACGCTGCCGCTGTGCATCAAACTCACCCGGTAAAACACAATGAGCAAAAAATGTTTTGCGCGCTATGGCATCATCGATGGTCATCCTTTCTTTTCTTTCACCATCACTGTGAGTCGACTTGAGGCAATCAGGTTTTTCTCTTCATCCACGATATCGATATTCCAGATGTGGATAGATCTTCCTCTGTGTAATATCTTGGCTATACCTGTAACAACTCCATTTCTCTTGGACTTCACATGATTGATGTTGAGTTCAACACCAACAGCAATTCCACCATTTTCAGAGGCAATCAAATGAGATCCATAGCTGCCTAGCGTTTCCGCAAGCGCGGCACTTGCACCGCCGTGCAGCAGTCCATAGGGCTGTTGCGTGCGATGGTCAACCGGCATGGTCGCTTCAATGTGGCCTTCAGCTATATGAGTAAACTCAATGCCAAGTGCACCCAAAAGTGTGCTGGAGGAAAGATTGTTTGCTTCGTTCAGGCTCATGGGGCGAAGATAGGAGTTGTATGTTGAAGGTTGTAAGTTGAGGGTTGCGCAAAAAAAAACCGCCACGAGGGCGGTTTTTTTTGATATCCTGAAAGTTAGAAATTCGTTTGATCCTTGTGATTACGGAATTCCAAATCGCTCTTAGCTTTTTCTCCGAGTGATGCATCTTTTTGAACTGCATTTCTCAAGTTGGTTCCGACACCTGCACCATCGCCATTGCGAGCGCAAATGATAGCACGGAGGTAATCGGCTTGAGCAGAGCTATCGCCGCTGGCATCAATATCACCTTTCGCAGCGCCTGCGTCTTTGTTCAACACTTTAGCCAATGAAGAGTTAAAGGTTTTGAAGCTAGCCATTTTGCTAATTGCTCCGGCGTAATTACCGTTTTGAATATCGATAATACCCTTGTTGTAGCTGGTTTCAGCTCCTGCTCCTGCTTCATTATAGTAAGTCATAGCGCCTTTGCGATCGCCGTTTACACGGGTTACAATACCCATATTGTTGGCGGTCTCAGCACACTTTTTCATGCTGTAGGCTTTGTTCCAATTCGACTGAGCGTCAGCCAACTTGTTTTGCATGTAGTAAACACATCCCAAGTTGTTGAATGAGCGGTAGTCAGCATCAGGCAATGCAACCGCTGCCTGGTAGACAGCAGCTTTCTTATTCAAGTCATCGATCAATGAACCGGCGCGCATCAACTCTTCGTATTTCAATTGGGCAGGATTGCTAGATCCGATTTGAACGAGTTCCTCATCGCTGTAGCCTTGCAAATCGTAGTTAATCATAATACGACAACGACGCAGGCTCGGGAAAATGTCTTTCTGGATTTCTGTGTAAGTCTTCGAAATGTTCTTGATTTCTTGTTCGCGTTTCTGTAAGTCGGTCGTCATCTTCAATACATTGATGATGATGTTGCGGTCTTCGATGTTGGAAGCTTCCATAGCAGAGCGGAAACCTTCCCAGTCCTCTCCTTTTGGAGTCATAGCAAACAGACTTTCAGGGGCGTTGGTGAGCTTCATTTTCTTGGCCAGATCCATGAAAGCTTTCTTTCCTGATTCGGCGCGCTCTGTTGCTAAATTGTCATTCAGAAGCATTTCACCTTCGGGTGATGCGTAGGAAGTAAACTCAATTTTCTTGATGACCAATGCAGGGTTCGTTGCAACACTTTGCATCCACTTGCCCAAATTAGCCATATCCGCTTGTTTCAATTCTGCGGGCTTCAGTGCAGAAGAGTTATAGTCGAAATTAATTTGCGTACTGTCGTTGGTGTAGCTGAGAGTGCGAACGAACTGGTCTTTGCTCCAAATGCACTTGTCATCATTTTTAATGAGGTAAGGAGTTGTAATGATACCCTCGCCAATTGCCAAAGCAGGGAAGTCAGTTTCTTTCTTTCCCATTCTGCCGTGAATGCGCAATTCTAGTTTGCCGTTTGCCATTTCAGGAGTGTAGGCTACACGATCACTATAAGTGAAGCTCTTTCCAGTTTTAAATGGCACGATCGTTCCGTTGCCCACGGCTTGCTCACCCTGATAGTATGTCGTCTTGAAGCGAGTCTCTTTGCCATTGTGTACAAACACTGGCGCAGCATCCATGCTCGCTTTTTTAGGAAAATACTTCGGTGGGAAGTTACCTGAAATGGTAAGTGCTACTGTGTCACCATGCACCTCGAGCGGGTTAGGATTGGCTTTCATGCCCATTTCCTGGGCTGCCTTTTCCATGGATTTTAAGTTGGCGCACCCAACAACGATGGCTGCGCATAGTACAGCAGCTAAAAAAAAGAAGCCGTTATTTTTCATGCGGATTAATTGAATTGGTTTCTAAAAAATTCAACCGCAAATCTAGACAAGCAGGGGAAGCTATTAAAGGATAAAGTAGTGGTTTTGAAATCGTTTTTCAACAAGCGACCGTGCATGACTGTCGCAGAATGCGCTTGTGCGTGCGGAGGAACATGATGAACCGCATGATTTAAACATCGAATGAAACACGCAGAAACTCATTCCAAAGCGCATCATCGGGCGGAGGGGCAACAATCGAAATGGGAGTTTTTTTTACCGGGTGCATGAATTCTATTTTTCGTGCATGCAAATGAATGGACGCGTTGTCATTGGTGCGCTTAGCTCCATATTTAATGTCGCCTTTTATAGGGCAGTTCAGGCTAGCTAGTGTTGCCCTAATCTGGTGATGTCGGCCGGTTTTAGGATACACCTCCAGAAAGGTATAGTTGTCGCCCACTCCCATAACCTTATAGCTGAGCTCGGATTCTTTCCTGTCAGTGCCGGGTTCGGAATAGGCAAATGTCTTGTTGAGCTTCTGATCTTTCCACAGGTAATTGATGATTTTGGCTTCAACAGGGTCGGGCGTTCCTTTCACAACGGCCCAATAAGTCTTTTGAACTTCCCGGTATTTGAACATGTTCGAAAGACGATTCAGCGCTTTGGTTGTGCGAGCATAAATAACAATGCCACTTACCGGTCTGTCAAGGCGATGCACGGTTCCTATGAAAGCCAGGCCGGGCTTGTTGAATTTCTGCTTAACATAGCTTTTTACCGTGTCACATAGTGTCTGATCGCCGCTGATGTCGCTCTGGATGATGTCTGAGTTTCGTTTATTGACTACTACGATGTGATTGTCTTCGTAGAGAACACGCAAGTTTTCTACGGTGCTCATTACGATTGGCTCTTTTGGAGCTTGTCGCCATTCTCGAGTCCCTTTTGAGTTGGGAGTTTGTCCGTCCATCTTACTTGTAGTTTAATGCGATTCTGCAATCGCTGCTAGTTGAACTGAATTAATATTGTTCTTTGTCGTTCGGAAATTCACCGCTTTTTACGTCGCTCACATAACGGCTTACAGCGCTGTGAATCTGCTCGCCGGCATTCATATATCGGCGCAGAAAACGTGGACTGAAATCCTGTGTGTAGCCTAACATGTCATTGACGACCAACACCTGTCCGTCTACTTCCGAACCCGCGCCTATTCCAATGGTAGGTATTTCAATAGATTTCGTAACCTGTGCGGCTAGAGTGGCCGGAATTTTCTCGAGAACCAGCGCGAAACAACCGCATTCATCCAGTACCTTGGCGTCACTCAGCAATCGCTCTGCTTCTTGTTCTTCTTTTGCTCTAACTTGGTATGTTCCAAATTTGTAGATGCTCTGAGGGGTGAGTCCCAAATGCCCCATAACAGGTATTCCGGCAGTTAGAATGCGTTGAATGGACTCACGTATTTCCGCCCCACCCTCCATTTTGACCGCATGAGCTCCACTTTCCTTCATAATTCGAATGGCAGAATTGAGCGCTTCCTTGGAGTTTCCCTGATAAGAACCGAAAGGCAAGTCGACTACTACCAGGCATCGTCTGGCTGCTCGCACTACTCCTTGGGCATGATAAATCATTTGATCAAGCGTAATGGGCAGCGTTGTTTCATGTCCAGCCATTACATTACTGGCGCTATCACCAACGAGGATGGCATCAATGCCTGCGCCGTCTACCAAACGTGCCATGCTGTAATCATAGGAAGTAAGCATGGAGATTTTTTCTCCACGGAGCTTCATTTCCTGCAGGGTGTTCGTAGTAATTCGGCGAATTTCTTTGTTCACTGACATAATGCAAAGGTAACAAGCAATGTGGGGCAATTGATATCGTTTTCTGCAATTAGATGTATCGACAATCAGTTGTTTACAGACCCTGCAACCGATGACTCGTGTGGGTAGTCAATGTGTAGTAATTTGCACCGTATTTTTTATACATACACCCTTTTTTGAATATGAAAGCTTTCGTTCGCTTCAGTTTGTTTCCGGTCTTCCTGACTCTTTCTTTGGCTTTAAGCGCGCAGTGGGATTACCCGGCATTCAATATGTCGGAAACGACTTTGAATACGTGTTTCGGTCGATTGTATGATAGTGGAGGCCCGACGGCATCGTATGGGGCAAACGAAGACATCACCACGGTAATAGCCGCCGATGGTATTCTGACCATGACATTTTTCGGTGCTTTCTCGATTCAGGAAAATGTAGACTCGCTCATGATTTACGACGGAACAGAAGCTGCCGGAACATTGCTCGGAGTTTTCAGCGGTCAAGAATCTCCCGGCCAATTAGTAGCAACTACCGGAACAGCAACGTTGGTCTTCCGATCGGACGGTAGTATTTCAACGGCCGGCTTCAGTATGTATTGGTCTTCCGAAGTAGCCATGCCTGTTGCTCCCGGTCTATCGGTTCCGAACGCTCCTGCTTGCCAATCCGATCAATTCAATATTGAATTGTCTGTCGTGGTTCCTTGTGAGTGGTTCGAAAACGCGTCATTCGCAGTTAGTTCCGGCTCAGGAACCTACGAGGTTATAGAAGTTGACGATAACTGCGCGGCGGGCATGACTGATTTGATATCACTTACGCTTGATCGCTCACTCGATTTTAATTGCAATATCCTGGTGAATGTAACTATGCAGATTCCGGATGCTTGTGGCACGCTGCATGAGTTTGAACTAGGTACCTCTTTTCTTTTCGATAATTGCCCAATCAATGCAGAAATTTCTTCTGCATCACCAACGGTTTGTCCGGGTGGATGCACAAGTGTTCAGGTGGTAACACAAGGTTGTTTCAATTACTCCTATTCGTGGAGCAATGGTCTTGCTTCCACTGCCGGGCCGCACAATGTTTGTCCGGCAACCCCAACCACCTACACGGTTGTTATTACAGAATTGGAAACTTCCCAGCAGCTCACGCAGTCCATCACAATTGGAATTGAAAATGTTGAGATTTTCACGCAAGATCAAACGGTATGTCAATCGGCAGCTCCAGTCCTCCTTCAAGCGGGTACAGCCGGAGTCTGGTCTGGTCCCGGAATAAGTGGAGGCCTCGGTTCATTCAACCCCGATGCTGCGGGCCCGGGTGTGCATACCGTTTATTTTAACTCCGAGAATTGTATAGATAGCATGCAGTTTAATGTAACGCCTATTTCATCGCAGCCGGCTGCAGCCGCATGTCCGGGTACTCTTCCATTCCAGCTGAACGCAGAGCCTGCGGGTGGAACCTGGTCGGGAATGCAAGTGGGCGCCACCGGTCTATTCGACCCTGCAATAGCAGGAACCTATCAAGTTCTCTATGTGGTGAATGGTTGTACGGATATTACCGATGTGAACGTAGCGGATTTGACCGGTCCCATCACGCTTGATCCGATTTGTCAGTCCGTTGATATCACCACGCTTGAGGTCACTCCCTTTGGAGGGCTTTGGACAGGTCCCGGTATTGTAAGTTCTTCTTCAGGTACATTCAATCCCACCAATGCACCAGCCGGCGATGTAACTCTGAATTATGCACTGAATGGCTGCGATGCTAATTTTTCCATTTTTGTGAAAGAAGTAAACATTCTTGAGTCGGAAGTTATTTGCCCGCTGGAAGCCCCCATGGTACTCGATGCCACTCCAATTCCCTTGGGTGGATTTTGGTCGAGCCCCGAAGGTGCCATTACCAATGCCAATACGGGTATGTTCAACCCAGGTGCATTCACACAGGATACAGAGACCTTTATTACTTATCAAGCCCTGAATGGCTGTGTTGATACTATGCGCGTAACCATTGTGAGTCCGAGTGTAGAGGTTGATGAGATAAGTTTCTGTGCGACAAATACGGTTGTCGACATTGATGAGGCCTTAGTGGGTGAAGTAAATCCTCCTGGTGGATTTTGGCTTGGTCCTGGAGTTACCGGTTCAACAGGCGCCGGGTTTTCCTTGAATCCACAAGCCTTGCCTATAGGGCTTAGCTACATATACTACATGGCAAACATGTGCGAAGACTCTGTTCTTGTGCGTGTTTTCGCGCCCAATCTTCCGGATGCTCCGCAAAATTTTTGTGCCACTGATCAGCCGGTAGTTTTGGCTCAAGCAGTTCCCGGGGGATCGTGGTCGGGTTCGGGCATTATAAATGCAGCTACCGGTTTATTCGACCCGTCGGTCGCCGAGGTAGGTACATATTACGTGCGTTGGACTAATCCCGCAGGATGCAGTGACAGTATTTTGGTAACAGTGGAAGGTATAGTGGAGCCGCTTATTTCGGGCATAAATGATGTGTATTGTAGTCAAGATTACGAAGTGAATTTCAGTACCACTCCTGCTGGAGGTTTGTTAGTAGGCTCACTGGCCTCCACTACATTCAATCCTTCTGAATTATTGGATGGTGAATTTGAAGTAATCTACAAGATTATTCCCCAGTATTGTCCGGAGGTGGCTGATACCGCCGTATTCACCGTATATCCACCTCTTACGCTTGAGCCTCTAACTGCTTCCGCTAATCCCGTGTGTATTGAACAGACCACTACGATTTTAGCTGATGTAAACGGAGGGTATACCGGCAATACACTCACGTATGCCTGGAGCAACGGCGGCCCAAATGCGGCAAGCAATACGCAAACGTATACTGAGACAACCACCGTTTCGTTGCTTGTGGACGATGGGTGTTCTGATCCACAAACACAGAGTATTGAAATAACCGTCTTTCCGCGTTTTGATTTTGTGACAACGACTTCCGATACACTATGTCCCGGCGAAGAAGGATTCATTGAATTAGCTATTTCACCTGCGGGTTCCTATGATGTTACATGGAACGGAGAGGTTGGAGCCGATGATTTTTATAGCACGTTGGTGGGTGTATTTGTAGAGATTGCAATTACGGATGACAATGGATGTGAACGTGATACCACCATTTCAGTCCCCGCATTCAGTGCACCGTTTGCTTCGTTTAGCATTACTCCTGATGATTTGTGTGTTTCTTTTGAAGACATGGGCAATATTGAATTCACCAATAGCAGCTTGAATGCATTATCGGGCACATGGTATTTTGGTGATGATGCATCGGAAGCATTGGTTGTTGGTCAAAGTACTATTCATGCATATAGCGAACCGGGGCAGTACACGGTTTCGCTTTCAGTTGAGAGCGAAGGTGGCTGCACAGATTCTACTTCTGCAGCCTTATGCATCCAGCCGCAGAATCCTGTTTTTGTGCCGGATATCTTTTCACCAAATGAGGATGGCAAAAACGATACGCTCTACGTTCGTGGTTTGTTCCTTTCTCGAATTGAATTCAGAGTTTACAACCGATGGGGCGAAGTCGTGTTTGAGACAAATTCTCCATCCATTGGTTGGGATGGTCAGTTGCGAGGAGTGCCTGCCCCTTCAGGAAGTTACTATTATACGCTCTCGGCAATAGCTGGCGGAGCAACCAAAATAGAACGAGTAGGTGAAGTTGTATTAATCCGATAATGGTAAGTAAGAACATGAAGAATTTACGTTATACAATTTGTCTGGTTGTTTTAACCAACCTTGTTCCTGCTTTCATTCAGGCACAAGACATGCATTTCTCGCAATACAATAATTGCCCGCAACTTATTAATCCGGCTCTAACCGGACAATTTGAGACGATGCTTAAGGCAACTATTCTGCACAAGCGACAATGGATGAATGTTGGAACAGGTTATGTGACCAGTGGAGTCGATGCACAATACAAGTTATTGAGTGTTAATAGTGACAATTTTTTTGGTTTCGGATTACTGGTTTTGGATGACAAAGCAGGAATCGCTCAACAGAAAACCTTGGCCGTAAAGGGAACTGCTGCCTATAATATGGTAGCGTCTGACGATGATTTAATTTCAGCCGGTTTCCAAATGGGATTTGAACAACGAAGTATGAACTTTAATGATCTTGCTTGGGACTCTCAGTTTAATGGAGTGGCTTATGACCCCAATTTAGATGACCGTGAACGTTTCATTACGAATAGCCGAAGTTTCATTGATCTTGGTGCTGGTTTCCACTGGAAGCATCGCAAGAAACGTCGCTTCGATCTGGGTTACGGAATATACCATGCAAATCAGCAAATAACAATGGTAGCAAGGGGAGATGATCGCATGCGTGTGCGTCAGATATACAAGGCTTCCTGGATAAAGCGGTATGAGCATATTGACATGAAGTATGACGCACTTGTGCAACGTCAGGGAGGCGCCAATCAAGTAATGATAGGAGTTACCGCGGATTATCGAATTGGCGAGGAGTCTAAGTATACCAACGTGAAGACGGCGAGCATTGCCCGCGCCGGTATGTATTATCGTTGGAAGGACGCTATTTCACCCTATATCGGTTTTGAATACAAGCGATTCGCATCCATAAGTTTGGGTTATGACATTCGCCTTGCGAAGATGCCTTTCATAGACGGAAGGGCCGGTGGTCCCGAAATTTCATTGACCTATCTCGGTATGCCGGAGCGCAAACGTATGAAAGTGGTTAAGTGATGTGGGGTTAGTCACCTGCGTGTGTCGATAATTTCCTAAAAGCTCTCTTTTGTAGTGCATTTATGAGGTGTTCTTTGAATACCTATAAAAACATTGCACATGGCATCTTTTGAAATTATTGGAGGAAAAAAGCTCAGTGGTGAAGTCATTCCACAAGGAGCTAAAAACGAAGCATTACAAATAATATCGGCTGTTCTTCTCACAGAGGAGAGAATGGTTATATCCAATATTCCGAATATTCGGGATGTCATGAAGCTTATAGAGCTGCTGGCTGCTATGGGAGTGGTTGTGACCAAAATAGACGACCACACATATGCCTTTGAAGCAAAGGATGTGAACCTGGAGTATTTGCTTACCGATGACTTTAAGAAAAAGGGCGGCGCCTTGCGCGGTTCCATTATGATTATTGGTCCTTTGCTCGCTCGCTTTGGGGTGGCCTACATACCGGAACCCGGTGGTGATAAAATAGGACGACGTCCTGTGGATACGCACTTGCGAGGATTCGAAGCGCTCGGAGCAACATTCGAGCACATGAAGGATGAGCGTTTCTATAAAATCAATGCGAAGAATCTGAAAGGTACTTTTATGCTTTTGGATGAAGCATCGGTAACAGGCACCGCCAACATTGTGATGGCTGCCTCGCTCACAAAGGGTGAAACGACCATTTATAACGCGGCAAGTGAGCCGTATTTACAGCAATTGTGCAAGATGATTAACCGCATGGGCGGTAAGATTTCCGGCATTGGTTCTAATAAACTCATCATAGAAGGTGTTGACCGTCTGGGGGGAACCGATCACCGCATGCTGCCTGATATGATTGAGATTGGCAGCTTCATTGGACTCGCTGCAACTACGCAATCAGAGATTACCATTCGCAATTGTTCCATTCCGGATTTGGGTATTATTCCATCGGTGTTCCGCAAAATGGGGATCGAAATGGAATTTCGTGGTGATGATATCTACCTGCCCGCGCAGGAGTCATATAAAATTCAGAACCTGATAGATGGTTCTATTCTGACCATCCGCGATGGTATTTGGCCTGCTTTTACTCCCGACTTAATATCCATTGCACTTGTAACTGCCACTCAGGCAAAGGGCAGCGTGCTGATACACCAGTGGATGTTTGAGAGTCGCTTGTTCTTCGTGGACAACTTGATAGATATGGGGGCGAAAATCATTCTATGTGATCCGCACAGAGCAGTTGTGATTGGAAGCAATCGCGAAACGAAGTTGCGTGGTATTACCATGTCGTCGCCCGACATTCGTGCAGGTGTTTCTATGCTGATTGCTGCACTCGCTGCGAGTGGTAAGAGCACAATTCACAATATTGAGCAAATAGATAGGGGCTATCAGAACATCGAACAACGTTTGCGTGCAATTGGAGCCGATATTAAGCGTGTAGAATAATTTGGCAACAAGTTTGTCTGTGGCGCTGCCGTGTTCGTTATTTTTAACCCTGATAATTTTATAACATGAAAAAAATTGCTTTTGCCTTGTTGGTTGCTGCCGGAATTGGTGCCACCTACAGTTTCACCACTTTTGAAAAACCTGCGCTCGCGCAGCGCATGGCTGAAAAGCCTGTGAAAATCGGAACAGCAATCGGAGATGAAGCGCCGGACATCGTAATGGATGGACTAGATGGCAAGCCGATCAAACTTTCTTCCCTTCGCGGTAAGTTGGTGTTAATCGATTTCTGGGCTTCTTGGTGCGGCCCGTGCCGTCGCGAAAATCCCAACGTAGTTTCTGCCTACGAAAAATACAAGAAGGCAAAGTGGAAGACGGCCAAAGGCTTCGATATCTTCTCGGTATCTCTTGATCAAAACGTGGACGCATGGAAGGCTGCTATTGATAAAGATGGTCTTGTTTGGAAGAACCATGTGAGCGATTTGAAGGGATGGCAGAATGGAGCCGCCGCGGTTTATGGTGTATCTAGTATTCCAATGAGTTTTCTGATTGACGAAAACGGGATCATCGTAGCAAAAAATCTTCGCGGTCTCGAATTGCACAAGCAGCTCGATATGCACGTTAAGAGTTTATAGTAAATGATATTTCCAATGAACGGCCCCGCTCAAAGCGGGGCCTTTTTATTTTTGCCAACCGCACCGGCAAGCTTGAATGACGCAATTGGCATAGTAATGCATCGTATTGACATTCATTCGGCGCCATATGCTGACAGTTTGACCAACTGCATGTATTGGCAATAAAGTTGACTTCCGGGAGCGGCTTAAGAATAAAACACTATGAATACCGAAGAAACAAATAAAAACGGACAGCATTCCGGCCAGGAGGGAAATGCGGAGCATTTGATGACAGATGCTAATGGTCCTGAGATGGGTGAGCACGAACAAGCAGCTAAGGAAGAACCCGTGGATGAATTGACCAAGGCTCAGCGCGATGCCGCTGATTGGAAGGACAAATACATGCGATTGTACGCGGAGTTCGATAACTTCCGTAAACGAAGCATGAAGGAGAAGTCGGAAATACTGGCAACAGCATCCGGAGAACTGATGAAGGAGTTGTTGCCTATCGTCGATGACTTTGATCGTGCGGTGCAGGCTAATGCTTCAGTTTCTGACATAGAAGTTGTGCGCGAAGGTTTTGTGTTGATTCACCAGAAACTATATAAAAAATTGGAGTCTAAGGGGCTCAAGCCGATCGACGCTAAAGGACAACCATTCGACACCGATTTTCACGAGGCAATTACACAGATACCAATGCCTGGAATGGCCGGAAAGGTGGTCGACGAAGTGGAGAAGGGATATACGCTGCACGATAAAGTGTTGCGCTACTCGAAAGTGGTTATCGGTCAATAAGAACACTACACATGGCAAAAAGAGATTATTACGATATTCTGGGGGTTTCCAAATCGGCATCTGAAGCCGATATTAAAAAGGCGTACCGCCAGATGGCTATTAAGTATCACCCCGATAAAAATCCGGGCGATAAGGCTGCTGAGGAAAAGTTTAAAGAGGCAGCTGACGCCTATGGGGTGCTAAGTGATCCACAAAAGAAGGCACAGTACGATCAGTTCGGGCATGCCGGTCCTCAAGGAGGATTTGGCGGTGGGCACATGAACATGGATGACATATTCAGCAACTTCGGCGATATTTTCGGAGGAGCGTTTGGAGGTGGCTTTGGCGGTGGAGGCGGTCAACGCCGCGCCAAGGGTTCTAACCTGCGCATCAAGGTTAAGTTGAATTTGGAAGAAATCGCTTCAGGCTGCACAAAGAAGATTAAGGTGTTCAAGCTTGTCAATTCGTCTGATGTTACGTTCGATACGTGTCCTACCTGCAAAGGTCAAGGTCAGGTGCGCAGAGTAACCAATACAATTCTTGGACAAATGGCTACGACATCTACCTGCCCTTCCTGTCATGGTGTAGGAAAGTCGGTCAAGTCGAAACCCAAGGACGCTGATGAGAATGGCCAGAAGAGGGAGGAGGAACTCATCGAAATAAACATACCGGCCGGAGTGGGTGAGGGCATGACGTTGAACGTTGCCGGCAAGGGAAACGCAGGCCCATTTGGCGGAATACCGGGCGACCTTCTTGTGCAGATAGAGGAGGAGGAACACTCAGAATTGAAGCGCGACGGAATCAATCTGTATTACGACTTGTACGTCAACTTCGCAGATGCTGCATTGGGATCTGCCGTGGAGGTGCCGCTCGTGAAAGGCAAGGCGCAAATCAAAATTGATGCAGGCACACAGAGCGGAAAAATATTGCGACTGAAGGGAAAAGGGTTGAAGGACGTGAATGGCTACAACCAAGGCGACTTGTTAGTCAATATAAATGTCTGGACTCCCCAAAAGTTGAGTGATGACGAGAAAAAGCTCTTGGAAAAACTACGAGATTCATCCAACTTTAAACCTGCACCCGGCACGAAGGACAAGAGTTTCTTTCAGCGTGTGAAGGAAATGTTTAATTAAGTGACTAACTACGAGTGACTATTGACTAATTGGTCACTAGTCGTTCGTCACTAGTCATTCGTCACTAGTCATTATCAAACAATCATCATCACCGGGTTCTCCAAATACGCCTTCAGCGTTTGGAGGAATGCAGCACCTGAAGCACCATCCACTACGCGGTGATCGCAGCTGAGGGTTACTTTCATAACGTTACCCGGAACCACAGCGCCGTTTTTCACAACAGGAACTGATTTGATACCACCTACTGCAAGGATGCAGGCGTCAGGTGGATTGATGATAGCTGTGAATTCTTCGATGCCGAACATACCCAAATTCGAAATGGTGAACGTGTTGCCTTCCCAATCGCTTGGTTGAAGTTTCTTGCTCTTTGCTTTTTCGGCGAATGATTTTACCTCAGCGCCAATTTGTGAGAGCCCTTTTTCATTCGCGAAACGAACTACAGGAACAAGCAAACCTTCATCTACTGCTACTGCTACACCGATGTGCACGTGCTCGTTGTAGCGAATGGTTTCGCCTCTCCAGGAAGAGTTCACTTTCGGGTGCTGGCGCAACGCCATGGCACAGGCTTTCACCACCATATCGTTGAAGGAAATCTTGGCTGTACCGCTATCATTGATTGACTTGCGCGCAGCCATGGCATTGTCCATGTCAATTTCCATCGTGAGATAGAAGTGAGGCGCAGTGAATTTGCTTTCAGCCAGGCGACGCGCAATTGTTTTGCGCATCTGCGAAACGTTTTCTTCTGTGTATCGTTCGGTTCCTGCGGGAATAAATGCAGGCACGTATGCTGTCGAAGCTTGTGCAGCCGGAGTGAAGTTCTCTACATCACGACGAACGATACGTCCGCCATCGCCGCTACCCGCAACGTTACCGATGTTGATTCCCATCTCTTCTGCAATCTTTTTTGCCAAAGGCGACGCTTTTACTCGTCCGTTGGCAGCAGTTGGAGCAGATACTGCGGGCGCAGCCGCAACAACCGGAGGTGCAATTGGGGCTGCAACAGCAGCTGCAGCAACAGCAACAGGTGCTGGCGCAGCTTCAACCGCAGGAGCACCGGCCGCTTCTGAAGCAATCAATGCTGCTACATCTTCGCCCTCTTTACCGAGAATAGCGAGAATAGAATCGACCTTGGCGGTTTGTCCTTTATCTACACCAATGTAAAGTAGCACACCGTCCTGGAATGATTCAAATTCCATGGTTGCTTTGTCGGTTTCGATTTCAGCGAGCAATTCGCCGCTCTTCACTTTGTCTCCTACTTTCTTATTCCATGATGCAACGGTACCTTCTGTCATGGTATCGCTCAACTTGGGCATGCGTACTATCTCTGCCATAGCTTGTTTTCTCTTGCGGTTGTTGTTGGTTGAAGTGGTGTTAATCGTTCACGTATGGATAATCATCCTGCATGTAAACATCTTTGTACAGCTCATCGGCTGTTGGAAGTGGCGATTCTTCAGCGAATTTCACCGAATCGTCAACCAATGTTTTCACATCTGTTTCCACTTCTTCGATTTCTGCTTCGGTCATCCAGTTGTTTTCGCGGATAACACGTAATACGTGTTCAATCGGATCTTGGTCTTGGTATTCTGCCACTTCTTCTTTAGTGCGGTATTTCTGTGGGTCGCTCATCGAGTGGCCCTTATAGCGATACGTTTTGATGTCGAGAAGCGTTGGTCCTTCGCCTGTGCGTCCGCGTTCAGCGGCGCGCTCGATGGCTTCACACACGGCTTCCGGACGCATGCCGTCGACTGTTTCTGACGGCATCAAAAATGAAGCACCCAATTGTGATAGATCCGTTACGTTGGAAGTACGCTCAATCGAAGTACCCATCGCGTACTGGTTGTTTTCGATGATAAAGATAACAGGCAACTTCCAGGTCATGGCCATGTTGAAGGTCTCAAACAAGGCACCCTGACGAGCAGCGCCGTCACCAAAGAAGGTGAGTGTTACGTTGTCGTTGCCGTTGTATTTGTCTGCGAAGGCGATGCCGGCTCCCATTGGGATTTGAGCACCCACAATACCGTGACCTCCGAAGAGGTTACGGTCTTTGTCAAACATGTGCATCGAGCCACCTTTACCTTTCGAAAGGCCTGTGGCTTTGCCGTATAGCTCGGCCATTACCTTCTTCGGGTCTGAACCCATCACCAGCGGGTGAGCGTGGTCACGGTATGCGGTTATCACTTTATCGGTTGGGCGAATAGCCTCCATCATACCGGAAAGAATCGCTTCTTGTCCGATGTAGAGGTGGCAGAATCCGCCAAATTTTTGTTGGATGTAGAGGTGTCCGCACTTCTCTTCGAAGCGACGCATCAACAGCATCTCACGATACCATTTGATATAGGTGTCTTTTCCGAAGCGCGAAGCGGTCGTTTTTTTCGTAGTGGTTTTGCCGGTGGCGATATCAGTTGCCATATGGTTTTTTCTAAGGGTCACAAATATAGGTTTCCGAGGCATTCAACAGCAAGGAAACTTTGTTGTTGTAGAGTTGACAATAAGTCTTTCAGTAGGAGCTTAAAATGATCGAATGGCTCGAACACGATAGAAATAGCTTTCTTTAAAGTTGGAGTTGGAATTGCCGTTGCTGAAGTTTTTGTAATAAGCTGTGGATGGGGTCGCTTGTGAAGAGCTCCAATACAGTCCATTGTTGAAGCCACCAATCGCCGCTTGATTTTGATACACCAGATCTAATTCGTCTTTGGAGGGTAAATACCAATCGGTGTATCCGTTAATCTCTGCATCGTAACAGATGCGAGCTGCAATATTTGCATCCGGACATGTGACATAAATGGTTTCTGTGTTTACCAAACCGGTTCCTACCGTGTTTTGAGTTGTCATGGAAGTTCCTTCGCAACCCCACAAGGCGCCTATGCTTTGATCAGTCGTAGCCGCAATCAAGCCATGACCGTTGCCGTCAACATAAATCACTACTCCGCCTTGGTAAAAACTTCCAACTTGTACCGGAGGTTCCGGGCATGGGCCCCAGGTGGGAACACCATTGCAAAACGTGAGCGTCGACCCTTCCGTTCCCGGGGCCACTGCCACCCACGCGCTGCCGTTCCAGTACATCATTTGACCGGCTGCATTGCCATTGGGGAAGGTTCCGGAAGGCCCTTGCGGCCCCGTAGCACCCGTTGGGCCCTGCGGCCCTTGCGGCCCTGTAGCGCCAGTAGCTCCCGCCGGTCCTTGTGGTCCTTGTGGTCCGGCCGGTCCTTGTGGTCCGGGTTCACCTGAGCCACCGTTGGCAGCATACAGAGCAAAAGGAACGCTGAGTAATTGTGAGGTTGATGTAACGCTGTAATTCGTTCCACCGTTCGGGTCTACTTCCGTTTTGATGAAGTACGATCCGGCACCCCAATCGATGGTGGCCATGTCGCCTGCCACTACTTCACCACCACCTACTTCGAGAGTAACGAGTCCATTGGCGTTCGATTGCGGAGTGTGTGTTTCTTGATAGACAATAATCCCCGTAGGTGCGTTAAAGAGTACGCTGATTTTAATACCCACGGTTTGTGATGCAACCAGTTCATTGGATGCATTGCGCACCACAGCCTGGTAAGAGAATTTGTTGGGTGACTGCGCAAATGCCACGCATGCGAGCAGTGTAAGACAAATGGTTACAATGAATTTCATTCTCTGTATTCTTTAAAAATCATCCTTGAAATTGGCGTAAGAATCGAACGTCGTTTTCGAAAAACATGCGGAGGTCGTCAATCTGGTAGCGCAGCATCGTAATGCGTTCGATACCCATGCCGAAGGCGAAACCACTGTAGCGATCGGGGTCAATACCGCTGGCACGAAGCACTTCAGGGTCGACCATACCGCAACCCATGATTTCCAACCAGCCAGTTCCTTTTGTGATACGATGGTCGGCTTCGCTGTTCAATCCCCAATAAACGTCCATTTCGGCGCTGGGCTCGGTGAAAGGGAAGTAGGAGGGGCGCAGGCGGATTTTTGCTTTGCCAAAAAACTCTTGGGTGAAGTATTGGAGTGTTTGCTTCATATCTGCGAACGATACTCCTTCGTCGATATACAAGCCTTCTATTTGATGGAACTGGCAGTGCGCGCGTGAGCTCACTGCCTCATTGCGGTATACACGACCCGGCATCACAATACGGATGGGCGGTTTGCGTGTTTCCATGGCGCGCACTTGCACACTGCTCGTGTGGGTGCGCAATACCATTTCTTTCTCGCCCTCTTGTGTTGGCTTGTGAATGAAGAACGTGTCTTGCATGTCGCGTGCAGGGTGTTCGGGCGGGAAGTTGAGTCCTGAGAACACGTGCCAGTCGTCTTCAATTTCGGGACCGTCGGCTACCGTAAATCCAATGCGCGAGAAGATGTCGAGAATCTCGCGGCGCACGATGGATAGCGGGTGACGTGTACCCAATGGCACCGCACCCGTTGGTCTGCTCCAGTCGAAACCTTCGCTTGTGTTGCTTGCCGAAGCTGTGGTTTGTTGCAATGCGTCGAGGCGCTCTTGCACGGCATTTTTCAGCTTGTTGAGCTCCTGACCCAATACCTTTTTCTGGTCGGGTGCTACTTGTTTGAAGCCTTCGAATAAGTCGTTGAGTATGCCTTTCCGACCCAGGTATTTAATGCGAAACTGCTCAACCTCTTCGGCTGTAGTGGCGTTGAAAGCAGCAATTTCGCCCAGGTGTTGTTGAATGATGTCGAGCATCGGCTTAGCGGTTGATGATTTCCATTTTCATGGTGATGTCTTGCACCGGACGATCGCGCACTGTTTTCTGATTGTTGATGCTGTCGATTACGGCAAAGCCATCGATTACCTCACCAAACACCGTGTATTCCATGTCGAGCTGAGCGGTGCCACCCACTGTTTTGTAGGCTTGCTTTTGCGCATCGGTGTATTTGAAGCCCGGGTTAGTGCGACCGATGTTCATTTCGAGTTGACCGAGTTCCATGTCGGTCCAGGTTTTACCCTGAACGATGTAGAACTGGCTTCCGCTGGAAGCTTTTTTGGGGTTCACCTGATCGCCTTGGCGAGCAGCGCAGAGAGCACCTTTTTTGTGAACGAGATTCGGGTTGAATTCGGCCGGCACCGTATAGCCGGGACCACCGCCACCCAGCATAACCCCTTGAGCCGCGCCGCGGCTTTGCGGGTCACCTCCTTGAATCATGAAGGTTTTGATACAGCGGTGGAAGAGCAGATCATCGTAGTATTTTTCTTTTACCAGCTTGAGGAAGTTATCGCGGTGTTGAGGTGTTTCGTTGTAGAGCATCACGGTCATGTTGCCAAAACGCGTGCTGACGCGCACCAAAGGAGCTTTGCCCGGGTCGGTTGGCGCCGGTGCAGGAGCCGGCTCTGCTGAAGGTGCCGGTTGATTTTGAACTGGGGCTTCCACTGTTTTTTCCGCGGTTGTTTTATCGGAGCTTTTGCAGCCGGAGGCATTGCAAAACATGAAGAAAGCAGCGCAACCTGCCAGGGCGATGTATAGTCTTTTCATGGTAAACTAAAAATTAAGGGTACGAAGGTAATACAGGAAGGGCACGGCTCGTTTGTGCTTATGAACACACCGATTAGGGAAAATACTGTGACGTGTGTAAGTGCAAAATGTAGTACAACCTATTAACCTTTGATTAAATTTGCGAACTATGAATAACACAAGTGCGAAATTCATGATGGGTGGAATCTTCGTCGGGATGATGGCCATAGCCGTTTCCGGTTGTAAGAAGGACCAGCAGACTATAGCTACCATTACGGTTGTGAATTCCGATGGTGAGGCCGTTCCCGGAGCGAGCGTTCGTTTGTACGCGGTGCCATCGGAGACACCTCCGCCCCCGAATGATATTCGTTTTGATACCACGCAGGTGACCAATGGTACGGGTAAGGTTAGTTTCGACTTTACGGATTACTATCAGGAAGGCCAAGCCGGATTTGCGGTGTTGGACATTGAAGCCTCGAAGGGTTCATTGGAAGGCGAGGGCATCATCAAGATAGAAGAGATGAAGACCAACGAAGAGACGGTGGTGATTGAATAATCACTCATAAAGAATATGAAAGGCCTCCGATTTGTCGGGGGCTTTTTTTTTGCATCACCCTTGGCAGCTCTCTAACGGACAGCAGAGCCTGGCTCTTCGAAGTTTGTTTGAAGGTTGAAAGTTGAAAGTTGAAGGTTGCCGAGCGCAGTCGAGGCGTTTTTTTTGGCTAAGGCGGTTGGCTATGTTATTTTCGCGCCCTCGAAGAAGGCAGAGGCCTTCGTTTTTAAGTGTATCGGGATGTAGCTCAGTTGGTAGAGTACACGTCTGGGGGGCGTGTGGTCGCACGTTCGAGTCGTGTCATCCCGACGATTGTTTAGAAAGGCTCTTGGGAAACCGGGAGCCTTTTTTCTTTAGGGACTAATTACAAATTACAAATGACGGTTGGGGAGAGGAATTTAGTGGTGGTGAGGTGTGCCGTTCGGACTCATTCTCATTCCTTTAGTTTGTAATCTGGAATATCTTTTCGACGAATTCACTTCCACAAGAAACAAGGGGAATCATTCTCATTCGAAGGTATAAGGGCCTACAAACAGATTTAGACCCTTGTTTCTT
>CANIAA010000016.1 GCA_947465255.1 Flavobacteriales bacterium | reverse complement strand
GTGGAATCGTATTATTTCTGGGAACCACACAATTACTATTATGATGTGGATGATCGATTTTCCTATTTCTATGTAGGTGATGCAACAAGTGGCTTGATTGGAATGAACACAGGCGCGCCATTCCAGCTAGCTACGCCGCACCCTTTTGGTTATATTGGAAATAGACAAATGCTTATTGATAATTCAACGAATGCCGATACTTGGCGTTTAATGGATAGTGAGGTGCAAGTGAAACAACCGAATGAACTCAATCTTTTCAACACGGTATACACGTTGCCGCTTTCAGTTTCATTCACTCACGCCATAGCTGATCCCTCTGAAAATTGCATTTGGTTAACTTCTAATGCCTCTAGTATTCTCTACAAGATATACGCAAGCGGTACCGTAGCGTCGTGGGACGTAGCTGCATTAACGGGCATACAGGGGTATGTTGGGGAAATTAAATTCTCAACGTTGCCTGGTCATGTGGATGTTTACTTCCAATACGGCAATTGTTATATGCGTATTGATGAACGAACCACGCTGGAGGTATTCCATACCGATCCTACTATGTTTAACTCGATGCCATTTACAGTAGACAACAACTTCCTCTATGCCACCGATGGTAAGAAGATTAATTTGAGCACCGGTGAGGTAGGCACATTCATCCCACCATCACCGGGTTTCGATAACATCGCGCTATACAACGATTATTTCAATAAGACCTACGGTTTATTGTTTTCATCAGAAATTGAAGTGCTTAAGAACGATGGTGATCCTTATATCTACAGCATCTACGAGAATAAGATTTTCCGCATGCCCAAGTCGATCTAGAGCGTTGGTGCGTTTTTAGGATTTGAATAATTCCGGGGAACCACGGGTAATGTGCCAAAGAAGGGAGGAGGCCTTCGGAAATCAGAAGTTTGGGTGAAACATCCAAACCCGGAAGGGTATATTTTCATTGGTATTCAACCGTGTACACATTATGAGTCTTTTTTTTTAGATGTGTACAGATTCTGTACACGAATTGATTTTATTTTCGAAATGTGTACAGGTTTGTACACAAAAGAATTTATTTTTCAAATTGTGTACACGATGAAAAAGATTCGGTCACAGCGATTTATTCAGCAGCTGGCCATGAATTCATACGCACGTAATTCACCATTTTCAAATTCTAGCCAATCGATTTCCGGTTGCTGGTAGTTACGCCAGAAATTAAAATGGGCTAGAGAGCCGGAATAGCGCAGTTTCTTGATACGCTCACTGAGGATATAGCTCATCGAGGGTTTATTCATCCCCAGTTGATTGCCCGATTCTGCATAAGAAACTTCGGAACCAGTTTGATAGGCAATTAAACGCAATAGGGAAAGTATCTTATCGGATAGTCGAATGCCCAAATAGGCATGAGCAAAAGCAGATGATAATTGCAAGGAACCGCAATTTAGGATTGGTCATATTGTAAATCAACAAGTGTAAATGCTATCTGAAAAAATCTTCGATTTCGCAATGCAGCTCAGATATTCATGGATGCCTAAGTTTCTAGGTCGATACTAAAGGTGCAATAACTAAAATCGTTGAAATGTGATGCTAATACTTCTATCTCACGCCCACCACCTCCGGATACGGGATCAGCGCCTCGCATATTCCTGCCACATGATCTTTCATAATCATGGCCAAGCCCACGATAAGGGCAGCCGAGATAATGGCAATGGCGACATTGTTCTTTTTGATTTCCTCCCATTCGTTCACGTGGGTGAGCTGGAAGAAGGTGAACACACCGCCTGCGATAACCAGCAGAGTGAACAACACCCCGATGAACACAAACAGCGACACATAGCCCAGGCTGTATAGGATGTTCATGAACTCAAAACTGTTTTGGTTCACAAAGCGTATGGCATTCAAACCTGGACCTACTACCGATGAGATCATCAATGCGGTTGAAAGAATCACCCCTACCTGCAGCGTGGCAAACGAGGTGTTCGCCTCAGTGATGCCCATGTTGCGCGATAGATAACGATTCAGAATATAATAAACGGCATACAGCGAGGAGATGCCGATAACGAATGCGATGGCTGCTTGTACAAAAATGAATAGGTGCATGATACTAAGGGTTTGTTATAGTGATAAGCCAGTTGTCCATGTCGGTATGATCGGGGCTGATCATGCCAACGCGGAATCCTTTGGCAGTAAGTTCTGTTGCAAAATGGCGTTGACCGTTCACGGTCTTGTAGTTATTCCCAGCACCGGCCACGCCAATGCCGATGATGGAGTGCCCATACGCTTCGCTGACCCACACCGATGATGGGATTCCGAGCTTGGTGAGAATCGTATGACACAATACACTGCGCGTATCGCAATCGCCCTTGAGGTTGTGTACAAACTCATACGGGCTCTGCAATCCGGCTACGACCCCTGCTAAACAAGGCTTGCCTTCGGCGTGGTATTCATTCATAAAATCATTGCCTTGCGACATGGCTTCTTCGCATGTGCCGTCGTGCAATAAGTAGTAGGGGATTTCTTGGATGAAGGTCACAACGGCCTCCGCTGTCTCTGTGGGGTTCAACCGCAAACTGTCACGCTGCGTTTGGAAGTAGTTCACAATGCTGTCGAGTTTCGCCTGGTCGTTGCGCGCGAGCGACTGATAAATGCTCGTCCAATAGGTGCGCACATCGCCGCGGGCTTCCACGCCGGCTAGTGCATTGTGCATGCGGTTCGATTGTTCGTATTGACTGAGCGTTGTGCTGTATTCGCCTACATAACTGTGCTGCGAAAAATCGTCCCATTCAATTTGATGATGGAAGAGGCTGTCGATTTTCTTATTGCCGTCTTTGTCGGTGACTTCGATGGGGACTGGCGGCTCAATGGTTGTGCGACCTTCCGTTTTGCGCGACTGAAACAAGCGCTGCCAGTCGAAGTGGAAGTATTGCGCCCAATAGCCAACCATACACAACACAAAGAAGATTCCGATCAGCACGCGCCATATGGGGCGCGTCTGAATGCGCGACACAAACAAGCACAAGGTCGCAAACAACACACCATAGAAGATAGGCCTTGGCGCTGCCATGAAGGAGTGCACACACGTTGCAATCGCCACGAGCATGAGCACCATGGTGAAGCATCCTACCTTCTCTTTTTGCCCGTTCGCATTGACACCATTGGGTGTTTTGGTACCCACGGCATTGGCGATGAGGCCTACGATGAGTAGGATGCCAATCACAGGCATCCATTTCATAATAGCCAGTGCGAAAAGGAATGCGGCAATATTTCCACCGCACCCGGAAGCTGTTCCCGGCGAGGCGGGCGCCGCGGTTGTAGGAGCAGGTGCTGCAACAGGGCTCGAAAATGAGGGTGCAGCAGGCGGAGCATAGTTGACCACCGGCGGTTGAATCGGCGTGCCGGCAACATGCGTCGGTGGCAATGCATTAGTCAATGCATTAGTCAAGGTGGGCTGTGGTGCCACCACCATCGTATCGGGTATGGAAAAGCGAATTGTTCCGCTAATCTCCAGCGCGTCCATGGCTACGGCTTTTCCATTGGGATCCTTGATCGTAATCTCGGCATCGCTCGATCCAATGGTATGCTGCCACATCACTACGTCGTAGATGGTTCCTGCAAACGCTTTCTTTTCGGGACCAACTAATATAACATTCGTGCCCCTGCTTCCGGGCAAGCGAAACATCGACTTCTTGGGCAATTGCGGTGCGAAATAAAAATCAAGCACGCGCTCTTGATCCACATGGCGCGAAGCCAGTCGAGTAATCGGAGTTACTTCAAGCCACACCCAGTCAATTTCTTTGAAGGTGTGCGTGCCCACTGTGCTGCTCACCTTGCCACCGCGATACACGCCGCGGTAGGTGCCTTCAAAATGGAGATATGTTCCTGCGGGCTTCACTGCTTGAGCGTGGTCTTGTTTTGTTGTACTACAGTTTGCACGAGCTGCACTTCCACACGTCGATTCATCAGTCGGCCTTCTTCTGTGCTATTATCGGCTTTCGGTTCTTTGTCGCCCTTCCCAATAGCAGTCAGACGATTTGCCTCAACCCCCATGGAAATTATCACGTTGCGCACAGTCTCCGCTCGTCGTTGTGAAAGCTTGAGGTTCGACTGTGCCTCACCGACGTTATCCGTGTGCCCAATCACAATGGCGTCAAGCTCGGGTGTATCGATGAGATGTTGCGCTAGCTGTTGGATGTCGCTTAACGAAGTCGGAATCAAATTCGCGCTGTTGGTATAAAACTGCACATTGGGAAGCACTACGGGCTTAAATACCGTCTGCTTCGATGAATCTACCATTTGAATGGTATCGGTCTTGAACAAGGTGAGTGTGTCTACGCGTTCTTCTACACGATCCACATAGACTGTGTCGTGTATAATGGTCGCTCCTTCGTTCGGTCGTCCGCTTTCCTGGCATTGGCGTAGCATTCCGAGTAGTACGAACAGCAGCGGAATGATGGCGAGAAACCCACATCCTCGTCGACCACATCCACCGGGCATGCCGCCGCCCAATCCACGAAATGGGGAGCATCCTCTTTGCGACATCAGGGATGGAGTAGGAGCGGCCGCTGTCACATGAGCTGCAGGAGCGATAGTTGGATTGACGACATTTTGTGCTGCGGGAACAACGGGCGGATTCGCGACTATACTGGCGGTATCCAAAAGAAAATCCTTCGGTTCATCGAGTACTTCTTCCACGACAGCTACAAACCCTTGCGCTTTCAAACGGCCGTGTCGTCGACCATTTTTCTCGGCCATAAACGACCACACGCGCTGGTTTTTTACATCGTCGTCGGTCCATTGAAGGGTCACTTCTTTAAGAGTGACACGCTTGGCTGATGTTGCTCCGAAGATGATTTCAATGGCATCCGAGAGTTTGCGCTGCAAGAAAGGCTGTGGTGGATTAAGTGTAGCCGTTTCATACGTATACGCATCGATTTCTTGGGCGCCTTCTAGCACGAAGCGCGGCTGCAGTTCAACATCCGCCGTATTCATGTGCGCGTATATAGGAGTAGCCTTGCCCGTCTCAAACTGGGCATGAAAGGTTCCACTATAATATTTCACGATTTGCGCCATGCTTACAAGGTCTTCAGTCGTTCGATGAATGCCGCTTCTGTTTCTAAGGTGTATTGTGTTTGTTCTTCGATGCTTCGGGTGTTGAAAGGAGCGTCGAGCCACGCCTTGTGGGGCAGAATGCACTCGTTGAGTCCAAACCTGTTCTGTTGTATACGCCGCGATTGCTCGAGCGTCATGGCATAGTCCGTTTCTATTTGGTGCACGAGCATGTCGCGGTTCAGTTTGGCATACTGAAATTGATTTCCTCTTCGCAGATGCCACAGCATGAAGAAGGGAATCAGAAAGCAAGCCCCCGTGAACCAGATGGAGAATAAACCAACAGGTCGGTGCACCAGTTCGAGGTACACGTGAATGGGGAAATGATCGGCTTGTAAGTTGGCCAACTGAACGCGGTTTTGCTCGCTGGACATGTCGGGGTGATTGGCTTTGAATTCAGCGATCACCTCTGCACGGCGTTGCGCGATGATGTTCTCGGCCTCCGCATAAGCAATGAGAGCAGCTATGGGAAGAGCTACCACGAGCGACATCATGGCGATGATGAACAGTCTGAATACAATAGAGAAATCGGGCCTTCGACTTCGCTCAGGCACCGTCCTTCGACTTCGCTGCCCTCGGCTTCGCTCGGGCACCGGCCAGTCCCCGAGCGGAGTCGAGGAGTGGTCCCCGAGCGGAGTCGAGGGGGGAGGTGATTCATTCGCCAAACGGTGACCGAGCGAAGCCGAGGTCAGAGGAAGCGACACCATCGTAATCAGCGCAATGCGCGTCACCACTGAAACGATATATCCTACCAACAAACCACCCAACACACCAATAGTATATGAGTCTGAAAGCTGATGCATGAACCGCACCCCGGCTGCGGCACTCAACACGCACGATAGCAAATACAGTCGAGCGGCCCAGGTGTATTGAGCACGTTCAGCGGCACCGATTTGGTTCCAGATGTCTTTATTCAGTCCGAATACAACAAGCATTAAACCGTAGTGTTGGGATCGTTTTCGGTGTAATGTGCTTGTGGATTCTGGCTTACCTGGTTCATCTTGATTTGCTCCCACGAACCAATGATGTGCTGGTTGATGCGGCCCAGTGCTTCGAGCTTCGCCTCTTTATCTTTTTTCGCTTTCTCCACTTCAAGGTAGCGGTATTTTTCCATGTGGATGATACCATTCGTGCCTTGGTAGATATGGTCTTCTTTCAATACACCGTTCTCGACATTCATCAGGTAGTTTTGATTTTCGACCATGTAATCGTAAGGGCCTTTGGTGAGCATCATCTTGAAGAAGATGGGGCCCATTTCGATGCAGAGGAAGATGAGTGTGAGTGCAATTCCCAACCAATATCCGATGTCATGCGCGATGCTGATGCGCTCAAGTAAGCCATCGAGATTTTCAGCTTGCTTTTTATTGACGGTATTGCGTTCATATTCCCAAGCGGCCATCTTTTCTTCCCTGCGTTTTTTGAGTGCCTCGAGTTCAGAGGCGTGCTGAGCATCATAGTCAGTTATTTCCTTTTGCTTTTCATCCTTTAATACTTCGAGTTGCTTGGCTCTGGGACCATAACCGGCATTGCCTGAGCGACCTTGCATTTGATCGATGTACTCCTGCTCAGCTTCTTTTTGACGGGTTACCAGCACGCTTCGATCTGTTTCCAGTTTCGTTATATCTGTGTCTATTAGCGCAATTTCATCTTTGTATTTGGCATCTGTATTTTTGTTGAACTCATCCATTTTTTCCTGTTGTTTCTTACGAAGCTCAACATTGATTTCCGTCTCAATAATCTTTAACTCCAGGGGTTTCGAAATGGTGAAACCAAGAATCAGAGCGATGATCAAACGTGGCACGGCTTGACCAAATTCGCGCAGTGTGATGGCATCCGTACCATCCCCTTTTCCGGTGCTTGAAACGATGAAGCGGTCAAGGTTAAAAATGAGAAGTCCCCACAAAATGCCGAAAACGGAGCATCCAATGGTCCAACCGATGGAGTGCACGTCATCACCGGCGAGTCCTTTCGGTCCAAAGGCAGTATTGAAGGCAAAGCCACCGGCGAAAGAAGCCAGAAGGCCGGTAGAAAAAACGATACCTCCGATACCGGCATATTTCACGCGGTCTTGCATGGGCGACTTCATCAGGAAGTGAGAGTCTGCACCTGCGCACCACCACAGGAAGCGGGTTGTCTTGGAGGGAGTAGAGTAGGGTATTGCGGTCATAGCTAATGAGGATTATAGGAGAGTAGGATTATAGGGTGTCGTGGAAAGACTTGAGGGTTGGTTCGTCATTGATTACGTTAAGTGATAAGCTGAAATTATCGATATTCAGTTGTGTGTTCGGTTGAATGTGAATTGCGATGTTTGGGACGTTGTCCTTTCGCAACAAGTTATTTTGGAGCTCGTCTGCAACTTTCGAAACAACGCTTGGTATTGGCGTTCTTGTGTTCACTTTCGGCATGCGACGCTCCGAGAGCTTGCGCACCGCGAGTTCAATCCGCTTCGACTTAGGCCAACCAATCCACAACCGAAACTGCCACACGCGTATCGTCGTGCACCTTTCATTGCCCACGGCGCCAAAGGCTTGACCGTTGCGAACCACGAACAAATTCCGCATGAGCGAAAAGGTACGAGGCTGTTCGCGAGGATTGCGGTATTTCACAAGCGCCCACCGCATGCCCGCATCGAGCACAGGAACCTCAAAAGGTTGACTGTGCCAAACGGCAATTGGAGTGTTGTGGTGATGCATAAGGCGAATATAGGGTGGTGTATTGATTTCGAAACGTTCAACTTTTAAGTTTCACTAATACGTGTTCTTCCCAAAACTGCTTGTTCAATTCATATTCTTCTGCCGGCTGTCCTTTTTGTGCGAATGGGCGAGCATAGCCGCCGGGGAAGGCCGTTATGATGGAGAGGCCTTTGTTGGTTCTTCGAGCAACGACACATAATTCAGGAGTTAATGTTAGTTCTTCCACTTCTTCCACCTCAATCGTGAATCCATCCCGCACCTCGGTAATCAGGTTTTCCTTGAGCACTTGATTTCGTTTTGCAATACCGATGGTCCCGGCCATGCGACCATCTGTGAGAGTATAAGTAAATAATGTGGTATTCAGGTTTTGCTCAATTGTTCTTACAGGATTTGAATGCTCAAGAAATAATAACAAGTCATCCGGTGTCTGAAAGGTGTCTATTAAGAAATGACTTCCCGAATGAATCCCGACATAAAAATGTCGCTTAATATGCTTGCGACTTCTGGAGCTGAGGTAGAAATAATGCGGCATAAGGAACAAGGATAGAGATTTTGTCGTCGTTCATTCGAAAAATGAAAGAAGGCGTGAGCTCTCCATACCCTCGACACGCTTTTCGTCGCGTTTGGCTAAAAGTTAAAAAGGCCCGCAAACGTAGTGTTCGCGGGCCTTTTCGGGATTTTTCGTGTTTCTGCTGTCGAAACTCAGCGGAGAGTTAGGGAATAAGTTCCCCGTCTGAACCTCCCGCCACACAAGCCTTTCCGAAGCCCCGCATCACACGCGCATGCTGTTCGAAAGCGTTTGACTTTCTGGGGGTGAAGTTAGGGGGAATGGGGGAGGTGGGCAAGTGGATTTTTAGACAGAGGGGGGACATTGCTTAATCTGTATTGGTGGTCACAGACCTTGTTACAGATTGATTTGTAAAAAGGTTGTTAT
Organism: Flavobacteriales bacterium; assembly: GCA_947465255.1. Classification (GTDB taxonomy): domain Bacteria; phylum Bacteroidota; class Bacteroidia; order Flavobacteriales_D; family Sanyastnellaceae; genus JAIBBG01. Next base: position 13,189 of record CANIAA010000016.1, on the reverse strand, counting down.
CGGAAAATGAGCTTAGCGGACTTCGGGGATTGCACAACTCGACAAGTATCCTTCTCTTAAACACAATCAATTTTAAATTTTTCCTCTGTGTAGCCAATAATTCCAGAAGGTGAAGAATATGCCACGAATAGAGAGTCGCCCCAATTAGTCATGTGTAAGCTGTGAATTTGCTGTTCGTTCAAACCAAACCAAGTACTCTCGGATTTGGGATACGAGATAGTAAGGCAAACTGAGCAGGTGAAAGGTTTTTCCGAGCGGTGTTTTTACCGCTGAAATGGAAACTTCGCCGGCATAGAAACGGACGGCCAAATTGTGAGGCGCCAGATCCATAAACTGATGCAACGATCGCAGGGTGCCCGTCTTGCCCGATTTCGTTTCAATTGGAATCAATTTACTGTCGTGCAAATAGATGTAATCAACCTCTGCAGTAGATTCCTTCTTTTCCTTTACCCAAAAATAGATCTCACCGAGTGCATCGAAATGAGTGGCAAGTAATTCCTGACCGGTCAAATGCTCGATGACGGTTCCTTTGTATATGCTGCTCAGGTCTTCTGTTCCCACTATTTCCTTGCGGATGCCTACGAAGTAATTCAGCATACCCGTATCCAACACTTGAAGGCGTGGAGCCTTTTTCAAGTCGGGCTGAAGAGGAAGGGTAGTGGATGTGTTGGGATAGAGCAGGTGTAGCAATAATGCCTTTTCGAGCAAGCGAAAACACTCGCTGATTTCTCGCGAACGATAGGCCGAATTACCGAACCCTCCGAATTGAATGCGCTTACCGGCCTCTGTGAACGATGACCGAATCACATGCCGCAGGTGCATCACCTGTGTGTCATTCTTTGCGTATTTCTCGACATCATCGAGGTAGGAGCTTATTAGTGAATCGAACAATGGATTGAGAGCCACGAGGTCCTTGTTTTTCGCGTAATTGTTTACTATTTCAGGCATGCCGCCTACCACGGCATACGTATGATAGAGTTCCATGAGTTTTCCATGAGCGTAGTCGTTACAGGGAATGTTTCTCAGTTGTTCAAGAGCAGCATGTTCGCCCAAGGCCTCCAGGAACTCCGGAAAGGATACAGGCCGAAGTACTTTGAATTCCACCCGACCAACAGGGAAGTGGATTTTTTTATCAAAAAGGGTTTCGAGCATGCTGCCGGCAGCAATCACTTTTATGGAAGGCTCCTGCTCATAGAAATAGCGAAGGATGTTTAAAGCCTCGGGTACTTCTTGAATTTCATCGATGAAAATCAGGGTGCTTTCCTTCTTGGACAGCAATTGATTTTTGAGAAAGAAAACCGTTTGCAGAAGGTGTTCCAGATTTCGATAATTTTCAAAAGCTCTCCGATCTTCACGCAATTCGAGATTGAGGTAGATGTATTGATCGAAGCGTTTCGAAAACTGATGAACGACAGTCGTTTTTCCCACTTGCCTGGCGCCTCTTATTACTAGCGGTTTCCTGTCCGGTTTTCCCAGCCAAACGTCCAGTTCATGTTGGATAAGTCGTTGAAACATGTTGCAAAGTTAGGGCAATTTTCTTGAGAATTTGTCACAGAGTGAGGGTAATTTCATCTGGATTTTGTAACAGAGTGAGGGCAATTTTCACCATATCGTGTAACAGAGTGAGGGTAATCTGTGCTACGGAAAGGTTAAGTAGCAGAAAATCAGTGTTTTGTTATTTCGGCCTAACTTTTCACAATACGGCTAGTACAATTAACGTGAATCTGGTCATTCCTATTACTGTTTAATGCACGCCTTTTATCCGTTCGCAACATGTGTCCAGCGCATTATTCACCCACGTTGTGATTTCGAGGGTAAACTCTAATGGTTTTTTACACTCGTTCATGGCTCGAGGGTAATTCTTACCCTTGTCTTATGACCAATTGTAAAATCACATTCCCCTATAATAATTTGCCGCCGAAGATCGAATTGGAAACAAAGTTCATGAATCTAGCAAACGACTCAATGTGCATCGAATACGCATGTTTTGCATAGTGCAATCAAAGGCCCTAGCCGAAGCAAATCGCTTTTTTCCCGGTTCCACGCCAGGTTATTCGGTTCATCGGTTGCCCTAAGGTTACGCAGTTCTCTTATCTTGCACTTTGAAAAATTACCGGACCATGAATCAATTTCTTATTGCTGTCCTATTAATTACTTCGATGCTAGCCAAGGCACAACAGATAGTTGACTTCAAAATGAAAAATGAGGCAAACGCCAAGGAAAGAACATATATGTTGGACCTCATGAGGGAGGAGATTTATCGAATTGAGCCTATTGAGATAAAATTTGTAGTTGATCACTTCAACGTTTCAAACAACTATGCTTGGTTTGAAGGAACGGCACAGCTTAAAGACGGAAAGCCTATTGATTTTGGCGATGATTTTCCAGGGGATTGTTGCAGAGTCTTATCCCTTTTTCAGAAAAACAATGGAATCTGGACCATTGCGGAGTTCATGCCCTTTTGCACCGACGTTTGTCATTGGGGCATAGCAAATCGGTTTCCGAAGGCTCCGAAGGGAATCTTCCCTTTGCACGAAGTGTATTTTGCTGAATAATGAGAGTATTTAATTAAAAGCCCACAATGCACTTGGTATGCTTACGAAAGTAATTTCAGATTGAAGAAGATTCCTGAGGAGGGTTAATGGACGATTGTTTTTGAGGTATTATGTTTACTCCATGATTAAAGCTAAAATAACCCTAGTAAGTGCATTGGTCTCCTTGATGTCCTGTGCGGAAAACTCCGGCAAGGAGGGCAAAGAAGTGATAGCTGAGCCCGGCGGACAGGAGCAAATCGATTCAACTCCAATCAAAGCAGAAGACCATATCAACTTCGCGAATCTTGAGCAATATTATACAGCGGACAGTGTGTTCAGTTTTGTTGCTCCGGTAGGCTTCTTTGGGGTTTCTGAAAGAGGGCTCTTGGCGAAGGATGGTGATTTTGTGATGACAACCAAGACCTATGCTCAGCTCTATCCTTGCGATCCGGAAGAGAAAATACTGACATTGAAATCCATTCAAGCAGAATACATGCGTGATATCAAAGTGACATATAAGTCACTGAAACCGGATTTTTTCGTAGTCTCCGGGCTCGATACTCAAGATAGGATTGTATATGTCAAAGGTGATTACGAGGAGATGCGTTCAATGCAGGGACGTGACGAAGGGGAGCCTGCTCACATTTGGAGCAAGGCCGGTGTCATCAGGTTTAGCTACCCTCAAGAGAAAAAGGCAGATTTCAATCGCGTGGTAGAAATCATTTCTAATTCACTACGTGTGAATCATGATTTATTCTAGTTGGTGCTGGCTGATGTTTTAGATGCAATTGGGGGAGTTTCCATAAATATAGCCCAGTGATTCAATTGCGCTCATTTTTCACGTTAACAAGGAAAATGCGCCCTAATTTCTTTTGCTTCGCCTAATTCTCGGCTAGATTTTCCTAGCACCCAAACCTTACCCTCTAATTCAACTTCAGCATTTCTTGTGCGACTTTCTTGTCGGTGATTTTGGCGTAATGCTTGACGCCAATAAATTGCAACTTAAATTCGCGAAAAGTTAATTTTATGCGCATTATTCTAGCTATTTGTTTGCTTGTCTCCATGAATGTTCTTGCACAAGTTCCTGCATTAATTCCTTATCAGGCAATTGCAAGAGATTCAGTGGGTCTGCCATTGGCCAATTTCACACTCAATGCACGCTACACAATGCACAATTTAGCAATGGATGGAGAGGTTGTTTGGCAAGAACTCCAAACGGTGAGCACTTCTGCACTTGGATTATTTACCGCGCAGCTCGGAAGTATTGTCCCCTTGACGAATGTCGATTGGACATCAGGGGCCAAATTCATGGAAGTGGAAATCGACCTCGGTAATGGATTTATTGAAGTCGGGAACCAGCAAATGCTGAGTGTGCCCTATGCATTGAATAGCGGAAATGGGATTAATCGAATTTCGGATGTCAGGGATACGTTGTTTTTAGGCAATGGCGAATTCCTCATAATCCCGGGTATTAGCGCTGTGAATAGTGAAGGATATGAATATGCTTCAGGTCAGCATAATTGTGGCTACGAGAATATTCACAACCCCATAATCAATTATGGAAGTTTAGTTGATCAAGCCGGTAATTACTACAAAACCATTCTGATTGGCAATCAAGAATGGATGGCGGAGAACTTGAAGACAGACATCTATAGAAATGGCGATACCATTCCAACTAATCTCTCTCTGGTAGCATGGCAGGCAGCAACGACCGGTACATATACCTGGTATTTTAACAGCCCTAATTTCGAGTGTCCCTACGGTAAACTCTATAATTGGTATACTACGGTAGATGCTAGGGGGCTTTGTCCTTCGGGATGGCATGTGCCAACCGCTGGAGATTGGGATCTTTTAATTGCGAATTTCGGAGGTGTTCTAGCAGCGGGTGGTCCTTTGAAATCTGCCGGAACTTTGGACGCGAATACGGGACCATGGGCATCACCGAACTTAAATGGCACAAATTACTCGGGATTTTCAGCCGTGCCGGGAGGCTTCAGGAACATGTCAGGTGGCTATGAACATGTTGGTAATTTCGGATATTGGTGGATGTCAACACAGCAAAATACGTCAAATGGAAAATATGTATTATTAGGATACAATATTGACTATATCGGTAATGGTAATGGTTATCGCAAGTATTGTGGCATGTCTGTTCGTTGTGTAAGGGATTAGACCTTTGGATTCTATTACCTAAGCCGCAGCAAACCACTTATTAAGTGTGTCTGCGGCAGATTACTTCGTTTTACCGCGGTAAAGTGGGGTAGCATATTATACTTAAAGAGACAACTCTCAGTTAATCTCTATACTCTAAGGAAAAGACCAGCAAGGTTTCCCTGCCGAGAGACAACCCTCAGCCTCTCAATCAATTTCAATCTTTCCTCCGCGACATTTTTGCCGGTGATTTTGGCGATGCTTATCTGAGGTAGATTCGAGGAAAGGGTAGTGGTATAGTCAGAATCAATGCTCCTATTGTTCTCACCGCCATAATCGGTCTTTACATTGTCACTCTCCATTTGAAAATCAAGAAACTACACCATTGGCCTGTGTTTTCCTGAAAAAATATTTGTATCGACCCTTGTCACCGCAGTATTTTCGCCGCGGAGAGATGGCAGAGTGGTCGATTGCGGCAGTCTTGAAAACTGTTGATGTGAAAGCATCCGGGGGTTCGAATCCCTCTCTCTCCGCTTAATCCTGCTTCGTGCAGGATTTTTTATTTTGCATTGATTGGTCGATTGCGGTCTCGGCTGAGCCGAGAAAAACTGTGATGTGAAAGCATCCGGGGGTTCGAATCCCTCTCTATCCGCTTAGTCCTGCTTTTCATAGCGCGTCCATCAGCGCTTTCCATTCTCCATCCCCCTATCTAATGGGCGCCAGCAAATCTTCGAGCCCATTCGTTTTTATCACATGCATGGTAGAAAGCAACATACCGAGTTTTCCGGGAGGGAAGCCCTTGCGCTCAAACCATTCGAGGTAGGAGACAGGCAGTCGTGCGATTGTGCAACCCTTGTATTTGCCAAAGGGCATTTCGAACGTGGTGAGCTCGCGCAGTATGTTGGGGTCGGGCATCATGCAACGTCGAGAATAGCGATGCTTCGTTGATTGAAAGAAACCGTTTCACCGGCCGATTTTCCTAGCAGCAGTTTACCGAGTGGCGACTGGGCTGAAATAACGAACACGTCCTTTTCATTGAACTGAATTTTCCCCAATGGAGTGGCTATGAAGAGCGTATTGTCGGAGGTCGTAACGAGGCTCCCTTCTGCAATAAGGCGTTGAGATGAACTAACGTCGAGACGCGAGAGGGTGTTCCGTTTGAATTCCGCCTCCTGCAATTGTTTGCCTAGTTGTTCCTGGGCGAGTTGCATCATGGCTCGGGCAGTTTCGTGCTTGTCGCCCGCGGTGCTTTTGCTGTCGTTTTGTGCTTCTGAAACCAGCTCCTGCATTTGGCCGGTGATATCTGCAATGATGGCGTCAACTATGGTCATGCATCTCTTGAGAAGAAGTGGTTTGCTCATTGAACTCATACAACAAAAGGGAATAAAAAGCGAAAGATAAGACGCTCCCGCTTTTACCATTCCCCGTTCGTCACCTCGTCCTTCACAATATCCTTCCACACTCCGTTGTTCTAAAGTATGCGAAAGGGGTGGCTACGGTCAGTATCCTTTTGGGCATTTTGCCGTATCATTCATAAAGACTATCCTGACATGAGAATTTTGAGAGCGAGCATAGCGGCATTTGTATTAGTTTTTTCATTGAATTCTGTGGTTCAAGCCCAGCAACCATGCTTCAAGCAGCGCGTTTCGCCGTGGGCTGACTCGTTGATGAAAGTGCTTACGCTCGAACAAAAAATTGGTCAGCTTTTCATGGTCGCAGCTTGGAGCGACCCCAATCACAAGGCCTACAACAGCCAAAAAATCCAAAGCCTCATCGAAAACTACAACATCGGTGGTCTTATTTTTATGCAAGGCAGTCCGGGTCGTCAGGCGGCCTTAACCAATCGCTTCCAAACGGCTTCGCGCATTCCTCTCATGATTGGTATGGATGCCGAGTGGGGGTTGGGAATGCGACTCGATTCGACCATTGCATATCCGCGTCAAATGACACTGGGTGCGTCGAACAACGACAGCTTAGTCTATGCCTTCGGTCGTGAAATGGCCCGACAACTCAAGCGCCTAGGCGTGCACGTGAGCTTCTCGCCATGCGTCGACATTAACAACAATGCGAAGAATCCGGTTATTTCCAGCCGTTCGTTTGGTGAACAAAAGGAATTGGTTGCCGCTCATGGCGCTATGTACATGAAGGGTTTGCAAGATGGCGGCGTGTTGGCCTGTGCCAAGCACTTCCCGGGCCATGGCGATACTGATACCGACTCGCACAAGGATTTACCCGTGGTGGCTCATTCATACGAACGCCTCGACTCACTCGAGTTGTATCCGTATAAAAAACTGATTGGCCAAGGATTGGGCAGCGTGATGACCGCGCATTTGTATGCACCCGCTTTGGATCCGAATGAAAAGGTAGCATCGACATTGTCACGTGAGGTCATTACCAATTTGCTTCGCGGCAAACTGGGCTTCAATGGCTTGGTGTTTACCGATGCCATGAACATGCAGGGTATTGCTAAGTTTTTCAAACCGGGTGAGGCTGAAGTTCGAGCGCTTCAAGCGGGCAACGACGTGCTACTATTCTCGCAAGATGTACCCATGGCTATTGCCAAAATAAAAACAGCCATTGATAGCGGATGGGTGAGCATGGAAGAACTCGAACTTCATTGCTACCGCATTTTACAGGCTAAGGAATGGGCCGGATTGGCAGAGAATGAGTCAGTCCGGGTAGCTGATATTTACGAGGACCTCAACAACGGTGATGCTCTAAAGTTGCGCAGAGAAATCATTGAGCAGAGCATAACCGTAGTGAAGAATGAGAGCAATGCAATTCCATTGACCCACTTATTGGGCGATAGGGTGGCTGTGGTGACCGTTGGGGCAGAACGTAAAGCAGAGTTTCATGAGACACTGGCTCACTATGGCGACTTCGATCATTTCGTGATGGAGAAAAGTCCGGAGTTGAATCGCGCCATCTACTGGCAAGAAACCCTGAGCAAGTATGATGTGGTAATCGCAGCGCTCGTAAACACGAGCAACAAACCCGAGCGCAACTTTGGCGTGACCAATGAATCGGTGCGCATCTTGAACTCAGTAGGTGAGAACAGCAAGGTAGTTTTGAGTGTACTGGCCAACCCATATGCATTGAACACCTTAAAGGATTTCTCGAACATTGAAACGGTATTGGTTGCGTTTCAAGATGACCCGATGACACAGATAGCCGTTGCAGAAACCGTTGTTGGTGCCATTGGCGCTGACGGCAGTTTGCCGGTGAGCACAACGGCGCAGTTTCCTGCCGGTGCCGGTTACAGTACCCCGGGTGGCGGAAAGCTTCGCTGGTTGATGAGCAACGACGTTTGGTATACAGCTCTTCGATCTTCATCAGGAAGCATCACCGCCGGTGGCAGTCCTGCGGGAGATTATGAAGAAGATATGATGTCGGACGGAGACAATAACAAGTCACCTCAAACGGTGGCTTCCGCTATGGGCCGCATTGATCGCATTGCAGAAAGCGGTATCATGAGTAAAGCTTATCCGGGTTGTCGCGTATTGGTTGCTAAGAATGGAGAGGTTGTATACGACAAGTCGTTCGGAAATCTGGATTGGTCGGGCACCAAGAAGGTTAGTGAAAACACGGTGTACGATTTGGCTTCGATTACCAAAGTTGCCTCCAGCACCATTGCAGCGATGAAGTTAGTCGATCTTGGACTATTGGATGTGAATAAGCGCTTAGGCGACTACCTTCAGTTTCCGGTCGGCAATGAATATGCACAAGTGACATTGACGAGTATGCTCTCACATTGTGCAGGATTTACTCCGTGGATTCCGTTTTACACAAAAACGATGTCCAACGGTGAGTTGAAGCCGGAGTTTTACAAGACAACATCACAGGAAGGTTTTTCGCTTCAGGTGGCTGAAGGAATCTTTATAGCCGATCAATATCGTGACAGCATTTTCAACGCGATCATTCGCACACCACTGAGTGCTGACAAGAGTTATAAGTACAGTGATTTGGGATACTACTTCATTCAGCGAATTGTTGAGCAGCAAAGTGGAATGTCGCTCGATGCATTTGTAACGAAACACTTTTATGCTCCAATGGCACTCGCTACCATGGGGTATCAGCCACTTTCACGCATGGACGTGAAAAACATTGCACCTACGGAAGACGACAAGATTTTCCGTTCGCAAACCATCCAAGGTCACGTACACGATCAGGGCGCTGCTATGATGGGCGGTGTTGCGGGCCATGCAGGATTATTCAGCAATGCGCAGGATCTTGCAGCGGTGATGCAGATGTTGATGGACGGCGGTGTATATGGAGGCAAGCGTTATGTTGAATCATCGACCGTGGGCATGTTTAACACGCGTCACTTTGCAGGTAACCGCCGCGGACTTGGTTTCGACAAGCCTACCTTCTCACCCGGGCATGGTTCGACTTGCGGAGCGGCCTCGGCAAATAGCTTCGGTCATACGGGTTTCACCGGCACCATGTGCTGGGCCGATCCTGACCATGATTTGGTCTATGTGTTCTTGAGTAACCGCGTTCATCCGGATGCAGAAAACAAGAAGCTGCAAGAGTTGAATATTCGCACCGAAATTCAAGCGGAGATTTACAAGGCTTGGGGCAATTGATTGTCTTCAATTGATTTAGAAGGATCACTTCTATCGTTCTGATTCGGGAGATTCCGTATTCGGAATAGTGCATCTTCCTCTATTTTCGCGCTCACAACAACACGATTCATGAGCGACGATAAGAAGATTATTTTTTCGATGGTGGGTGTCAACAAGTACACGCCCACAGGTAAACACATCATCAAAGACATTTATTTGAGTTTCTACTACGGAGCCAAGATTGGGATCCTCGGTATGAACGGAGCAGGTAAGTCGACCGTAATGAAAATCATTGCCGGCCTCGACCAGTCATACCAGGGCGAGGTAGTATGGAGTCCCGGTTACTCGGTGGGATATTTACCACAGGAGCCGCAGCTCGACGATAACAAGACAGTTCGTGAAATCGTCGAAGAAGGTGTTAAGCCGATTACCGATGCGCTAAAGGAATACGAAGAGATCAATTTGAAGTTCATGGATGAGGAAATCCTGAACGACCCTGAAAAGATGGAAGCGCTGATGAATCGTCAGGCGGCTGCACAAGATAAAATTGAAGCATTGGGCGGATGGGACCTCGACAACAAGTTGCAGGTAGCAATGGATGCATTGCGTTGTGCTCCGGAAGATTCGAAGATTGGAGTTCTCTCCGGTGGAGAGCGCAGACGAGTGGCGTTGTGTCGACTGTTGTTGCAGCAGCCCGATGTGTTGTTGCTCGACGAACCTACCAACCACTTGGATGCTGAGTCGGTATTATGGCTGGAGCAACATCTTTCGCAATACAAGGGAACCGTTCTTGCCGTAACGCACGACCGTTACTTCCTGGACAATGTAGCAGGATGGATTTTGGAATTGGATCGAGGTGAAGGTATACCGTATCAAGGAAACTATTCTTCCTGGTTGGAGCAAAAATCAAAGCGCCTTGCGCAGGAAGAGAAGCAAGAAAGCAAGCGCCGTAAGATTCTCGAGCGAGAGTTGGAGTGGGTGAGAACGAATCCGAAGGGACGCCACGCTAAAAACAAAGCACGTCTGCAGAACTACGACCGCATGATGAGTGAAGGCGAGAAGGAAAAAGAAGCCAAGCTCGAAATTCCGATTCCGAACGGACCACGTTTGGGTAACGACGTCATTGAGTTTACGAATGTGACCAAAGGCTTCGAAGACCGCCTGTTGATTGACCACCTTTCATTCAAACTTCCACCTGCCGGAATTGTCGGTATTATCGGACCCAACGGTGCCGGTAAGACCACGCTCTTCCGCATGATTATGAATGAAGAGACCCCCGACGACGGCAGCATTCGAATTGGTGAAACGGTGAAGATTGGATATGTGGATCAGCGCCACAAAGAAATAGACCAGGACAAGAGCGTTTACGAGGTAATCAGCGGAGGGAATGAAGTGATAGAAGTAGGTGGTCAGACCATCAACTCGCGCGCTTACTGCAGCAAGTTCAACTTCCAGGGAGCCGACCAGCAGAAGAAGTGCGGTGTTCTTTCCGGCGGAGAGCGCAACCGCTTGCATTTGGCCATGACGTTGAAGACAGAAGCCAACGTGCTTTTGCTCGATGAGCCTACGAACGATATTGATGTGAACACGCTCCGTGCCTTGGAAGAAGGTATACAGAACTTCGCAGGCTGTGCTGTAGTAATAAGCCACGACCGTTGGTTCCTCGACCGAATTTGCACGCACATACTTGCTTTTGAAGGCGACTCGCAAGTGGTATATTTCGAGGGCGACTTCAGCGAGTATGAAGAAAACAAGAAGAAGCGACTGGGTGACACCACTCCGCATAGGATTAAATACAAGAAGCTTGTTCGATAGTAGAAAGTACTAATTACGAAGTACAAAGTACGAGCCTCGATTACGTGGTATAACACGAAGAGTGCAACTCGCGACAGGTACTTTGTAATTTGTACTTAGTACTTATTAAAATGTAATTCATTCTAGACAAAATGATACGTCTCCGCCTCACCGCCCTTGGCTTCATGCAGTTCTTTGTATGGGGAGCCTGGCTCATAACCATCGGTACCTATTGTTTCAATGCGAAGGGATGGACCGGAGCGCAGTTTGGTGCCATTTTCAGTACACTGGCTCTTTCATCCCTCTTTATGCCTGCGCTCACGGGGATTATAGCAGACCGTTGGATGAATGCCGAGAGACTTTACGGGATACTGCACATTTTGTACGGACTAATCTTGTTTGCTGTGCCCGGAGTGAATGATCCGGACTCCCTGTATTACGTGATTTTCGCAGCGATGATTTGTTATATGCCCACCATTTCGCTTTCAAACTCCATCAGCTTTCGGATTTTGAAAGATCAGAATTATGATGTGGTGAAAGCCTTTCCGCCGATTCGGGTGTGGGGCACCATCGGATTCATTGTGGCGATGTGGGTTACGAACATCACCGGCAGCAAGGCCAACGCCAATCAATTTATCATTGCCGGTGTAGCCGCTATCGGACTGGGTCTTTATTCCTTCACGTTGCCGGCTTGCAAGCCTCAACGCAGCATGGCGCCCAATGCTTCGCTAATGGATCAGTTGGGCTTCGGCGCATTTCGTTTACTGAGTAATTCTCGCATGGCCTTGTTCTTTGTTTTCTCCATGTTTTTAGGGGGAGCATTGCAGTTGACGAACATGTATGGCGATTCGTTTTTGGATGATTTCAAACGCTTCCCCGAATATGCCGATTCTATTGTGGTGAAGTATTCAACTATCATTCTTTCGATTTCTCAGATATCGGAAACGCTGTTCATTCTGACCATTCCCTTTTTCTTGAAGCGATTTGGTATCAAACAAGTCATGCTAATGTCGATGCTCGCCTGGGTGTTACGCTTCGGGTTGTTTGCATATGGCGACCCCGCGGGAGGTCTTTGGATGATTATCTTGTCTTGCATTGTCTACGGCATGGCATTCGACTTCTTCAACATTTCGGGTTCTTTGTTTGTAGAAACCACTGCAGACGCGTCCATTCGCTCCAGTGCCCAGGGTTTATTCATGATGATGACCAACGGCGTTGGAGCCTATTTGGGAAGTAAGATCAGCGGTACAATTATCGACGCTTATTTTACGGTTGGTGGCGAAAAGGAGTGGAGCGGCATATGGCTCAGTTTCGCCGGATATTCGCTGGTGGTAGCAGTATTATTTGCTCTGATGTTCAAGTCGAAGAACGACAAGGTGGAGACCTTTTCGCACTGACACGGGGCAATACTTTTTTCGCATAAGCATCGTTGCAGACATATGAAATCGCTGAAGGATTGGATAGGGAAGTATTGGAAGATTGTATTGCCTTTTATTTTGGCTCTGACTGTCGCATTTTATTTCCGGTATGATATAGCAGAATACACGCGCAAGGTCTTGGGTATTGTATTGCCTGAAAACCCCAAACCAATGGGCGTTTCTACCCTCGAATGGTGCGAGCAGAATTACGGAGAACAGATTCGTGAGATTTCAGCCGAAATGGAATTGCCCTATGATTACCTGATGGCGTTGGCTGTGCTCGAATGCAGCGGCGAAAAACCTTCCGGTCAGCGATTTGAGCGGCATGTGTTCAATGAGCTCATGAAGGTGAAGGAAGGCAAACGCAAGAAGTATGAGATGGCGACACGCGACAAGTTGGAGTCGCTCGATGAAGAGGAAATTCGCGCATTGGCCACCAGCTGGGGGCCCTTCCAGCTCATGGGATACAAGGTTTTTGAATTGGACATCTCTATTGAGGATCTGGATAACGACGAGGACGCCTGTTACCAAGGCGCACGCTGGATCAAGAAGCAGTACGGGCGTTATTTGAAGAAGAACAAGTGGAAGGACGCCTTTCATATACACAATACAGGCAAGCGTTTTCCGCTTTCCGGAAAGCCTCAAACCCATGATCCGTATTATGTAGCCGATGGTGTACGCTACATGAAGTACTTCGGTCAGAGGAAAAGTCAATGAAAAGTTGCTC
>CANIAA010000015.1 GCA_947465255.1 Flavobacteriales bacterium | reverse complement strand
AATGCCTTCAACATAAAATCAGGCAGCGGTTTCAATGGATCACGCTTTTCTACATTCAAAAAAACACCCCACTTTTCAATGATGGGCACCTTGTAAACCTCAATCATCTCGATAAGTGTACGGTCATCATCATGAATATAGGTGCAATGCACTTTCGTATTTCCCATACTCAGCGCATTGTTACTATCACAGGTAAAACCATAGCCGGCCTTTGCTAAATCTTCTCCCAACGCCTTCATGCCCTTCACATCAAAACCAATGTGCGCAAAACCGGTGTCGGCCCAGATACGGTCTTCAAAAATGAAGTTAGGCTTGCGATCAAGGGCTTGAACTAACTCGATATAGGTCTTGCCGGTAACCTTGGCAAAACCGCCACCCGGCTGATTCTTCTGTGAAAGCAATACACGGCGATACGTTTGCTTGCCGGAGGGCAACTGAGCCCAATCTGCAAAAGAAGAAGTGCTATCGTAAACTACCTCGTCAAAACCCAAGAGCGTTGTATACAACTTCAACGCTTTTTCCATGTTCGATACACCCGTAGTGCAACCCAATACGCCACCACTGTGATGGCCGCTGTTGGTATACCATACATCACCCTGCAAATACTGCCAGAGGTTTCCATCGAGATCTTCGATGTAGAATGTTTCTCGACCGAGCGGGTCCTTCTGAATAGAGGTTAAACCCTTCGCTCCTTGCGCTTCACAAAAGCGATGTGACGCGCGAATATCCTTGCACTTGACCTGTGTTATAAATATACCCAAGTCACCAACCTGAACTGCGTTCTTAGCCTTAACCGGTTCAAACGAAGTGGGGCGAATGACTTCAATGGCGCAGCCACCCTGCAGGTTCATGACCATACTGGCACGCTTGGTTATTGTTGTGTTGCGCGTGTAAACGTCCATGAGCGGCGCGGGCTGAACGCTATCGAAAAATGGAATATCCAACCCAAAAAACTTGCGATAAAAACGCAATGACAGATCCATATCACTTACCGCAACACCAATGTGCTGAAGACCATTTATTCTTTTAAACATCACTTTTCAAATAGGGAATTTTGTTCAACCAGTGTATCACCGCTTCGCGCTGTTTCATCCATTCATTGAAAGCCGGGGTATTCCGAATTTTTCGCACACGCCATGCATGTGCCAGGTGCTTAGCATTGCGCCACCAGGGTAAAGTCAAGAGACCGGCTGGAATCGACAGCCATATAAACACAGCTTCAGCCGAATCAGCTCCCGCAATGCGAAGCATACCATACAACGCCCACAAGTAGAGAGGCGTAATGAATGTCCAAAATGAAATTCGAATTGAATTACGAAACAGAGTGTCCTTAATAACCGTGCGGACAAAGCGCTCCGTAAAGAGTTGCAACGGCCAAAACACGAGGGCTGTGAGAATAGCAAAAGGAAGTCCTGCGATGAATAACAACACATTGAGCAGACTCGATTTCTTCGACAACAATTCCTCTTCAATCTTTAATTGGTGCATACCGGTTCGGTATCGATTCACCTCATGATTCAGGAAAGAATGATATTCATTCTTTTGATCAAGCTCCTGAGCGAGTGCATGAAACACTTCATATTTTTTCATGAGCGGCTCACCAGTCAATTTCGCATCCATCAGCGGCTTGAGCGCCAGGATTTCCGAATGCACATCATCGTTATCAATGTGTATCATGAGCTTTCGCAACGCATCATGCACAGTGTCTGTTATTTCTGAATGCAACTTTGCATGCGTAACGTCTTGCTTTTTAAGAAAGACATCAACTTCAATTGGCTCGCCAAATTTTACAAGCAAGTTCTTCTGTGGTTCATAGAAGCTTTCGTAATCCAAGCCGACCGGAACAATGCACAAGTTGCGGACTCCGGCTTCATGCGCGCCTATGACCAAGCGCGCCAATCCCTTTTTAAGCGGCACCAATTGTTTCTTGCCTCTGTGTGTTCCTTCCGGAAAAATACCGATGATAGCATTGTTCTTCATGCGTTCATAACACATGCGGAAAATCTCGTTGTTGCGGTCATGCAGATCAGCAACACGATCTCGTTCCCGGTACACCGGCAACATGTTTATTCGCCTTAAAAAACGATTGACGAGAGGATTCTTGAATACGTCTGCTCGGGTAAGCCAGTTCAGTTGAGCATTTGTTGAGATGCATAGCACTACAGGATCGAGCAATGCATTCTGATGGTTAGCCACCATGACGACAGGTCTATCGTGCGGAACACGATGCGCTCCGGCAACTACTACTCTTCGGAAAAAAAAGTGGATACCCGTCCATACAAACGGACGTAACACTTCATAGGGAATAGATTTTTTTTGAGCCAAGGTGTAATGCGGAAACCAACTAATCGTTTGAAACTTATTCGTGGTAGTTTAACACTTTATGACCACCCTCGAGCAAGTACCGATCACGCTTGAATAGCTCCACATCAGCCTTTACCATATCATTCACCAATTGCTCGAGCGTGTGCTTATGCTTCCATCCCAGCTTGCTGTGGGCCTTAGCCGGATTACCAATAAGCAAATCAACTTCCGTTGGACGGAAATACTTCGGATCGATTTCAATAAGCACCTTACCGGTCTTAGCATCATGAGCCTTTTCATCGACACCGGTTCCCTTCCACTCGAGTGTTATGCCCACGTGTGAAAATGCAAGATTGCAGAAGTGCTTTACACTGTGTGTTTCACCGGTAGCCAGCACATAATCATCCGCTTCATCTTGTTGCATCATCATCCACATACCTTCCACGTAATCGCGAGCATGACCCCAGTCGCGCTGGGCATCAACATTGCCGAGGTATAATTTGTCTTGTAAGCCCATGCTAATTTTAGCCACGGCACGAGTAATCTTTCTTGTCACAAATGTTTCACCGCGTAAAGGAGATTCATGGTTAAACAAGATGCCGTTACAAGCAAACATTCCATATGCTTCACGATAGTTTCTTGTTATCCAGTATGCATATAGTTTAGCTACTGCATAGGGGCTTCGAGGATAGAATGGTGTTTCCTCGGATTGTGGAACTTCCATTACTTTGCCGTACAACTCGCTGGTAGAAGCCTGATAGAATTTCGTTTTCTTTTCCAGACCAAGAATGCGAATTGCCTCCAGCAATCGGAGTGCTCCGGTAGCGTCGGCATTCGAAGTATACTCCGGTGTTTCAAACGACACCTGCACGTGACTTTGAGTGGCGAGGTTGTAAATCTCATCGGGCATGGTTTCCTGCACCAATCGAATCAAGTTGGTGCTATCGGTCAAGTCGCCATAATGAAGGAACATATTAACGCCCTTTTCGTGCTGGTCCTTGTATAGATGATCAATTCGATCTGTATTAAAAAGGGAACTGCGTCGCTTTACACCATGCACCTCATAGCCTTTGCTCAATAGCAACTCCGCTAAGTATGCTCCATCTTGTCCGGTAATTCCGGTAATAAGGGCTCTTTTCTTCATGTAATGAAATTCTAACCTCCAAATCTAAGAAGTTCTGAGGTTAATCCCGAAGTATTGGGTTGCAAACGTGGCTATTCCTGATCGAACTGTAATTCGCACAGGCGCTTGTACAATCCGCCGGCCTTCATGAGTTCGTCGTGTGTGCCTGTTTCCTGAACCTTACCTTGATCAAGCACAACAATTTGATCCGCCTTTCGGATAGTAGATAAGCGATGCGCAATAACAATGGATGTGCGACCTACCATGAGCTTTTCCAGCGCGTCCTGAACAAGGCGTTCACTTTCGCTATCCAATGAACTGGTTGCTTCGTCCAAGATAAGAATAGTTGGGTTTCGCAATACAGCTCGCGCTATGGCAATACGCTGGCGCTGACCTCCCGATAACTGGATGCCGCGCTCACCAACGATCGTTTGAAACTTATCGGGAAACGCCTCAATAAAATCGAGCGCATTGGCCTTTCGCGCGGCTTCACGCACTTCTTGCTCACCGGCGCCCGGCGCACCGTAGGCGATATTGTCGTAGATCGTTCCGCCAAATAAAATAACCTCTTGCGGTACAAAGGCCATGTGTCTTCTCAAATCGGTCAGGTTAAACTCAGATGCAGCTCGATTATCGAATCGAATTTCACCACCTGTCGGGATGTAAAACCGCTGAATAAGGGAGGCTATGGTTGACTTACCCGAACCCGATGAGCCAACCAGTGCTACTTGCTTGCCGGCAGGAACAAGAAAAGAAACACCTCGCAACACCTCTACGTCTTGTCGTGACGCATAGGTAAAAGCAACGTTTACAAACTCGATGGCACCATCCATGGGTATTAAAGCCTTTGGCTCATCCAATCCGACGGGTTCAGGATCGTAGCCCAATATTTCCATTACACTTTCGATAACTCCGATGCTCCTCTGTAAGGTTCCCATTTGGGCGGCCAAACCACCTATGGAGCCGGCAACAAGTCCGGTAATGAAAACGAATTTGCCGAGCACATCCTTACCTATTTCACCGGTTTCTTGCAAGTGAGCGCCAACACCCATTACAAGACCCAATGCGCCAAAAAGAAAGATGATGATGAATGTGCCGAACATGCCTCTCCAAACGGCACTGCGCATTGCAATTTCACGAATGCTGGTGATACTTTCTCGAAAACGATTCGACTCAAACGATTCATTGGCGAAACTCTTCACATTGACAATACCTGTGAGCGATTCGTTCACGATGACACTGCTTTCAGCTACTTTATCCTGTGTTTTCTTTCCGATTTTACGAATGTACTTTCCGAAAATAACCATGACAACCATGATGACAGGAAGCGTGCACAGCATTACCAATGTGAGCTTGTACGAATAAGACACCAGCCAACCAATACCTACGACAATGATGACGGTTTGACGAATGAACTCGGCGAGGGTGATAGTCAGAGTCTCTTGAATCGTTGTGATATCACTGGATAGCCGGCTTGACAAGTCGCCCACTCTTCGCTCATTAAAAAACTGCATGGGCATTCGGATGATAGTGGCATACGCATCGCGGCGCAGAGCCAACATAGCATTTTCGGTGACATACGAGAAAATGTAAACACGGAAAAACGAGAATACACCTTGAATGATCAGCAGAGCCACAAGCGCTGCCAGCACCTTCGAGGTTCCTCCCCAGTCCGCACTTGACGGAATCCATTGAGCCCATTGACCCCCGGTAAATTCTGCTGAGGAATCTGGACTAACCAATTGGCCCAGCAAGGCTGTTATAACAATGACGAGCAAGCCGGAAACCACCAATAGAAGCAAGCCTATGGAAAATAGAAAACTGTGTGGTTTGATGTAACTGAAAACGCGCAGTGCGCTCAGAAATGATTGTTTGGAGATTTTTTTCTTCTCCGATTTTGATTCGTTAGCCACAGTCCTCCGATTAATTCTTGTTCGGCGAAATTAGGGCAACAGCTAGCTTAACCCTTGGCAGACTGCAATAGTTTCTTGGCCTTTTTTAATGACTTATCCAATTCAACCTTACGCTTTCGAGTATACTCTTCGTCCAAAAACATGTTGTCTGATTCAGGATTGTAGGCCATGCGGACATAAGGTTCATTCAAAATGGAAAAATCGATTCCTTCGACGGCGCGAAACAGAGACACATCAAGCGTCACTTCCCGGGGCTTTCTCTCTTCAGGCAACTGCGTTGCATCGATAAACAACTTTTTATTGGCAAAGGCAGAGCCCCCAAACCAAACCTCGTATTCAAAACCAACCGGCAAGTAGAAAGAATAAGTACCATCAGCACCGCCAAAAAAAGCGACATACAATTCTTTGTTCTGGTACACTACAATTTGAGCATGTGCAGCAGGCACTTCATTGCCCTTCACGATGTCGTAATGATAAATTACTCCACTAATCAGAAAGTGATTTTCCGTTGACGGAGTCTTGGTAACCTTACGAAACTGCGCTTCGGCCGAAAAAACCGACGCCACGAGCACAAGAAACAATGCAAAAACTCTCATGGTATAAAGCAACGAAAAAGCGCCTGAATTTTCAGGCGCTTATACATTCGTTATCAACAACTATCGGTTATTTTCCATTGGCAACCAAAACACCTGTGAGACGCTGATTGACTTCTTGAGCGTAATCCATATTCCACTCAAGTTTACCACTGCGTTTGTTGAACTTAGCCATCGCTACAGGGGTATAATTCATAAAGTTCATGCCCAAATAGCCACGATCTTTGAAGAGACTAATGTCGAGCTCCAGGTTAACCATTGCAAGTTCTGCAGCACGCTCAAACCCCTTAGTGTCAATTTGAACCACCTTGGTTACATACGGCGCCTTTCCGAACTTCAAGGTGAATACTGAGTAGCGCGGAAGGTTGATGCTGTATTTTCCTTTCGGGCCCGACATTTCCGTAGCTACCAATTCTTCGCCGGACCAAATTTCAATTGGAATACCCATTACTCCCTTCTCCGTTGAATCGGACAAACTCAATTCGAGTACGTTTCCTTGAAAGGTAAATGTCTTTACTTTCGATTGTGCAACAGCCCAGTGAATACAGAGCATAGAAGCCAAAATAGCAATAGTCTTTTTCATTGTTTAAGTCAGTTTTCGCTCCTGTATACCCATTGTGAGCAAAAAAGGTTACTACTCTGACTTCTTTTTGGATCGCCTTTCGGGCTTTTCATGAAAAAAATAGCGGAAATCAGCCGTCAGATAATTCCCACCCAACTCAACGAAAGTAGAAGTAGGATCATCGTCCAATTGAAACAAAACACGCGTGGTTCCAATTTCCTGAATTGGGCGATGATATGAAGCTCCGATATAAAAATAACCCTTGTCGGGAGTGCGCCATTCAAAGCCATAGTTGGCGAGCAAAGCCGATTGTATCCAACTATTCTTGTATGTTTTCTGGAAGAAATCGAAGCGCAGAGTGTCGCGGTATTCATAGGCAGAAGACTCCACATTGCTCGGGTACAGATCCAACGAAACACCGGCACTTGCATTCATAAAAATCCGATCGGTCAGTTTTACAAATACCATGGCCTGAATAGGAATTTCGTAACAGATATATCGGAATCGCAATTGCTTCTCTTGGAGTAATTGAGGATGGTTGAAGTGTAAGGTGAAGTTGCGCTGCACCATGCATATACCGGACTCAAGACTCCAGTTACGAGTGAAGCCACGGCGAACGACCATACCGAAATTCAGTCCCAGATTCGGTTCGAAGTTGACTTTTAAATCTTCTATCTCGGCGTTTTCGGTGCCGGTGCCGAAATATTTGCTAGGTATCATCGGCTTTAACTGTATACCTAAAGTAGTCACATTTACCTGCGCTACTGATACACTTGTGGACACAAGCAACACCAAAAAAACACGATATGTGGAACGAATGCGTATCAATCCTTGCTATCTATCCACTGGGCAACATATTCCAGCGGTCTTCTGTGCTGTATGGGGTTCTCTCCTTCCGGATAACCCACGTAAATTAATCCCAGGCATCTATCGCCTGTCTTCAAATCAAAAAATCGATGCGCCTCTTCGTGATTGAGCAGTTTCGGTGTTGACCAAAAAGTCCCTAAGCCATAGGCCGTAGCTGTAAGCATCATATTCTGTATTGCACAAGCCACCGCTTCAACCTCCTCTGTTTCGTCGATCTTGCCGGTCGGGTCGCGTTCCATGCAAACAGCAATCACAACCGACGATTTCTCGAGGCGCAATGCCATGCGTTCGTATTTCGCAGCACTAAATTTTTCGGCCGGTGTGATGCTTTTGTAAAGTTCCGGAACAAATTGTCGTATTCTACCCACGCCATCTCCCATGAACACTTTGAACCGCCAGGGTTGCGTCAAACCATGAGTTGGTGCCCACAATGCGTTGTTCAGCATCAACTCCACTTGTTCACGGTGCACCTTGCGTGACGAGAATTTTTCAGGAGCAATGCTTCTGCGGTTACGGATAACCTCGGTTATTTCACTCAGATTATACTTCATAATTCGATTACTCTGCAAAGCTAAGCGCGTAGTTGTTTATACAATCATGGAAAAGGTACACAACTGAATCGATTTAAGATTGTTCTGTCACGTGTACTTTGGCATTTCGAAACTAACTATGAAAAAAGCATATGTCATAACCGGGGCGGGCTCCGGAATGGGCAGGGCCACAGCAGTGTTGCTCTCTCAAAACCCAAACACGAAGCTTCTGCTTGTCGGTAGAAATAAAACAGCATTGGAGCAAACACTCTCCCTGCTTCACCAACCCGAAAATCATGCCCTTGCGGCGTTGGACATTCGTGATGCGCACGCCTGGAAGGCAGCACTAGCAGAACATTTCAACGATAACACCAACCTTTGTGGCATATTCGCCAATGCCGGTATTGGCGGGGAAAATCACTACGGACCTGAAGATCGCTGGGAAGAAATCATCAGCATCAACCTAACGGGTACCTACGTGACAATTATGGAGCTCTTGCCATATCTCAGAAAGTCGGCAGATGATTTCAAGCACATTGTTATCACCTCATCATGCCTGGCGCGCTTTGGAGTACCGAACTATACAGGCTATTGTACAGCGAAAACAGGTTTACTTGGACTTACCCGCTCCCTTTCCGTTCAACTCGCAAGCGAACACATTCTGGTAAACGCTCTGTGCCCGGGATGGGTTGAAACAGAAATGGCGAAAGCAGGTATTCAGAAATTAGCCGACCGCGGTGGCGAATCATATGCAGCTGAATTCGAGCGGCAGATGAGCTATGTTCCGCTAGGTCGTATTTCACAACCGGAAGAAATTGCTGCCATGGTTGCATTTCTATTTTCCAATCAGCAAACGTCCATGACCGGACAAGGTATAGACATTAATAACGGATCCTTCATGCAATGAAAAAGATTGTTACCACGCTATTTATTCTAGGTTGCACTGCGATTTCACAAGCACAAGAGAACAATTCTGCAGCCGACTCCGCCATGATGGCCTCCATATATAACGAGGTCATGTTGCATGGGGAATGCTATGAAAACCTGCGTTACCTGTGCAAGAGCATAGGACACAGACTTGCCGGTTCGGAAAGTGCGCAAAAAGCGATTGATTGGGGTAAAGTCACACTCGAAAAGTCTGCTGCTGACAACGTTTTCCTGATGCCGGTGGAAGTTCCGCATTGGACGCGTGGCGGATATGAATATGGCGGATATACCTTTTCAGGTGTACAAAAGGAAGTGGCCCTTACCGCACTCGGAGGTTCGGTAGGAACTGAGGGAAAACGAATTACAGCCGAAGTTGTCGAAGTAAAGAGCTTCGAAGAGCTGAAAGCGCTGGGGGAAGAAAAAGTGCGAGGCAAAATTGTCTTCTTCAACAAACCACTCGATGCAACGCTCATCAATACCGGTGCTGCCTATGGCGGCGGTTACCCTATACGAGGACAAGGTCCGAGCGAAGCAGCAAAATTGGGCGCGGTAGCGTGTCTGATACGTTCGTTGACGTTGGCTGACGACAACTATCCGCACACAGGTGCGACCAATTACGAAGAAGGTGTAAAACGTATTCCGGCTGCAGCATTGAGCGCAGTTGCATCGCGCCAGTTGAGCCAAGATTTGAAGATAGATTCACAACTGAAGTTTAATCTGCAACTAAGCTGTGAGGCTTTCGAGCGCACTATGCAAGCCAACGTAATAGCGGAGATTCGAGGCACTGAATTTCCGGATGAATACATTACCGTAGGCGGGCATCTCGATTCATGGGACATCGGGGAAGGAGCGCACGATGACGGCACGGGCATCGTACAATCCATCGAAATGATACGCGCTCTCAAAGCAATTGGCTACAAGCCTAAGCGTACCATACGCGCAGTGCTATTCATCAATGAAGAATTTGGGAACGATGGTGGTGAAACCTATGCGCGCATTTGCAAAGAGAAAGGTCTTGTGCACGTTGCAGCCCTGGAAAGCGATGGTGGCGGTTTTACTCCGGTTGGTTTCAACTGTGATATCAGCGATAAACAATATGAGCTGGCCCAGTCATGGCTTCCGTTGTTAGAACCATACAATCTCTTTCGCTTTCGCAGAGGAGGAAGTGGCGTTGACATTCGTCCATTAAAGGATGATCGTATAGCCCTATTCGGTCTGCATGTAGACGGACAGCGGTACTTCGACTACCATCATACGAATAACGACCGCTTTGAAAACGTCAACAAGCGTGAGTTGGAATTAGGAGCTGCCGCGATGACGGCGTTAGTTTACTTTCTCGATCAAACCGGTATTCCTGCAAAATAAAAAAGGCCGCCCGATTGGGGCGGCCTTCTTCATTATTCTGAAAGCAGATTACTTCACAGTCAATTTAGAAACTGACACGCTGTTACCCGCTTTGAAGTTCACCATGTAGATACCGGCAGCGATACCATCCAATGTGATTTGGCTTTGGTTAGCACCTGCAGACATATTGCCGAGGTTCTGAACCTTCACGATGTTACCCACCATGTCAACCATTTCGATTACAACGTTCTCGCTAGAAGCAAGAGTGTAGTCAAATGTTACACGATCAGTAGCAGGGTTAGGATAAACACGGAAGTCAGCAGCTGAAGCTACTTCTTCGATACCAACTTGTGTGGTTACGTTTGCTTTTGCAGCAGCTTCGTAAAAACCGTAGCTACCATCGTAGTTCCAAAGAACAGAAACGATATCACCGTTGTCCTGAACAGAAGTAACGTATACAGAACCGTCTGTAGCACCCCAGATAGAACCGTTCAAACCATCACCATAAGCATCGTACCAAGTGAACTGGTAGCAACCTGTTGATGGCAAGTAAGCATGCTCAACCAATGAAGAACCGTCAGCGTTTGCATTGCTGTAAGCAGCGCTAGCTACAACGTTACCATTTTCGTTGGTGATTTCCCATGAAGCTTCTTCAGGCCAGTTGTCGAAAGTGATTTCCATTTTGATGTGGGTAGTACCCTCATCAGCGAAACCGATAGAAGCAGTGTAGTTGTTGTTGCTGGTGTTATCGTCAGCAGACGTGATTGAAACCTGCAAGTTACCTGCACCGGTCATGGTCACAGTACCTACGTTTACTTCCGCGATAGCGTAAGTAGAGAGGTTACCTGTCCAGTTGTAAGTAACAGGAGCAACACCACCGGTTACAGTGATCGTGCAAGCAGTAAGTGGAGTAAGACCGTTGTTCTGGATAGTTACAGCAACGTTTACATCGCCGCAAGTAACAACATCACCATTGTAGCTAAGCATCAAAGGGTCGTTGTCTAAAGATGCAGGAGCTGGACAATCGCCAACTGAAGCATACAATTCAGAAGCACCCAACTGACCAACTTCCGTTACGATACGGTTTGGGCAAATGCGGTAGATTGTTGGGAAGTAAGCGATTGCATAATCAGTGTTGATTTGATCAGCAGAGGCTGCAGCTGGGTTAGCCATTGGGAAATCGATTGCAGTTCCTGCAGGGTTCAACCAGTTACCTTGAGTGTTACCACCTGTACCGGCCATGTCAGCATCGGTAGTAGTACCATCACCATCAATCCAGATAACCATTACATCATCGCTAGTAGTAGCAGCAACGCCAGGAGCGCCTACAGGACCGTGGTTGATATACACTTCATCCAAAGCACCACCAGTGTGGTAGCCCCAGCATGGACCGCACCAGGTAGCAGATACATCCAAAAACACGGTATATCCATCATCGAGGTAGCTATACAGGTTGTGAGTTTCACCGAATTGGTCGGTGATAGTAAAGTCCTGGCCGAATGAGCCGGGAGCAAGTTGCGACCAAGACAACACAGGGGCCATCACAGCTGCAACCAAAGAAAGTACAAGTTTTTTCATGAGATTTGGTTTTAATAATGAATTGCAATATTGGCTCAGAAAGCAAGAACTTCAGCTCTACAGGGAAAAAAAGTTGTGAATTCCTTGGAATCGTAAATTCTATGATGGACAAAAAAAAGAGGCTGATTACTCAGCCTCTTTTGTTGAGGTCCCGAGCGGATTCGAACCGCTGTAGCAGGTTTTGCAGACCTGAGCCTAGCCACTCGGCCACAGGACCCTGTATGTTAAATACCGTAAGGTGTTGCCTTAAACGGGGCGCAAATATAGAAGGTTTCATTTTAATTGGCAAAGCACAAAAAAAGAATGTGCTGCCGTTTTGGATGATCAATTGCACAATTCAATCTTAATAAGTAAGTGAAATCTCACTCGAAACTCCGGTGGTGCCATCTAGCTTCGCTCATTCAAGGAAAACTATAAAATCAAACACACATGAGTAACAAAGTCTACATCGCCATCATCGCTGTGCTATTGGGCGCAGTAGGGATTATGGCCTACAACCTCAACAAGAAAGACAAGGAGATTGTTTACATATCTCAGGAATACGCCAACCTCGATACAGAGCGTCAGGATTTGGCCGTGGAGTTGGAAGGCATGAAAATGCAATACGATACACTCTCGGTAACCAATTCCGAAATGCAGGCAAAGATTGATGAGCAAGAAAATGAACTTGCCTCTTTGCTCAAGAAGGTTAAAAACAAAGACTACGACATCCGAAAGCTGAAAGCAGAAGCAGAAACCTTGCGCGGCATCATGAAAAACTATATTGCGCAAATCGATTCGCTTAATAAAGCGAACGCACAGTTGACAGCAGAGCGTGATGCCGAATCGGAGCGCGCCAATAGTGCAGAAGCGAAAGGAAAAGAACTCGAAGGTGAATTGAGCACCTCACGCGAAATGAATGCGAAAGGCTCTGTTCTTTCAGCAGGAGAATTCCAAAACCTCGCACTCCGCGAACGCAACTCAGGAAAATCAGTGGATACTGACCGTGCAGCAAAAACAGAAACCATCAAGTCTTGCTTCAACATCCGCAAAAACAGCATTGCAAAGCCCGGCACACGCACGTTGCAAATGGCTGTCGTTGGTCCGGATGGTCAAGTACTCACAGGCAAGAAATCCGGCAGCACTACAGTAAACGGCGCTCAGGTTCAGTACAGTGAAAGCCGCGAAGTAGAATACCAGCAGACTGATACAGACGTTTGTATTTACTACACTGCAAATGAAGGCTTCGAATACAAGAAGGGCAACTACAAGATCTATATCTATGAAGGCGGCAATATGATCGGTAGCTCTTCCATTACGTTGAAGTAAATGAAGATCTTCGTTATTCGTCAGCGACAAGAAACCAGAAAAAATCCCCCGGCTTCGGGGGATTTTTTATTGCACTAACTTTCAAAGACTAATACTCCTTTTATGCTTCTAGGGAATACAATGCGACTCTGTGAGTGTGCAGTTTCGCAACATGAATAAAGCAGCCAACAAGAAAAAAGGCGACTGGGGTGAGAAGATTGCAGCCTCATACCTGATGCAAAAAGGATATGTCATCATCCATAAACAATGGCATTATTCACGATACGAAATTGACCTAATTGCTCAAATCGGAAACACGCTCGTTTTTGTGGAGGTAAAGACGCGGTTCAGCAAGGAGTATGGCGAACCCTGGACGGCGGTCAACCAAAGCAAACAGAGAAAAATCTGCCGCAGCGCCGATTATTACCTGCGTTATTTCCGGATTGATGCTGAGCCGCGCTTTGACATTGTTTCCATAGTGCATGCCGAGGGCACAACAGAGATTACTCATCTTGAACAAGCCTTTTACCCAACTCTGGGATAACGGCTTACCTTCGCGACTTAAATAAGCATCATGCCCCGTCCTTTAGGAAGTAAACGCGACAAAGACTTTCGCAACGAGAAGAAGAGCAAACCCACAGCCGATCGCCCCAAAAAGGAGCCTCGCGAGGTGGAGTCAAAAAGAGGAACACGCGGCACAAGTCGCAATGCCCCTATTCGAAAATCGGAACCCAAAGCAGCCGATAAACCTAAACGCGCTCCAAAGACCTGGGAGGCAAAAGAAGAACGTGAAGGAACATCACGCGGAAGTTTCAAGCGCGGGGGTGTAAAAGGGAAGTATTTAGGAAAGCGACGCCCGGAGCCGGCACCTAAAAGCAATGATGGCTTGATGCGTTTGAACCGATTCCTATCAAACGCCGGTATTGCTTCGCGACGCGACGCCGACAAGCTCATTGAGTTGGGGTTGGTGAAAGTCAACGGAAAAGTGGTTACAGAGTTAGGTATGAAAGTCGATCCGCGTGTTGACATAGTAAAGTACGACGACAGGAACCTCAAGCCGGAGAAACTTCAATACGTGCTGCTTAACAAACCAAAAGATTACCTGACAACGAGTGAAGACCCATTGGAGCGCAAGACAGTGATGCACCTCATTGATGGAGCCTGCAAAGAGCGTGTCTATCCTATCGGGCGACTCGATCGAATGACAACCGGGTTATTGTTATTTACGAATGACGGAGAAATGGCGCGCCGACTCACCTCGCCCAAAAATGGATTCCCGAAACTATATCATGTTGAAACGATTGAAAAGATCAGAGGGGAGCATATAGACGCCATCCGCGAAGGCATTCGGTTGGAAGAAGGTTTTGTCAAAGCCGACGAGATAAGCCTTGTCAATGACGACCCCCGGCAAATCGGCTTACGCATTAATAGCAGTAAAGACCGAATTATCAAAGCAGTATTCGAACACTTCAAATACACCGTCAAAAAGGTAGATCGAGTTTTGTTCGGATCGCTTACCAAGCGCGACCTGCCTAGAGGAAGGTACCGTCACCTAACAGAAAACGAGGTGAATTTCCTGAAAATGATCCGCTAATTATGTGACCATGCCAGAAGCAACACTGCGCGAAGCCGTTAATCTTTCGGAAGACTGGATGATTCTCATCTTCCTCTTTACGCTGGTGAGTCTTGCCTACACACGAAGAGTGCATCCGGCGCGTATATTCCGTTTATGGAATAGCATGTGGAACATCCGAACCATGCGACAAACCATTCGAGAGGAGCCTAATACACCAAGAGCCAATTTGCTTTTCAACACGATTTTCTATTTGCAAGCAGGCCTGGCCCTTTATGCAGGCATCGGATATTTCAAGCCCGACAATCACGCCGGTGGCCCGCTTCTCTATGCACTCATTGTTGCATCGGTTTTTGGAATCTACCTAGCGAAGCGCATTTCACTTCGGGCGATTTCTATTCTCACGGCCGGCGACTTCAGTCTGTCTGAATATGAATACAGTGTGTCACTGACCAATCGTATGCTGGGTTTAATACTATTTCCATTGGGATTGGCTATTGCGTATTTCCCGGTTTATCAAGCTAAAAACATCATTGTTTTGTGTGGTGTCATTATCGTCCTTACCCTTGTTTACAGACTGTTAAGATCCATACTCACAGCCGTGGAATCAGGAGTAACACCATTCTATATTCTTTTCTACATTTGCACGCTCGAAATTTTGCCATCTGCCTTGGGCATAAAATGGTTCATTTCGAATTGAGAAGAAAACAAACCGAACTACAGCAGTAACTCACCATGGCCGAAAAAGTCAAGACCATACTGATAACGCAGCAAGATCCGGGTGCCGAAAAGAACCCGTATGTCGAGCTTGCCAAGAAGTATAAGCTGAAGATTGATTATCGTCCTTTTATACACGTGGAAGGTCTAGAAGCGCTTGATTTTCGTCAACAGCGCGTGGATGTGCTCGAACACACGGCCGTCATTTTCACCAGCCGCAACGCAGTCGATCATTATTTCCGTATTGCAAAGGAAATGCGCATCACCATCCCTGAAACCATGAAGTATTTCTGTATGTCGGAAGCTATCGCATACTACCTCCAGAAATACATTCAGTTCCGTAAGCGTAAAATATTCTTCGGTCACAGCACTTTTCAGGAATTGATGGAGCCAATTCGCAAGCACAAAACAGAGAAATATCTTTTGCCTTGCAGCGACATTCTGAAGCCCAGTATTCCCGATACATTAGAAAAGGAGAAAATCCAGTACTCCAAGGCCATCATGTATCGCACAGTATGTAGTGATTTATCTGACTTGGCAGATGTGAAATATGATATGCTGGTGTTTTTCTCTCCATCTGACATTGAGTCTCTGTTCAAGAATTTCCCACTCTTCAAGCAAGATAAAACACGTATTGCTGCATTTGGTCAATCGACTGCCAAAGCGGTTGAAGATGCCAAGCTCCGTATTGACGTTATGGCTCCTACCCCTAAGGCACCGTCCATGAGCATGGCCATAGAGCAATACATTCAGGCGAATAAATAGCATATATTCCATTTTATGCCTCCGAGTTTCGCGGCGCAGTTTTTCTACTATGAAAAAACGCTGCAATTCGTATGCATGAGGAACTTCTCTACCTGATTGCACTTTCGCGCGTTCATGGGTTAGGCCCTGTAAAAGCCAAATCCCTGGTGAAACATTTGGGCAGTGCCCAATCAGTTTTTCGAGAAAAGACTAAAACGCTATGCGCTATACCGGAAATCGGAAGGGTGACAGCGGAGGCTCTTCGAAACGCCAATATAAAACTGGCTGAAAAGGAGGTTGAGTACATTCTCAAGGAAGGCATTCGCGTCGCATCATGGAGCGACACACATTATCCGGAAAGGTTAAGACAATGCGATGATAGTCCACTTCTCTTGTATGCCAGAGGGAACTTCGAATGGAACCCCACCAAAGCCATTAGCATAGTTGGTACACGAAAAGCAGATCAGTACGGCAAACATTTTTGTCATACCTTTCTTGAAGTACTTTCGGATTTCAAGCCAACCATCATCAGCGGCCTAGCTCACGGTATAGACGCAGCGGCTCATAGCGCTGCAGTTGAGTTCAGACTACCCACAGTTGGGTGTGTAGCGCATGGCCTTGATAGAATATACCCACCAATCCATAAAACGCTGGCCTCTCGCATGGAAATGAATGGGGGCATCATCACCGAATTTCCGAGCGGGACCGTCATAGCCCCTGAAATGTTTCCCATGCGCAACAGAATAATTGCGGGACTTTCAGATTGCACCATCGTCGTTCAAACCGATGTAAAGGGAGGAAGCATGATAACAGCCCATATTGCCCAATCCTATGGCAGAGATGTATTTGCTGTACCCGGCCGAATAGGTGATCAATTCAGTAAGGGTTGTCACAAACTCATTAAAAACAATATCGCAGCAATACTGACAGGTGCCGATGACCTCATCCATTATCTGCATTGGGATCAACCGGCTGTTGCCAAACAAATAGAGCTTGATTTTTCGAATCACCACGACCCACATGCGGTTGTGCTCTTGAATGCTATTCAACAAAACCCAAACTGCTCATTTGACGATTTACTGGTTGGCACCGAATTAAGTTGGGGTTTACTAAATGCAGCTCTACTTCAGCTGGAGTTTGAAGGTCTCATAGTCGGATTACCCGGAAAATGCTACCGACTGAAACATTCATAAGGCCCATGGTTTTCAACAGGTGTCGGGTGATTATTATCAATATGTAAACCTTTTTGCCGTTCATACGTTTAGATCTTGTAAACTACATATGAACGCTTCGGCAATAAATCATTAATGACATGATTCTGCACTATTTATCAAGCTTCGAAAACTGGTTCAACCGCAAAATCGGTTGGTTCTTCTTGAATGGTTACAAAGGAAAATCGGAATAATTATTCCGAAAGCATATAAAAAGGCCTGATTACTCAGGCCTTTTTTCATTGCAGTTCGATGCAGACATTTTGCGGTTCCGTAAAGAAACGCAAGGCTTCCCACCCGCCTTCTCGTCCCACGCCGGAATGCTTCACACCGCCGAAAGGTGTACGCAAATCGCGCAATAGCCAGGTATTGACCCATACTATTCCAGTTTCCAATTGGGCAGAAAAACGATGTGCTCTGGTCACATCACTTGTCCAGAGGGATGCAGCAAGACCGTATTCTGTTGCATTCGCTAGCTGCAGAGCGTGTTTCTCATCTTGAAACGGTTGGATGGTGACAACTGGACCAAATATTTCTTCCTGATTGGTTCGACACTCCGGTCCAAGTCCAACAATGACGGTTGGTTCAATGAAAAACCCTCCACTGCAGCGACCTTCCACAACTACTCGTTTACCACCGCATAAAATCCTTCCACCTTCTTGTTTCGCCAAATCGATGTAAGACAAGATTTTATTCATGTGCGCCTCGCTGACCAATGCTCCCGTTTTAGTCTCTTCAAGCAACGGGTCCCCAACCTTCATGACGGCAACCTTCGCGGTGAAGTCGGCAACGAACCTATCGTAAATTGATTCCTGCACAAGTATGCGAGAGCCGCAAAGGCATATCTGTCCTTGATTGGCAAAGGCTGCACGAAGCGTTGTTCGCAGCATCTTGTCGTAATCACAATCATCAAAAATGATCGTAGGATTCTTACCTCCCAGCTCAAGCGACAATTTTTTAAATCTTGGAGCCACAGCCGCCGCAATTCGGGCACCTGTCGCCGTGCCACCGGTAAACGATACTGCCTTGACGCGGGGGTGATTGACTAGCGCTTCACCCGCCTCTGCTCCAGCTCCATGAACGATATTCATAACGCCCGCGGGAAGTCCGGCTTCGATGCAGAGTTTAGAAAACAAAAAAGCCGTCATTGGGGTTATTTCGCTCGGTTTTGCAACTACGCAATTACCGGCAGCCAAGGCCGGAGCTATTTTCCAGGTAAACAAATACAAGGGTAAATTCCAGGGCGATATACATGCTACCACGCCAATAGGTTTACGATTGGTGTAATTGATTGCACGGCTTTCCATAATGTGCGCCTCTGAATTCCAGTGCAATATGGCAGTAGCAAAAAACCGAATGTTATCCTCCGCTCTCGGAATATCCATTGTTGTAGCCAATGAAAGAGGCTTGCCGTTGTCGATGCATTCGGCTTCTGCCAAAGCAACCCGATGTTCCTGTATCAAATCGGCCAGGCGAACCAGAATGCGCGAACGTTCCGCCGCCGGAGTTTGCGACCAAAGGGGAAAGGCGCGTTCAGCGGCCTCTACTGCCAGTTGCACATCTGCATGATCACTCCCCGGTATTTTGCTGTAGCATTGACCTATGGAAGGGTCTATGTTATCGAGATAACGGCCATTGACAGGCTGTGCCAAAGTTCCATTGATATAGTTCGCCAGTATTTTCACCCGTAAAAATTTTGTTCGACAAAGTAAGCGTATGTGCTTGTTTATCCGAAAAGGCGTATTAAATTTGCGACCGCTTTGAATAAAAGTGTTTTTGCCCGATAGTATAATGGCAGTACAACTGATTTTGGTTCAGTTTGTCTTGGTTCGAATCCAGGTCGGGCAACAAAAAAAGTCAACCGAATGGTTGACTTTTTTCTTTAGTGCTTTTTCATGATAACTCTTGTTCCCGGTTCAATCGGTTTCTCAGGAGTTACACCATTGAGTTTACAGAGTTGCTTCTGTTTGATTCCGTGCTTATGAGAAATGGAAAACCATGTGTCGCCTTCGACAGAGGTATACTCCGCGACAGAAGCCCTCATGCGTTTCGGTTGGAGATAAACAATATCGCCTTCATTGAGCTCGGTACTTGAGGTGAAATCATTGAAGCGATTTAAAATCATCACATTCAAATCTATCTCGCGAGCAATAGAGGCTCGCGTATCACCTTGACGTGCCACTACGTACTTGATGCTGTTATCACTCACCTTTACTTCATGATTACCCACCAACGTTATTTCACTGCGTTCATTTTGGTTTGAGTTGCTTGTGCGCTTGCCGGTCTTTTTCTCGGGTGAGGTCGCTATGCGCGCAGGGGGCGTACTTTCCTTTCGGTCTGGAACCTCGTTGCGCTTAGCATACTGCACTCCCTGTTCATCATATTGCTCAAGGCTATTCTCCTCAATAATTCGAATAAGCGATTTAGCGTACTCAGGACTTGTTGCGTAACCGCACTCCTTTAATCCGCGCGCCCAGCCTTTGTAATCCGTCACTTCCAACTCGAACAGTTGTGCATACCTGGGCTTCTTTAAGAATTCCGAATGATCATCAAACGATTCTCGGGCGTTTCGATACTGACGAAAGCACTCGTTGCGCTCGTCGTCATCTTCGTAAATGCGCTTGCCCTCCCAATCCGAGTGACACTTGATACCAAAATGATTATTGCCTTCCTTGGCCAAACGGCTGTTACCATCGCGGCTTTCGAGAATGCCTTGTGCCAGCGTTATGCTGGCGGGAATGCCATGAGCAGCCATTTGATATACGGCTTCTTCCCTCCACATTTCTATGTACTCTCCGCGTGTTAATTCATTGCCAACCGCAAACGCAGTTGAAGTGCATAACATGAATAACGAAATCAAAACATTTTTTGACATGATAGACGAACGATTTTACCTGTAAAATATTGGAAAATCAGACCGTCCGCAAGAAGCACTTCCATGGAGTGCGAACATCCACCTGTTAAAAGAGTATCAATCCTTTTTTACCGGACTAAAATCCTGCTCACGTTTCATGGTTCCCTCGATGTTATAGGAGTTCCAGACACCCACTTTTTCATCATCCTGATAAAAGCCTCGCGTGTTAAGGCTGCCATTAGCGAAATAGGTGAACCATTCGCCTGTTTTCAACCCCCGTTCAAACTGACCTTGAATGTATAATTGGCCGTTGTCATGCCATGTTTTATATGGGCCATGATTGAGGCCATTCTCAAACGTGTTCAAACTCCAAGGACTTCCATTCTGATAGTAGCACCACGACTCACCTTGAAGTGTATCGTTTACAAACCGTTTGTCAATTTTGGGTTGACCATTGGGATGAAACTCTACCTCTGCGATTTTCTTGGATGAGACAGAATCGATGTATAGGGCTGTTTTCACTTTCCCATCCGGAAACGAATTAACTACTTGCTGCTTGGTACCTGCAATAGAAAACGGCGGTGGACCCTTCTCCTCCGCTTTTACTTTACTGCCTTGGCATGCACCCATAATCAAGGACATGCATAAACTGAAAAGAATAGTTCTCATTTCTTTCTGTTGATGGTGTAATGTACCAATTCCGTGAGCGAATTTTTGGACGGACTATCCGGAAAATGCGCCAACGCTTGCAAAGCACAATCACGGAAGTAATTCATTTTGTTTGCAGCATAGTCAATACCTCCCAAGGCAATCACACGATTCACGAGGTGCTTCACCTTGACTCCGTCCGTGTTATGTTTTTTAATGATTGACATCAATTCTCTTCGCTCGCCTTGCTGGGCATTTTTCATCGCTACTATGAGAGGAAGCGTCAGTTTCCTTTCTTTGATATCAATACCTATGGGCTTGCCGATTTTTTCACCAAAACCATAGTCCAGCAAATCATCTTTAATCTGAAAGGCCAGGCCTACATTGAGACCGAACTCATACATGCGCTTAACATTTTCATCTGATGCGCCTGCGGCAGAAGCTCCACTCTCACAGCATGCCGCAATGAGAGATGCCGTTTTCTGCCGAATGATGTCGTAATAAACTTCCTCAGTAATGTTGAGCAAGCGTGATTTCTCTTGCTGTAACAACTCTCCCTCGCTCATTTCTTTTACTGCATTAGAAACGATGCGCAACAACTGAAACTCTCCTTTATCAACGCTCATCAAAAGTCCGCGAGAGAGCAAATAATCGCCGACCAACACGGCAATTTTATTTTTCCAAAGTGCGTTGATTGAGAAAAAACCTCTGCGGGTATTGGCGACATCAACCACGTCATCGTGAACCAACGTTGCGGTGTGTAAAAGCTCTATTAACGAGGCGGCTGTATAGGTGGCAGGAGTTACATCTCCACACACTTTGCTGGAAAGAAAAACAAACATGGGGCGCATTTGCTTGCCCTTTCGTTTGATAATGTAATGCGTGATTTTATCCAACAGCATGTTTTCACTTCGCATAGCAGCCTTGAAGTAATCTTCAAAGGCTTCCATTTCGCGGGCGATTGGCTGCTGTATGTTTTCCAGGGAACTCACAAATACGTCTTCAAATGTAGTTACTCCTTCAATTTAACGCGCCATTCTTTGGGATAGTAATTGTTGACTCTGCTGCCAATCACTTTAATCCAACCAAGCACTTGCGCTTGAAAAGCAACACGCTGCCAACCATTGGGTGCATCGACACTAATAGAATCGCCGCGCAGATATGCCATTGCCATCGTGTGATCGAGTTCTATCGGTTCGTTACCCTCCAATAAATGTGTAGCAAGGGCTAGTGCGTGGGCAGGGATCAATTCGCCGCGGACTACTTTTCCAATATGCACGCCGGGGCGCAGAAAATAGAGGCTTCCGGCCAATGCGTTCAACTCTTGCTTACCAAAAACCGTTTGATACAACTCACCGTCAGGAGCAAGAACGCACTTGTTT
>CANIAA010000014.1 GCA_947465255.1 Flavobacteriales bacterium | reverse complement strand
GGTAAATTCCATATTACCGATGATGCGAGAAAGGACACTCTTTCTAGCGTCAAAGAAGTTTGCGGAATGGGCGAAGTCATGTACCTCTCTACCTGCAATCGAGTAGAATTCATATTTACGCTTCCTCACTACGTATGTCCCGGCGTTACCGCTCAAATGCTTGCGGCGACCGGTGTTGAATTAACGGAAGAAGATATTCGGTCCATCGCAGCTCGCGCCGAACGCCATAATGGTATAGAGGCAGCAGAACACTTGTTGAATGTCGCTGCGAGTTTAGATTCTGCTATCATCGGTGAACGTGAAATCATCACTCAACTGCGCAAAGCATACGAAGAATGCGCTGCAATGGAATTAACCGGTGATGACCTCCGACTAATCATACGCCAGTGCATTCAAACAGCCAAAGAAGTGTTCACCACAACGGATCTTGCAAGAAAGCCCGTTAGTGTCGTGTCACTTGCCTGGGAACAGTTTCGCAAACACCAACTCCCTACAAATTCCCGAATTCTGCTAATCGGCGCGGGTCAAATCATTCGCAACTTCTCCAAGTTTCTGAATGAAAACGGATACACCCAACTCACATTCGCAAACCGCACCTTCGAAAACGCTGAAAATATCGCCAATACCACAGGAGGAAAAGCCCTGAGTCTTGACGAATTGAATGCATATTCTGAAGGATTTGATGCAATGATTTCTTGCACGGGTTCATCGGATGTTATTGTCACTGAAAAACTATACACTCAGCTGCTCCAAAACGAAACCGAACCAAAGCTGATTATTGATTTGGCATTACCTGCCGACGTGGCGGAGACCATTGCGAAAGATGCCAATGTGGTCTATTATGGCATGGAACAAATCAAGCAATGGGCAAGCGAAAACATACAATTCCGCGAACAAGCCATTACCGACTGCACGCCCATCATCCAAAATGGATTGCGTGATTTCGAAAAAGTCCATAAAGAGCGCCAAATAGAAAAAGCCATGATTTCCATTCCGGAAACCATCAAGGAAATTCGCAACACAGCTCTTGGTTCCGTATTTGCCAAAGACCTGGAAACACTCGATGATCATTCGCGGGAGGTGCTTGAAAAAATCGTGAGTTACATAGAGAAAAAGTACATTTCCATTCCCATGAAAATGGCGAAAGATGTATTGCTCGATGAGGTGAAAAAGAACTGATACCCCACCTTACTTTCGCAGAAAATTTTCCGATTGAAAAATCACGTTATCATTGGCTCGCGAGGCAGCGACTTGGCTCTGTGGCAAGCACATTTCGTTCAAAAGCAGTTGAGCGATATCGGAGTGAATTCCACCATCGAAATCATTAAAACGAAAGGTGATACCATCCAGCATCTGAGCTTCGATAAGATTGAAGGAAAAGGATTTTTCACGAAGGAAATAGAAGAGGCCCTTCTTGCCGGAACGATAGACCTGGCTGTGCATTCACACAAAGACCTTGAAACGCAATCACCCGAAGGGCTTACCATTGCAGCCGTAAGTGAACGCGCCGATGCACGAGAGTTGCTTCTCATACACCCTAGTGCATTCGAGGCATCCGCACCATGGCAATTCAAGAAAAACGCCCGCATCGGCACTTCCAGTGCGCGCAGGAAAGCACAACTCCTGCATGCGAGGCCCGACGCCATAGCTGTCGACATTCGCGGTAATGTTCCCACGCGCGTTCAAAAACTTCGTAACGGTGATTTCGATGCTATTCTACTCGCCAAAGCCGGAGTTGATCGTTTACAGCTCAGCCTTTCTGACCTGCATGTTCTGCCTCTCGATGTAAACGAACTAGTACCGGCACCCGCTCAGGGTGCACTGGCAATTCAAACCAGAAGTGATGATGTGCAATTAATAGAGAAGTTAAACGCACTCAATTCAGCGCAGGTTCAGCGCAACATCCATATTGAACGAAAAGTACTTAACCGAATGCAGGGCGGCTGTCAGTTACCACTGGGTGTGCATGCTATATATCAGAATAATCAATTCCATGTGTGGGTAGCTTTCGCCAAAAGTTGGAACGAGCCGGTACTGAAATTCGAATTGACGGGAACCGACGATTTACAACTCATCGAACAGATACTTCAACGCATCCAGCAATCGTGAAAAGAAAAATCTTCATATCGCGCAAACCAACCGATTGTGAAGCCATTCAATCCTTTCTTCCGGCCGATGTGGAGGTTATTGCGCAATCGCTGATTGAAACCACGTCCATTTCGTTCGATCGAAACATACCGAAAACCGATTGGATATTCTTCTCTTCATCCAATGCGGTGAGGCACTTTTTCGAGCAGCATCCGAACATCTCAACACAAAAGATTGGCGCCATCGGCGAGGCAACTGCAAAAGCTATTGAAAGCTATCATTCTGTCGATTTTGTAGGTGACGCTATCGACATCACCGACTCGGCCTACCGGTTTGCTGAAGTAATCGGTTCAGACCAAGTCCTGTTCCCGGGAGCTGCCGAAAGCATGCGCCACATACAATCTGCATTACCCAAAGAGCAAGTAGTTGATTTACCCGTGTATATGACCCGCGAAAAAAACATCGAGGTGCCGAAATGTGATGTGTATGTTTTTTCAAGCCCAAGCAACGTGCGCTCGTTTTTTGGTAATGCAGCCACACACGCACAATTGACGTGCATCGCTTTTGGCGAAGCCACACGCGCTGAGTTGATCAAAAACCACGTTACAGATATAAAAATTCCGGCCTCCCTCGAGCCTCATTCCATCGCTCACACAATAATTCAGCAGTTGGGGGGTTAAGACCGCGCCGACTTATTTTTGAACCAATGAACCAAGCGCGCTTTTCACACGTCCTATACCAAGCATTCATCGCACTCTTGTCGTGCGTTTTCATAACAGCACAAACGCTTGCTCAAACCAACGACATCACTCCTAAATACTCCAACGAGTTTCTGAACATCGGCGTTGGTGCTCGAGCTCTAGGCATGTCTATGGCGCAGGTTGCGACAGTAAGCGACGTAACAGCGGGTTATTGGAATCCGGCCGGTATAAACCATCTAGGCTCTCGCTTACAGGTTGCAGCCATGCACTCCGAATATTTTGCCGGTATCGCGAAATACGATTACGCATCCATTGGTAAGGCCATCGACTCTTCCAGCGCTGCTGCGTTTTCAATCATTCGTTTCGGTGTCGATGATATCCCTAACACTACCGAGCTTATCGATGCCGGTGGGAATGTCGATTATGACCGGATTACTAAATTCTCCGCTGTCGATTACGCCTTCATATTCTCATACGGACGCAACGGTTGGCCCGGCAAAAACACCACTTCAGCCACACAGCAAACCATCATCGACCCGCTTCAACAAACCAACCGATTTCGATGGGGCGTCAATGCAAAAGTTATTTACCGGCACATTGGTGATTTCGCTAAAGCTTGGGGTTTTGGGCTTGATGCGGGCATGCAATACGATTACAACCACTGGCACTTTGGCGCTGTTGCAAAAGATATCACCTCTACCTTCAACGCATGGTCTTATTCATTGAATGATCGCACCAAAGAGGTTTTCCAAAACACCGGCAACGAAATCCCTCAAAACGGACTTGAGGTTACACTGCCGCGCATTGTGCTTGGAGCAGGCCGCAGTTTCGATATCAAAAAAGTAACTCTTCTGGCCGAAGCGAACGCAACCCTTACAACCGATGGTAAGCGAAACGTTCTCATAAGCGCCAATCCGGTAAGCATCGACCCTACCATTGGAATTGAGGCTATCTATAACAAACTCATTTTCGTTCGTGCAGGGGTGGGCAACATACAACGCGTCAGCGACTTCGATCAAAGCACATACCTCACACTTCAACCAAACATTGGCTTAGGACTTCGTCTTCGCAATCTACAAATCGACTATGCCCTATCCGATATCGGAAATGTGAGTGATGTGCTTTATAGCAACGTATTCTCGCTGCGTATCGACATTAACGGAAAGAAGAAATAATCTACACGCGCTTGAATTGAATGCGCAAACCGGTGTAAAACACCAACGCAAAACAGAGCACCGCCAATAACAAATGCAAAGGCTGCATAGGCGCCGGCATATCTAGATAAGCCAGCACAATTCCCACCAACAATTCCAGCATCAATACCAGCATTGCCCAATTGAACTGCACAAGGCGAAGTGATTCTTTACTCTTGAAATACAGCCACCCTGAAAGCAGCAATATCACGATAGAAAAACTGCGATGGATGTAAAAAATCGATGGCAGCATGTCAATCCAAGAACTTCTGTCTGAGCTAATCTTAGCGACGAGATCTACCTGCTCACGCACCTGAGTACCCATTAAGATCTGACAAAACAGCAATACCGCAAGCGTCCACATCGCAATGCGGAAGCCGCGCTTGGTCTGAAAAACCTCCTCCTCCTTCGTTAAACGAAATACCATAATCGACAATAGAGCCACCAGAGCAATACTGCCAATCATGTGGTACGTTATTGAGTTCTCCACCAAATTACCATCGACAACCAGCTTGCCCAGCCACGCTTCAAAACCAACCATCACATCAGTCAAAAACGCCAGTAAAAAAATAACCCATTCTCGCTGGCGAATGAGTAGTACCAAACTGAACAAAGAAAGCAAGAAAACGGGGATTCCGTATACCACCGTAGCTAAACGATTGATGTACTCTACCCACGTGTGCAATACATTAAAAATAGCGTAATCATGCTTCGGGTATTTGTGCCAGTCTGCATGACTAAAATCAGAACTTGAAGTAAAGCTACCATTGGCCACCCACAGTGTATCGTGGCGCACAATCATTTGTCCGGCTTCATACGTGTGGCCCTCCTTGAAAAACAAAACCTCTTCATCGGTTGGGGGAATTAAGTAGCCAAAGCATTTTGGCCAGTCCGGACAACCCATACCGCTTCCCGTCATGCGTACCACACTTCCGGCAATGATTACGACAAACGTGAGCACAAGTGAAATCTGTGCCAGCAAACGAACTATGTTGCGAATATTCATGATTTATACGGCCGCTCCGTTGCTCGCAGCCTTGTTCTGTAAACCATGATAATGCAACACCTCCACCTTTGAGACAGTGTACTTACCATCGGCAATTCCTTGAACACATTCAATCAATTTCTTTTCATCGGTTACAGCCGGATCATACTCCACTTTCACGATATTCTCCGGACTGCCATCGGTAAACTCAAGCTCGGTTCCTGTTACTCCGGGCAACGCTCGCACATCCTGCTGAATTTTGCCTCCGCAACCTTCAGCACACATCATTCCTCCGACCGACATTTTGGCGACAGTCTTAATTACTTCTGAATCAAGATCACGGTGGACAATTACAGTTTGAGGTTTAGCCGGTGGAGCAACTTCACCACAAGCTCCCAACACAATTGCAAATGCTAAGCAGGCAACAAAATTCTTCATATCGTTCAATTTTCATGGCAAATGTAATGTCGACGTTTGGTCGACAGCACGGTAACTTTGCCGCGCATGCTGAAACAATCACCTCGTTCTCTTCACCTGGCTGCCATCATAGTGTTGGCGCTTACTTGGGGTAGTTCTTTCATTCTCATGAAGCATGCACTCAAAGATGACCAAAACCAACCGGTATTGGCCCCCGATCAAGTTGCCGCTCTTCGCATGGGTATGGCCTCCGCCTTGTTGCTCCCCGTTTCACTGCGGGCGTTTCGGAAAATAAAAATTCACGAATGGAAATACCTCGCAGTAGTAGGCCTTATGGGCAGCGGAATCCCCGCAGTGCTTTTTACTACCGCTCAGCAGCATCTCGATAGCAGCCTTGCCGGAATACTCAATACGCTGACACCTCTTTTTACTCTGCTCATCGGAATAGCATTCTTCCAAAAAGAATTCAAAAAGCTTCAAGTTATTGGTGTCTTTGTAGGACTCGCCGGCGCAATAAGCCTCATTGTGCTTCAAGGAATGGGTAGCACGCAAAACCCTTTGTTTGCCCTTCTCATTATTGTTGCAACCCTCTTCTACGGTATAAGTGTCAATACCATTTCAGCGAAAATTCCGCACATACATCCCCTTCATATTACCGCGCTCTCCTTGCTTCTCGCGGGCATTCCCTGGACGCTCTATCTTGCACAAACCAACATCACTGAAATCATTGCAACCCATCCGCATGGATGGCATTCAGTTGGCTACGTGGCGGTCCTTGCCATTTTCGGAACATGCCTGGCCAATATGCTTTATTTCTGGCTTACGCAACAAACCTCGCCTCTCTTCGCCTCATCAGTCACCTACATCATGCCCATGGTTGCCGTAGGCTGGGGGCTCGACGATGGTGAATCATTCGGGTTTTTGCACCTGACATGCGCGCTCGTGGTGCTTACAGGAGTATGGCTGGCCAATAAAAAATGAGATTTTCGTGTTTTTCAGCCCCAATCGTTTGGTGCATTGCGCTTTGGCTCCCTATATTTGCAACCCTCTAAAAAAATTTTAGAGGTAAATCATTAAAAATCAATACCATGTACGCTATCGTAGAAATAGCAGGGCATCAGTACAAAGTACAAAAAGATCAACAGGTCTTCGTAAACCGTCTTCAAAGTGAAGAAGGTTCGAAGGTATCGTTCGACAAGGTTCTCCTGGTCGACAATGCCGGTAAGATCACCGTTGGCGCCCCAGCTGTAGAAGGTATGAAGGTGACCGCTCGCGTCGAGAAACACCTCAAAGGAGACAAAGTAATCGTATTCAAAAAGAAGCGCCGCAAGGGTTACCAGAAGAAAAATGGTTTCCGTGCGTATTTGACTTCTATCAAAATTGAATCAATCGGTTAATTCAACATTTAGAATCCTATAACACCCCTAATACAATGGCACACAAGAAAGGTGAAGGTAAAGTAAAGAACGGACGTGAGTCGGAAAGCAAGCGACTCGGAGTAAAACTATACGGCGGTCAAGTATGTATTGCCGGTAACATCCTCGTGCGTCAGCGCGGCACCCGTCACAATGCAGGTCTCAACGTTGGTATCGGTAAAGATCATACGCTCTTCGCGTTGGTTCCCGGTACTGTTGAATTCCGTAAAAGAAAAGACAACAAATCGTACGTTTCGGTTATCCCTGCATAAGGCGCAGCCGGGCTCGATGATATTCCAACTCCCGCTCTCGCCACGTCGAGGACGGGAGTTTTTTATTTTAATTCGCCTTTAAGAATCTATCTATGCTTCAAGTTTCACAACTCCGCGAAAACCGCGACAGCATCATTGCCGCCCTCGCAAAACGCAACAAAGACTTCAGCCAGCAAATCGACGAAATCATTCGCCTCGAT
This sequence comes from Flavobacteriales bacterium, assembly GCA_947465255.1. Taxonomy (GTDB): domain Bacteria; phylum Bacteroidota; class Bacteroidia; order Flavobacteriales_D; family Sanyastnellaceae; genus JAIBBG01. The sequence goes on along the minus strand of CANIAA010000014.1, from coordinate 15,639 downwards.
GAAATACGTCGCAAATCCCAAAACGACCTCGACAACAATCTGGCTGAGGCCAACAAGCTATCGAAGGAAATTGGTGACTTCTTTAAGAGCGGTAAAAAAGAGCAAGCTGAAGCTGCAAAACCACGCGTGGCCGCGTTAAAAGAAACCGCTAAAGAACTAGAGCAAACGCTACAGCAAACCGAAGACGCGCAGAAACAACTGCTCTATACCATTCCCAACGTACCCAACGACATCGTGCCCAACGGTAAGGTAGCGGAAGACAATCAAGAGGTTTACATCTGGGGCAAAATGCCTCAACTGGGCGAACATAAAAAACCCCACTGGGAACTCATTGAAGAATACGACCTCATCGATTTCGAGCTTGGAACTAAAATAACAGGCGCCGGGTTCCCCGTCTACAAAGGTGCCGGAGCAAAGCTGCAACGCGCACTCATCAACTTCTTCCTCGATGAAGCAACCAAGGCCGGATACCGCGAATTTCAACCACCACTGATGGTGAACGAAGCCAGCGGATTTGGTACCGGCCAATTGCCCGACAAAGAAGGACAGATGTATCACGTCGGTGTCGATGATCTCTACCTGATTCCAACAGCCGAAGTACCGTTAACCAACTTGTACCGCGATGTAATTCTAAAAGAAGAACAATTACCCGTAAAAATGACCGGCTATACACCGTGCTTTCGCCGAGAGGCCGGAAGCTGGGGAGCCCATGTGCGCGGACTCAACCGTCTGCATCAATTCGATAAGGTTGAAATTGTACAATTAGTGCACCCCGAAAAATCCTACGGTATTCTGGATGAAATGGTGGAACACGTAAAAGGAATTCTGGAGAAACTCGAACTCCACTTCCGTGTCATTCGCCTGTGCGGTGGCGATATGGGATTCACCTCTGCTCTCACCTATGATTTCGAAGCCTGGAGCGGAGCGCAAGAACGCTGGCTGGAAGTGAGCTCTACTTCCAACTTCGAAACCTTCCAAGCCAATCGCTTGAAGTGTCGTTTCAAAAACAGCGAGGGTAAGACTCAATTAGTTCATACCCTCAACGGAAGCGCTCTTGCATTGCCTCGCATAGTTGCGTCCTTACTCGAAAACAATCAAACTCCTGAGGGCATCCGAATTCCTGCCGCACTCGTACCATACACGGGCTTCGACATGATTCGCAAATAACCCCGGCCATTGCTGCCTGAGCAAAACGGCACTCAAGCGAAACGGTACCCATGCGAAACGGTACCCATGCGAAACGGTACCCGAGCGTAGTCGAGGGTAGTCGAGGGTAGTTTTTGTTTTTTTGTTATTTCCGCACCTCAGAGCTGAGCTGCTTCTGTTAACTTTACTGCCATGCGTTCTATGAAACACATTGCCATCTTATTCATAGCAACTTCAATCCTACTGCTCAACGCTTGTAGTAAACCGAGAAACTTCGATGTTGAAATACATGCCATCGACTCGCTCCATATTGCCATGGACAAAACAATTCTAGTTCTGGACTCCGGCTCATTGCAGATAACGGACTCCATTACCTGTCAACTCAAGTTCATCCAGTCCAACTATAAAGGAATTATGCAGCAGCCTATGGCTGAAGCACTGCTGCGTTTTGGTGATTTCCGAAAAAAAGCAGCTAGACTCGAGCAATGGAAAGACTCTTTGCACTACCGAAAAGACCAGTTAGAAAACGAACTCTATGCATTTCGCAACACCTTGGCCGACCGCGCTACACACGACAGATTGAATCGGGAAATAAACGAGACGTATGCCGATACTATTTTGCAAAACCTCATTGGCAAACAACAACAATGGCACACAAAAATCAATGAATGGCTGCAACAAAGACAAGCCGTATACAATCATTGGAATGCTCTCAACGACACTATTCTGACCTGGAGATTAAGGGTGCCCAAACAAATAACATCATGATGAGGCTTTGGATTTTCATAGTAGGAATGTTGCTTTGCGCACTCACTGCCAATGCACAGGAAACCGACATGGAGTTGGCAGATTATTACTACAACCAAGGCATGTTTGAGCAAGCCAAGTTGTACTACGAGAAAATCTACAAGACCAACAAAACCTCCAAGGTATTCAACAACTATCTCAATACCTTAATTGAGCTACGCGACTTTGAAGAGGCCGAAAAAATGGCCAAAAAGAAAATTAAGGAAGACTCTAAAGACGGCGTGGGATATGTGAAGCTAGGAGATCTGTATAACAAATTCAATATGGCCGAAAAAGCCACCGAGCAATTTGATGAAGCGGTCAAACGGGTGGAACCAACACGCTCCAACGTTCAACGTCTGGCCAACGAATTCGGTCTTATAAATGAGTATGAATATGCCTTAAAGGTCTACGAAAAAGGAAGGGCGCAATCGAAAGACGGTTACAACTTCACCTATGAGGTTGCCAACATGAAAGGAAATCTCGGCGATCAAGCCGGCATGACCGAAGCATTCCTGGATTTACTCGGAGAAGAATCACACTATTTGCAAACCGTGCAGAACTCGTTCAACCGATTGCTCAATCTGGAAGAGAACACCGAGAATATGGAAATGCTGAAAACAGCCTTATTGAAGCGCGCTCAGAAATTTCCGGACAAAACAATCTATGCAGAAATGCTTGCGTGGTTATTCATGCAGAAAAAGGATTTCGCTTCGGCTCTCGTCCAATCGATTGCACTAGATAAGCGACAGAATGAAAACGGCAGCCGACTCATCAATCTGGCACAATTAGCCCTAAACAATGGCGACTACGAAACAGCACGAAGGGCTTATCAAGCAGTGATTGAAAAAGGCCCGGCATCTGACTTCTACATCACAGCTCGAATTGAAAAACTCCAGGTTTCAAAGGAGGAACTCGCACAAAATCCCGGCAGCGACTCCAGTCTGTACGCACAACTGGAACTCGACTACATTGCTGCTCTCAACGAAATTGGCCGCTCACATGAAACCGCTATTCTGATGAAGGAGCTTGCCCATGTTCAAGCCTTTCACTTACAGAAATCAAACGATGCTGTTCTGCTTTTACGGGAGTCCATCGCGTTGCCCGGAATTTTCAACAAGACTCAAGCGCTGTGTAAACTAGAACTCGGCGATGTACAAGTATTTAACGGCGATATCTGGGATGCATCACTTATGTTTTCTCAAGTAGAACTCGACTTCAAAGACGACATGCTCGGTAATGAAGCGAAGTTTAGGAACGCGCGAATTTCTTATTATACCGGAGATTTCGAATGGGCCCAAGGTCAACTGGACGCTCTAAAAGCTTCAACTTCCAAGCTCATATCGAATGATGCCATTGACCTGTCGCTTCTCATTACCGACAACTTCAACATGGACACTACTACAGCCCCCATGATGATGTATGCACGCGCCGATTTACTTGCCTATCAAAATAGATACAGCGAGTGCATTACTACGCTCGACTCCATCCTTACGGAATACCCTTCACACAGCCTCTCCGACGAAATCAAAATGCTGAAAGCGTCTATTTATATGAAGCAGGCGCAATTTGATATGGCCAGAGATTTATATCAAAACGTGGTTGACCTTCACTTTGCAGACATAACCGCAGACGATGCTTTATTCAAGCTGGCGTTGTTGCAAGAGCAGGTGTATAAAGACAACGCAAAAGCAATGTCCCTTTTCGAGAGACTGATCACTGATTTTCCAGCTAGTCTATATGTAGTAGAAGCACGCAAGCACTTCAGAGCGTTGCGGGGCGATGAGCTGAATTAACGAAACAACCCCTCCTCAATACCTCGGTTGATTTGCTCAAGCGCCTTATCGAAATTAAAATCAGACAAGGAAAGCTGAATTTCCTTTAGGCAATTGACAGCAGCACCTTCACCGCCATTGGCTAAAGCCTCTTCAATTACATCCAACGCAATCGAATCGTTTTCCGAAATGGATGCTTTCAATCGAATAGCCAAGTCACTCCAATTTCTTGCGACTGAATTAGATGCAACACTCCTATCGGCAATCTCCGGTTTAATTTTCTCGCGAATAGAACCGATAAGCTCATCTAGCTTCACAGTTAGCAATTGCATTTGAGAGATCAGGTCAACCCGAATCTTCTGCTCCCCTGCTTCTTTTGCCGACTTCAATTGAACAGACAGCTTACTCGATAATTCGTACGCTTCCGTTGCTCCTACATTACCACTCACCCCGGCGAGTGTGTGCAGGTAGTCAGACAAACCGGCCACGTCGCCGTTCATAACCATAGTGCGCACTTCAGTGGCAACGTTCACATATCGATTACTAAACTTCAAAAGCAATGCGTGATAAGATGCACGCTTGGACCCCGATCGCTTCAAGCCTTCCTCATACTTCAATCCCGCAATATGAATCTCTGACTTGGACCGTTCTGTGCCCTCACTTTTTACCGAATCCATTGAAATACCGCGAATGTGCTTAACCAACGTTCGGTAAAGCACATCCGGATCAATGGGCTTGGTGATGTGGTCGTTCATGCCCGCTGCCAAACTCTTTTCATATTCGCCCTTGATAGCATGCGCCGTCATTGCTACAATCGGCAACTCATCGGCTTTCACGCGCTTTCTGATTTCGCGTGTGGCTGTGAGGCCATCCATCTCCGGCATCTGAATATCCATGAGCACCAAATCGTACGACTGTCCTTGTGTCATTTCAACAGCCATGATTCCATTTACGGCAGAATCTACATGCGCGCCAACATCTTCGAGTAGTTCCGTAGCGAGATCCATGTTAATCTCGTTGTCTTCTACCAGAAGCAAGCGCACTCCCTTCAGATGCTGCCTGTACAACTCCATATAGTCCACCTCCTGTCGTTGCGATCGCATGCGACTTTGATCCTGGTGAAGCACATCTGCGATTGTGTCATTCAACGTAGAAATTCCAATAGGCTTTATCAGAAGACCATCCACCAAATTCTTGTTGAGCGCATCGCGCACAGCTTCTGCCCCGTGCGAAGTAACCATTACAACAGATGGCACTTTTTCGGGGGAGCCTTCCTTTATATCCTTGACCAATTCTAAACCGGTCATACCGGGCATCTTCCAATCGACAACAAGCAGTGCGATTTCTTCTCCACGCTCCAGCACTTCATTCCAGATTCTTTTTGCATCGGGGGCATTTTCAGCGACCAGTACATTGAATCCGAGCGACTCCAACATCTCTGTTAATACCATACGAGCACTTTCGGAGTCATCCGCAAGCAATGCCGTCAAGCCATAATTAGGCATCGGCAGCGCCTCTTCGGGGGCTTCGGCATTCGAGAAAAATGCATTGAAGGTAAACTCCGAACCCACGCCCGCTTCACTTGTCGCTGTGAGCTCACCATCCATCATCTCAACTATGCGCCTACAAATAGTCAAGCCAAGGCCCGTTCCTCCATACTTACGCGTGGTGGATAAATCAGCCTGTTGAAAAGGATTAAACAGATTCTTGAGTTGTGTTTCTGTAATACCAATTCCGGAATCTCGAATACTGAAATTCACAATGCAGCCGTAGGGCAAGGATTTCAGCAACTTCGCCATCACACGAATTTCACCGCGCTCTGTAAACTTTGCTGCATTGTCGGTAAGGTTGAGCAGAACCTGGCGCAATCGCAAACCATCTCCCAGCACATAGCGAGGTATAGAAGCATCCACATAGGTAATAAACTCAACATCTGATTTGTGCTGCAGCTTCACGTTCACTGCATCGGCAACTTCTGACACTACTTCTGCAATTGCCATCGTGTCATTTTCCAATGTAAGCTTACCTGCTTCTATTTTTGAAAAATCCAGAATGTCGTCGATAATGCGAAGCAAGTTCTTGGCCGATACATCAATCTTGCGATGGTAGTCAACCTGCTTTTCACTCAAGGGTGTCTTGCCCATCAGATAGTTCATTCCGATGATGGCATTCATCGGTGTGCGAATTTCATGCGACATATTCGCTAAGAACTCGCTCTTAGACCGACTGGCACTTTCGGCCATCTGCCGAAGCACAACCATTTGCTCGTAGCGCTCATTGGCATCGGTAGCCGCTCGATTGGCCATATCGATCTTTCTGCTTCCATACCATGAATAGAAGGCTATAGCAACAGGGGCCAAATCAGCCACCCAACAGGCCGGTGTGCTGATATGCACTTGCCACAAACCGGCCAGTGTAATTTCAGCCAACGACCATTCAGCCTCAATGTAGGTAATGAGAGCCGAAATCAAACACCCAAGCAAGAAACCCAACGCAATGTGAATTTCCTTCTCTGTTTTGAATGCCTTTCGGATTAATGAACTGTCTTCAAGAGCCATGATCAAGCCTGCACTTATACCTGCTTAATCATCTGCACATGGATGAGGAGCTTCACTTCATCAGAAAGCACAATGCTGCCATCCTCCGTATTTGCGTTCCAATGCAAGCCAAAATCTGCGCGCATCAAGGATCCTGAAATTTCAAATCCAGCTCGTGTAAGACCCCATGGGTCAACCACTAAACCGGTATAATTCACTTGCATGGAAATAGACTTTTTCACGCCCCGGATGGTAATCTCACCATGAAGCACATAATTCTTATCACCTGACTTCTCCAGCTTTCCCGAATCAAAACGCAACGTTGGGTGTGAAGCAGCATCAAAAAAGTCGTTGGTGCGCAAGTGCTCATCACGCTGACTGTTGCGTGTGTTAATTGACGCTACTTCTGCTTCAAATTGCAACTCTGCATCCGAGAAATCCGGTGCATCCGAATGCATCGAGCCCGAGCTGTTCTCAAATGTTCCGCTAACGTTGGTAATCATCATATGGCGCACTTTGAAAGTAACTTCACTGTGCGCAGGATCCATAATCCAGAGTTGTTTTGACATGTTTCGTGGTGATTTTATGTGTGCAACAAAGATGCACCCTTTTGCAGTTTTCGATGCCTTTTATCCAATAAAAAAACCCCGGAGTTTCCTCCGGGGTAGAACAGTAAATCAACCGTTGCCTGAGCAGATGCGTTTCAGTTAATAACGCATCGCGCAGAGCGACCAATCTCTAGCCACTGCACATCTCACATGAATCAGGGTTGTCGAGTGAGCATGAAATAGCAGCTTGGTTGCGTGCCATCTCCTCAGCACTCATTCCTGCCGATGTCGACATTTCCATGGTCATTTGAGCTGCCTGTGGCTCCACCAGGGCAGGCTCCACAGCGTAAGCAGCTGCTGTTGCCATGGCCATAGTCGATTCAGCCTGTGCGGGAATAGTTTCTGTTTTGTATTTCTTGTCAACGGTAAACTTGATAGCGTCTGTTGCAGCCTTCGTGCGCAAGTAGTACATACCGGTTTTCAAACCGCGCTCCCATGCGTAGAAGTGCATTGATGAAAGCTTACCGAAATTCGGATTCTCCATGAATACGTTGAGCGACTGGCTCTGGCAGATATACGCTCCGCGATCAGCCGACATATCGATGATAGCCTTTTGCGAAAGTTCCCAAGCTGTTTTATAAAGTGCCTTCAGGTTGTCCGGAATTTCTTCAATGCTCTGAACTGATCCGTTCGCAGAAATCAACTTGTTCTTCAGGTCTTCGTTCCACAAACCGAGGTTCACCAAATCGCGCAACAAATGCTTGTTCACGATGATGTATTCACCCGCTAAAACGCGGCGCGTGTAGATGTTGCTTGTGTATGGCTCAAAGCACTCGTTATTACCCAAAATCTGCGCTGTACTAGCTGTTGGCATTGGAGCCAACAACAGTGAATTACGCATACCGTGTTGCTTGATTTCCTCCTTCAACACATCCCATTCCCAACGTGATGTTGGAGCTACATCCCACATATCGAACTGAAGAATGCCTTGGCTTGCCGGTGATCCGGGGAAAGTCTCATAAGCGCCATCCACCTTGGCCAAATCTTTCGATGCAGTGGCCGCAGCATAATAAATGGTCTCGAAAACTTCCTTGTTCATCTGACGTGCCTCTGCACCATCGAACGGATAACGCATCAAAATGAACGCGTCAGCCAATCCTTGCACCCCAATTCCAATGGGGCGATGACGCATGTTGCTCTTCTTGGTTTCGGGCACCGGATAGAAGTTGCCGTCAATGATCTTATTCAGATTAATCGTGAGTTGGTAAGCTACATCAAACAATTTATGATGATCGAACTTGCCATCCTTCACGAACTTAGGCAATGCGATTGAGCCCAGGTTACATACTGCAATCTCATCAGGAGCTGTATACTCCATGATTTCAGTGCAGAGATTAGAACTCTTAATTGTTCCGAGATTCTTTTGATTACTCTTGCTGTTAGCAGCGTCTTTGTAAAGCATGTAAGGCGTTCCGGTCTCGATTTGAGACTCCAGAATCTTGAACCACAAGTCTTGCGCCTTGATGGTTTGACGGCCCTTACCTTCTGTTTCATACTTGGTGTAAAGCGCTTCAAATTCCGGACCCCATGTATCAGACAATCCCGGGCATTCGTTGGGGCACATCAATGTCCACTCTCCGTCTTCCTTTACACGTTGCATGAACAAATCCGGAATCCACAAGGCGTAGAACAAGTCGCGGGCGCGGGCCTCTTCTTTACCGTGGTTCTTTTTCAAGTCGAGAAAATCATATACATCGGCATGCCATGGCTCGAGGTAAATGGCAAAAGATCCTTTGCGCTTACCACCACCCTGATCAACATAACGAGCCGTATCGTTGAACACTTTCAACATGGGCACGATACCATTGCTGGTGCCATTTGTCCCTTTGATGTATGAACCCTTCGCGCGAACGTTGTGAATGCTTAAACCAATGCCACCGGCACTTTGAGAAATCAGCGCGGTTTGTTTCAAGGTGTTGTAAATACCCTCTATGCTATCACTTTGCATCTGCAAAAGGAAGCAAGAACTCATTTGCGGCTTCGGGGTGCCTGCGTTGAAAAGAGTTGGCGTCGCATGCGTAAACCAACCTTCGCTAAGCATGTTGTATGTCTTTATAGCCTCTGCAATGTCTTCCTTGTGAATACCCACTGCAACGCGCATAAACAACTGTTGCGGACGCTCGGCAACCTTGCCGTTAATCTTCAACAGGTATGAACGTTCCAATGTTTTGAAACCGAAGTAATCAAAATTGAAATCGCGGTCATAAATAATCGTGCTGTCCAAAATTGGAGCATTATCAATTATCACCTTGTACACATCGTCCGCAATCAAACCGGCATTGGCACCGGTCTTGGGGTCTAAATAGTAATACAAGTCCGTCATAACCTGACTGAACGATTTCTTGGTATTCTTGTGCAGATTACTCACCGCGATACGCGATGCAAGCAAAGCGTAATCAGGATGGGTTGCCGTGTTGGTAGCGGCAATTTCGGCGGCAAGATTGTCGAGCTCACTGGTAGTAACACCATCGTAAACTCCTTCAATCACCTTCATGGCAACCTTCACGGAGTCAACAATGGGATTCAACCCGTAGCACAACTTGGCGATACGCGCGGTGATCTTGTCGAACTTCACCGTCTCCTTGTGGCCATCTCTTTTTACAACGAACATATAGTTAGTTTTTTTGAATTGTGTTTAGTGGGATTTCCAACTTATACCGAAAAGCTTCCCTCATCTCTTCGGCACCCAACAATAGCGGGCTTGGCTAATTCCTCTTTCTGCTTTGAGGAAATCTCGCTGGTAAACAACCGATTGATATACTCAATCGCTCGACCGAAACGAGAGTGCAATAAAAGCGTTTAGGTATTGAATTCTCAAAAAATCAACTAGGGTTGTTTTTAAGAATCCCGCGGTAATTATTCACATCGATAAAATGTGAAAACTTATTTTGTTCGCTCGTCCATTTTTTCTTAACGAGCCAATATCCAACTTAAAAATCCTCGTCAAGCGAGAAGGTCTGCTTATCCTTATCTGCCATCACACCTGCTTTCTGATAATCTCCCACGCGCTTCTCAAAGAAATTGGTTTTGCCCTGAAGGGAAATCATTTCCATAAAATCAAATGGATTGCTCTTATTGTAGACACGATCGTTGCCCAATTCTGCCAACAAACGATCTGCAACAAATTCAATATACTGAGCCATCAAATCGCTGTTCATTCCAATCAACTTCACCGGCAATGCGTCGATGATAAATTCCTTCTCAATCTCAACCGCATTTGTGATAATCTCCTCAATACGTTGTCTGGAAAGTTTGTTGATAATATGCTTGTTGTAAAGTAAACAGGCAAAATCACAATGCAATCCCTCATCACGGCTAATCAACTCATTCGAGAAAGTCAACCCCGGCATTAGACCACGCTTCTTCAACCAGAAAATACTGCAGAATGAACCACTAAAAAAGATTCCCTCCACTGCTGCAAACGCAACCAGACGCTCTGCAAACGTTCCGTTCTTAATCCAACGCAACGCCCAATCCGCCTTCTTGCGAACGCAATCGAGCGTGTCTATAGCCTTGAACAGATAATTCTTATCCTTAGTATCCTTTATGTAAGTATCAATCAATAAAGAATAGGTTTCACTATGGATGTTTTCCATCATAATCTGGAAACCATAAAAGAACTTCGCTTCGGTGTATTGAACTTCACGAACAAAATTCTCTGCCAAATTCTCATTCACAATACCATCGCTTGCGGCAAAAAAGGCCAACACATGCTTGATGAAATGACGCTCATCGTTGGTGAGCTTCGTGTTCCAGTCAACGAGATCCGCCTCCAAATCAATTTCCTCAGCGGTCCAAAAATTCGCTTGACTCTTCTTGTAGAAGTGCCAAATGTCATGATGAGCTATGGGGAATAATACAAATCGATCGGGATTCTCTTTGAGAATGGGCTCCTCTGTGTGTAGAGTCATGTTTTCTTGCAATGCTAGTTCAGCCACTGATTCCATTTCGGGCATAATTTGGTTCGGTTAACTTAAAAAGGTAAAATACTTCAGCTATCTTTTCCTTCGAAAATCAATCAGTTAGGCTGGTTGGAATTCCTCCGGTTCGATGTTGTCAAAGGTTACCCAAATTCCTCCTAAAGTCAAAAAGAAACAATTGACAACCGGCTCTACTTTTTAACATGACAATCATCGGCTATGATTTTCAAGACTTAACCCCCGATAAAGCGTGACGCCCGACAGCCTGTCAGTTTACTTACCCATGGCACTATTTTTCGCTTCGCGACGGCCCGCAGAACACTAAATTTGCGTCCGTTCTCTTAAGAAGAGGTTATATACTTTATTATGATTGGTACTATCAACAAAATCCTCAAAAAAATCCTCGGCGATAAGTCTCAGGAAGACCTGAAGGATATCAACCCGATTGTGGATCAAATCAAACAAATCGGCCAAAGCATCATCTCTATTTCGCACGACGAATTGCGAGGCCGCTCGGAAAAACTCCGAGAGCTTATCAAAACTCGCATCGCAGGGGAAGAAGAGCAAATCGCGCAACTGAAAATACAGGCCGAGGCACTCCCCGGAACCGAGCTCGAACAGAAAGAAGCCATCTACGCCCAAATCGATAAGCTCGAAAAAGACGTTAACCGTCAAATAGAGGAAGTACTCTCTGAAATTCTACCGGAAGCCTTTGCCATCGTGAGGGAAACCGCACGTCGATTAAAAGAAAATACCGAGATACGAATGAAGGCGACCGAATTCGATCGCCAACTCGCTACGGTTACCGCCAAAGACTATGTCACCATAGATGGGGATGTAACCATCTGGAAAAACAACTGGATGGCAGCCGGAAACCGAACAACCTGGGACATGGTGCACTACGATGTTCAGCTCATAGGCGGTATCGCACTTCATCGTGGAAAGGTCGCAGAAATGGCCACGGGTGAAGGTAAAACGCTCGTTGCTACTCTTCCTGTGTTCCTCAATGCACTGGCCGGGCGTGGTGTTCACGTGGTAACCGTCAACGATTATCTCGCTAAGCGCGACTCCGAATGGATGGGTCCACTCTACGAATTTCACGGGCTTTCCGTGGACTGCATTGACAGACATCAACCCAACAGCCAGGCGCGCAGAAACGCATACCGCGCAAGCATTACCTTCGGAACCAACAACGAATTTGGTTTTGACTACCTGCGCGATAACATGGCTGTCGAAGCCATCCAACTGGTGCAGCGTAAACATCACTTTGCCATTGTCGATGAAGTAGACAGCGTTCTGATTGACGAGGCAAGAACTCCGCTCATCATTTCAGGGCCAACTCCCAAAGGTGATGACCAAGAGTTCGATGCTCTTAAGCCAAAGGTGCAACTCCTCATGAATGCGCAGAAAGCGGCATCAACCGACTTTTTAACCTTCGCAAAAAAGAAGCTCAATCCGGAAAGCGGATCACCATCCAAAGAAGACACTACAGAGGGATCACTCGCTTTGTATCGCGCATATCGCGGACTTCCTAAAAACAAAGCTCTCATCAAATTCCTGAGCGAGGAAGGCATCAAAGCCCATTTGCTTAAAACAGAAGGTCAGTATCTGCAAGATAACCAACGCGACATGCCTAAGGTAGATGCAGAACTATACTTCGTTATTGATGAAAAGCACAATCAAATAGAACTAACGGAAAAGGGAATACAGCTTATCTCTAAAAACATGGATGATGAGCGTTTCTTCTTATTGCCTGATATCGGCACTGAGATAGCGGAAATAGAAAACAGCGGAAAATCAGACGAGGATAAACTGAAGGCTAAAGATGAGTTGATGCGCGACTACAGCATTAAAAGCGAACGCATACACACCATCAATCAGCTGCTGAAAGCTTATGCTCTTTTTGAAAAAGATGTCGATTACGTCTTGATGGACAACAAGGTCAAAATTGTTGACGAACAAACAGGGCGTATCATGGAAGGCCGCCGTTATTCCGATGGTCTGCATCAAGCAATAGAGGCGAAAGAAAACGTGCGCGTAGAAGCCGCAACGCAAACCTATGCCACGATTACACTGCAGAATTACTTCCGCATGTATCACAAGTTAGCCGGTATGACCGGAACAGCGGAGACGGAAGCGGGTGAACTTTGGAGCATCTACAAACTCGACGTAATGGTAATACCCACCAACCGCGCCATTTCACGCAAAGACATGGAAGACAAGGTGTACAAAACCAAACGCGAAAAATACAACGCTGTTATTGACGAAATCGCAGAACTTCGAGCAGCCGGTCGACCCGTGTTGGTAGGTACAACTACAGTAGAAGTGAGTGAATTGCTGTCGAAAATGCTCCGCCTGCGCAATATCGACCACCAAGTTCTCAATGCGAAACTGCATCAGAAAGAAGCAGACATTGTAGCCATGGCAGGACGATCAGGCACAGTAACCATTGCCACCAATATGGCAGGTCGTGGTACCGATATCAAACTCACTCCCGAAGTGAAGGCAGCGGGAGGTTTGGCCATTATCGGCACCGAACGTCACGACTCTCGACGCGTCGACCGACAGCTCAGAGGCCGCGCCGGACGTCAAGGAGATCCCGGATCATCACAGTTTTACGTATCGCTTGAAGACGATCTGATGCGACTTTTCGGTAGCGACCGCATTGCAAAAATGATGGACCGACTCGGCTTAAAAGAAGGCGAAGTAATCCAACACAGCATGATTACTTCCAGCATTGAACGCGCCCAGAAGAAAGTAGAAGAAAACAACTTCGGTATTCGTAAACGCTTGCTGGAGTATGATGACGTGATGAATGCGCAGCGCGAAGTAATTTATAAGAGACGAAAGCACGCCCTATTTGGCGAGCGTCTTAAGCTCGACATAGATAATATGTTTTATGATCTCGCTGCAGGCGCTGTTGAATCAAATCATCAGACTAAGAATTACGAAGGATACAAAATGGATATGCTGCGTCATTTCGGCATGGAAGCAGCCGTAGACCAGGATGCATTTGTCAGCTCTAAAACCGACGATGTAACTCTCAGCACTTACACAGCCATTGAGCAACGCTACAAGCAACGGGTGGATGAAATTAAACGCGAAGCATTCCCTGTAATCAAGAATGTATTCGAAAATAATACGCAGGGATTCACCAACATTGCCGTGCCTTTCAGCGATTCGAGAAAGACCGTTCAAGTAGCAGTTAATCTCGAAAAAGCATATCAATCACAATGCAACGAACTGGTTGATGCCTTAGAAAAAGGAATCACATTGGCCATGATTGATCAGAGCTGGAAAGAACATTTGCGCGACATGGATGATCTACGCAGTAACGTTCAATTTGCATCGCATGAACAAAAAGATCCGTTGCTCATTTACAAACTGGAAAGCTATGGCCTCTTTAAAAATCTTGTGGCACGCGTGAACAGCGAGCTTACCAACTTCCTAATGCATGCCAAATTACCGCAAGGGCAGCAGGGTCAAGTTAGTCAGGCTCAAGCACCCAAAGCCCCTGAACAAGCGAAGGTCAATACACAAAAAGCCGAGAGTCTTAACCTGCAGCAACGCACTGCAGTGAGTCAGCAACCCTCTATGCAACAACCTATGCCGATGCCACAAGCTCCTGCACCCAAGGCAGAGCCTATAAAGGCTGAGGTACGAATTGGAAGAAATGATCCTTGCCCATGCGGAAGTGGTAAGAAATACAAGTCCTGCCACGGACAAGAAGCATAAGTATAAGATACAATTGATTTTAGAAACCGGAAAGCAACGTTCCGGTTTCTTCCCATTGCTTCATCACAGCATCGAGCTCTGACTTCAAACCGGCATAAGTATCGAGCTTCTTCTTGGATGCATCCGCATCTGTGTAATCCAGTTCTGCAATTTCAATGTTCATTGCAGCGATAGAAGCTTCCAAGCGTTCAATATCGCGTTCGCATTTTTGCAATTGTGTTTCGAGTTTTTTCTTTTGCTTTTCGCGTTCCTTCAGCTCATCGCGTGAGAGTTGGTTACCCGAAGTTTCCGCAACAACTGCGGGCTTCTTCTCCACCACCATAGGCTTGGCTTTCTCAAACAAAGCAATCGATTCAGCTTTCTTCTCCTTGAGAAAGTCGAGGACATCACCCTCCCACATGCGCAACCTGTCGGGTTTAATTTCATAAACCATGTTGGTGAGTCCATTCAAAAAATCGCGGTCGTGACTTACAACAAGCAATGTTCCATCATAACGCGTCAAAGCCTGTTTCAACACTTCTTTAGAAGCAAGATCCAAGTGGTTGGTCGGTTCATCCAGCACCAAAAAATTATAAGGTTGAAGCAGTAGTTTACACAAGGCCAATCTGGCCTTTTCGCCTCCGCTTAAAACCCTAACCTTCTTATCCACGTCGTCACCACTAAACAAAAATGCACCGAGCATTGATCGAACACTCTTTCGAACATCTCCCACAGCCTCATCGTCGATGGTTTCGAAAACAGTCTTGGTACCATCCAACTCATCGCTTTGATTCTGGGCGTAATAACCGATGCTAACACTATAGCCCGGCGTGAATTCGCCCTCATGCTGCTCCTTTCGCATAATCATGCGGATCAACGAGCTCTTTCCCACACCGTTCTTTCCGACCAACGCAATTTTTTCTCCACGCGCAATGGTAATGTCAACTCCACTGAACAAGCGATTTTCGCCATAAGCCTTACCGAGTGCCTTACCCTCCAGAATAATCTTTCCGGCATGGGGAGCCGGTGGAAAACTGATGCGCACCTTGGTGCCATCAATATCATCCACCTCAATTTTATCAAGTTTCTCCAGCTTACGAATCAAGGTCTGTGCAAACGCTGCCTTGTCCTTCTTCGCGCGGAACTTATCAAT
>CANIAA010000013.1 GCA_947465255.1 Flavobacteriales bacterium | reverse complement strand
GCGACGATAATAGGCGTCTGAATTTTTCTTCTCTTCGTTAACCGGGCAATTAGCATGTCCAATGATGCAAATTTTAACCGATGGATTAACGGTCATGAACTGCACGAGTTCTTCCAGAGCGGGCACGGATTTGTGATAGAGTTGTGTTTCATCGCCTAGGAAGGTGATGTCTTCTATACTGGTTTTCAAGCCAACCGAAAGAGGCTTTAATTCTACGCGTTCGTAGTGGGTGCTTGATTCAGCCGGCCAGAATTTGTGGGCGTAATACATATACCCTTCTTTCACCACCGACACCGTATAGATGCGATAGTTTTTGAGTAGCATGGTTGAGTCGGTAAAATTCTTGAAGACCACTGTTTTTCTCGGGTTCAGACCCTTTATCATCACATCAGCCTCAATGAACATTTTGGAGCGAAAATCAGTGACGGTAATTTGCATCTTCTGATCTTCGGCTTCGGGAACTTGAGTCGAATCGATTTTCAGCTCCTCAAAAAATTGAGAGTACGACGTATTGTTCGCCATCAATAAGCACGAGAAAAGGATAGTTGAAAATAGAAAAGACCTCATCGTGATGAATTCGTTCGAAATAGTTTGCGGCTAAAATAGGAAAATCTTGTCGTGAATTTACCCGCGAATGTAAAAAGCAACAATTCGATAAGATTCTTTTGCTATTTCGACCGCTTTAGGACCTGAAAAGTGTCACGATTTTTTTACGAAAAAACACCAGGGCAATCGTGGCTAGCAAAACATAGGGAACAAGCATGAGGTAGACAATTCCGGCATTTAAACCTTCTCCAATTCCTTTATCAACGTTTTCGGTAGCGCTTTCAGCAGTGGCCTTGCACATAGCACATTGCGCATAGGCTGCTACGCTGAGCAGAAACAGCGCTGATGATAAAATGAAATTTCTTACAGAATTCTTCATACTTCAAAGATATACTTCATTATGCTAAACACACCTTTCACCCTTACGCATAGTATGGGCTTATCATCCAGTAAACAACAACACCGGAAACAGCCACATAAAACCAGATGGGCCAGGTAATGCGAGCTATTTTCTTGTGGGCTTGAAAATCGGCCGTAAGTCCGCGGTAGGTTGTGAAAAGAATAAACGGCAGAATAACAGCGGCAAGGATGATGTGAGTGATGAGCACAATGAAGTAAAACGCGCGCATAGGCGCATCTTTCGGGTAGGTGGTGTCGCCCGTAAGTACGTGGTGAGCGATGTAGCTGACTAAGAACAGCGATGACAGAATCATGGCCAACAGCATGAGGCGCTTGTGTAAGCTGTAGTTTTTTTGCTTAACCGCAAAGAGGGCACTCGCAAGAAGAATGGCTACTGAGCCATTGATGAAAGCATTAATCGATGCAAAGAGGTGCGGATCAAAGCCAAGGTTGGCTTCGACATGGATGTATTTCAAGGAAACAACCACTAAGAAAACTACCAGTGAAAGAATCCAGATGATTCGTTTCGCTGCCTTGTCGTTTTTGGGAATGGAAGCTTCTATCATGGGTTTCATTCTTTGGATAGGTTGATAGCATCATTAAACAGTTGATCCATGCTCGAGGTTGAGGTGCCATCATAATATCCTCGCATCCGCATAGTTTTGTCGAGCAATGTCACTTTATCGGTATGGAAAATGCCTCCTTGTGCTGTGTCAGAAGGGAATGCTGTGAGTAAGAATCCATCTTGTGCAAGGTCATAAATGTCGGTTGCCCTGCCTGTGAGGAAGTTCCAGCGCGACAGGTCGGCTCCGATTTTATCGGCATAGGCTTTCAGTTTCTCAGGTGTATCCGATTCCGGTTTTACTGAAAAGGACAGAAAGCGAATAGGTAACTCGGGGTTTTCCTTCATGAATTTATCCTGTAGTCGGGCCATTTGTGCGCTCATGATGGGGCAAATGGTGGGACATTCCGTAAAGAAAAAATCGACAAGGGTTATGTGCCCTTCGTAGTTTTCACGAGTGATATAAACACTGTCCTGGTTTACAAAGCTGAACTTCGGAATAGGGTAGTACAGAGTGTCGGGTTGCTGTGTGCCGTCTGGCAAGTTGTTCAGTTCAATGTCGAACTCGCCGAAATAGGGAAGAGGTTTGCCGGTTGTAGGTTGCTTTGTTTGCTCGTTTATGCAGGCGGCGAGCAAAATCATGAAAACGGCAAGCAATGTTACCTTACGGATTTTCAGCTGCAGCTTCTTTGGCTTTTCGTTCATTATATCGGCGTATGTCAATCTCTTTTTTGAGGAGTGCTATATCCTGAACCATGCCCGGTATGGAGTCGCCGGCACCACCCAGAAAATGGTATTCGGTGTTACCATATTCACCGCGAATATGTCCGTCAGCATCAATGAGTTTGAAGATAGCTTCATTGGATAAATCTTGAATAAGTAACCCATTACGGATATATGCCTGCATGGCATCCTGGTTTCCGGTAAGCAACTTCCATTTGTTTCCAAATGCATTGTATTTGGTGTTCTGCTCGATGTATGCTTTGGCTAAATGAAGCGAGTCGCTGTCACATCGGGTAGAGAAAACAACGATGGCAATATCCTGTTCGTTGCGGTACTTGAAATTGATATTGAGCAGTCGCTCGGTGATTTTCGCGATGTGCTCGTCGGAGGTTGAATAGCAGGCAGCCACCCAAACTTTACCGAGCAGGGAATCGCGCGTTAGGATTTCACCGTTTTCATCGGCAAAGGCGAAATCAGGAATGCGATAGTGGGGGTCTTCGGCCAATACGTTTTCCGGGCCCAGATAAGGAAGGGTCTTGAATTTGTGCTTACTCAGCACGCCGAAAAAGACCAACCAAAGGAGTGGAAACAAAAAAAGCATACCGGCAAGACCGATATACTTTTTCCATTTCGAACGAGTCGACATATGTTTAGCGGAAGGTGTTGTTCAGATGCTGAACTGAAAGTCCTTCGTATAGTCCGATAAATATGAGATACAAGATGAAGAGTGCGTAGGGCAATAGCACCACGTACTTAAGATTCTTGCGCTCGTCGCCGAGGTGCATAAAGATGAGAACGATATAGGCTGCCTTCACAAGGGTAAGAACGATGAAAAGCAGTTTGATGGTTTCCCAAGTAAAAGTTCCATTGCGTTTGAAGTAAACGCCCATGAAGATTTCGAATACAGTTAGAATGGTAAGGATAGCGGTTACCATGTACAGCTTTTTGCGAATCTTCTTGCCTTCTTCCTCGCCGTGACGAGCGTTGAGAGAGTAGCTATCGTTTACAATTAAATCGTCTCTTTCCATGATTGTTTCGAATTATCTATACAGTGATTTATGTCTTTATTAAACGAGGTAGAAGAAGGTGAATACAAACACCCATACCAAATCTACGAAGTGCCAGAACAAACCAACTTTCTCGACCATTTCATAGTGACCGCGACGTTCGAATACGCCACGCATTGCCATTATAAAAATGATGAGGTTGATGATAACTCCTTGCAATACGTGGAAACCGTGGAAACCCGTAATGAAGAAGAAGAAGTTTGCATATTGCTGTTGAACGGCATATTCGTTTTTCGACAAGTTCGCTCCGAAAACAAGGGTGTTCGAGGCCATGTTCTTCATGATTTTTTCAGCCTCTTCTCCTGTTACAGTCAACTTACGAAGGTCTTTGCCGTCTTTGTGTTCCAATGTGTATTTGTTCAGAACGATTTCGAGCGGATACTCTTGCGGTACAGCTGCATGAGCTTCAGCGTGAGCATCGTGGCCGTGAGCATCATGGTCGCCATGAGCTGCAGGCGTTACAATGAGTTTACCGTTTGAAATTTCAATGTGGTCGCCGTGCTCCATTGCATGCTCGTATGCATGTCCAAGGTCAGATGTCATATGAACCCAAGAACCACCGGTTAATTCCATAGCAATTGGCTGATTGTGGTCGTCTGTTGCTGCCACGGTCATTGGAGCGCTTAACTGAAATCCACCGCCTGAACCGTGGATAAAGTGAGACCATTCCCACACCTGTGAGCCTAAGAAAAATAAGCCACCGATAACCGTGTAACCCATCCACTTGATAACACCTTTCTTGTCCATACGATGCCCTGCTTCTACAGCGAGTACCATCGTAACGGAAGAGATGATCAGAATGAACGTCATGAGTGCTACGTAAATCAGCGGATAGCTGCCATGAAGGCCGGGTAGCGACTCAAATACTTGTTCACCAACGGGCCATAAATCGGCCGAACCATGGCGAATAACGCCGTATGCAGTGAGCAATCCTCCAAACGTCAAGGCGTCTGAAACGAGGAAGTACCACATCATCATTTTACCGTAGCTGATACCGAAGGGCGATTGTCCGCCGCTCCATAATTGGTCTTTGCTGACTGCTTGAGCCTGTCCTGCCATACGATCTGAAAATTTGCCGCAAGTTTACTAATCAAAACGCCTTAGTTGGGCGGTCGTGTTAAAAAAATTGACAAGCTATGTTGGGAAAGCGGGGTGTTCGGCTTGAAAGCCCCGTCAATACTAAAGAGCGCGCTTAGTTTAAATCGTGTCTAAATAAGCCTAAAACAAGAAGAAAAGAAAGTAGAACAAGTAAAGCCATAATCCGCCCAAGAAATGCCAATACATGCCGCTGATGTATATGCTCAAGGTATTTTCTTGATTGATGCGTCGTTTTGCAATGCGTACTGTATTCACAATAAGGTAAATGAGGCCGAATGCCAAGTGTATGATGTGCACGTAAATAACCACGCTAAGCATAGCGCCAAACGCATTGAAGGTGGTCATCACGGTGTTTGTCACAGGACGCGAGGGGTCGCTGGGTTTGTAGTATTCATTGCCTTCCTTTACCAGTCGCTCGTTATTCATCTCAAACCAATAGTCTGAACCATACTCTCCGGTGAGTTTTCCGAGCGTGTTCCAGCGGTAGGCAGAAAGACCCTGTTCGTTTTGTGTTATGGTGAAGCCTAGTCCTCGTGAAGCCATGTTCTTCCAACCGGCGTGTTGTGAAATCGTGAACGCGATGCCCAGTGCAAGTGTGATGGTGTGAAGCGTCATACCCAAGGACTGATTTCCTTTTTTCAGCGCACGGAGCGCGAGAATAAGCGTTACGGAAGATGCTACAATGAATGCGTTGCTCAACCAGAAATAGACCGGTGGCGACATGTGAAGCCAAATGAGTTTTCCGTAAAGAACAATGAGTGCACTTGTAATTCCTGCAAATAGCATGACGATGGCGAAGATGATAAACCACATCATCATTTTGCGCGTGCGCACCTTGACAGCCGGATCCAGGCCTTCGAAAACATCCATTTTGTTAGAAGCAGGAGTTGTAGCGTTTTGACTCATAAAAGAGAGTGTTTGGGTTTATAACAACACAATGGCTTCAAAGTTTGGGCGAAGCCTAGCCCGGTAATTTGTCGAGCACGTATGCGAGCTGCACAATTGGCAAGTAAAAGAACGAAGCAAACATCACCTTTCGGGCATCCGCAGTATCGCACGACTTCACGAGCTTGAACGAATAATATGACATAACTGCGCCTGCCACCGCTGTTATTATCGCGGCTATGTTGCCTGTCATGGGCGATTCCAAGGGCAGGGCCCAGGGCAATAGACTAACCGGAATTAGGAAAAGAGAGTACAGCAAAATCTGGTAAGCGGTGGCTTTGCTTCTGCCCTCATTGAATGGAAGCAATTTGTAACCTCCGCGCATGTAGTCGTCATGAGCTACCCAGGCAATGGCCCAGAAGTGAGGAAACTGCCACATGAATTGCATGGCGAACAGCAAACCTGCCTCGAGGCCGAAGTTCTGCGTTGCCGCAACATATCCTAGCATGGGGGGAATCGCTCCCGGAAATGCTCCAATGAATACCGCCAGGCTGCTCACCCGTTTCATGGGTGTGTAGAAGGCTACGTACATGATAAATGCGGAAGCTCCTAAAATTCCGCAGGCAGTTCCGCAGTAATACCATAAAATCAAGATGCCCAGAATGCCGGATGTCATGGAAAGAGCAACAGCTGTTCGCAAAGACATGCGTCCCGTGGGAATGGGTCTATTTTGAGTGCGCAACATGAGCCTGTCCCATTCACGCTCCAGCGCTTGGTTGAGTCCGTTGCTGCCACCCGTTAACAGCAGGCCGCCGATGCAAAGTGCTGTGAGCGTCGCAGCGTTCGTTTCGTCGGCCCCCATGTAATAGCTCAATACTGCAGAGATAATGACGAGCAAAGTGAGGCGTAACTTGAACAGCATCGCCACATCACGAACAAACGATGATTTACCTTGGGTTGATGTAGCTGGTGATTCTGCTTGCACAGGAGTGAAATTGCGGCGCGAAGATAGTGTGTCAGTTCCACCACAAAATCATTCCTTCCGAGATGTTGGCAAGTGTTGTTACTTTTAGCGGCGCGATGCGGATTTTTATTCAATACCTATTATTTATTCTCATAGCGCTTTCTAGCCATAATCGTTTTTTGGCTCAAGAGCCTGCAGATGGATTCGTAAATTATCGCACAGGTTCATCGCTTTTTCCTTTGCAGCCCTCCGCTGTTTGGAGCGATTCTCTTGCCATACCGGATCGATTTGAGTTGCGGCCATTGGTCAATCTAAACGCAGGTTTCGGCGAGCGTCCAATTTCAGTTTCATGGCTAGGTGGTCTTGCCCAATGGACTCCTTCAAAACGATGGTCGCTTCAGGCAGGATATGTATTGGCCGGTGGTTTTTTGCCTTCTTACCTCGAGCGACGTGCTGAAAATGAAGGGTATTTATCGGGCCTGGGGTATTCTGTGGCCGATTCTATGAGCCGCCTCCATCATTCACATTACACGTTTGGTCATGTGAAATATAAAGCAGGCAAACATATTTCCCTGGAGTTGGGTAAGGCCAAGCAATTTTGGGGTGATGGTTATCGATCCATGATATTGAGTGACCATGCATCGCCTGCTCCTTATTTCAAGCTTACGACATCCTTGGGTAAGTTTCAGTATATGAATTTATGGATGCAGCTGCGCGACATTTCTGCGGGGCAAACTTTATCGAACGCTCGTGTTAAATACAGCGCTATGCACGCTTTGAGTTATCAAATTACGCCAAAATTGAATGCAACGCTTTATGAATGGGTTGTTTGGCAAAACAAAGACACGCTCAGCCGTCGAGGGCTTGATCTGTATTACTTGAATCCACTCATTTTTTATAGGCCGGTTGAATACAGTTTGGGCTCACCTGATAATGTAATGTTGGCCGCCTCACTTCGCTGGAGTGTGAGCCGTTCTTTGCAACTCTATGGTCAGTTTGTGCTCGATGAGTTCAATCTGAAGCTATTCAAGCGAAATAATAATTGGTGGGGGAATAAAATTGCGGGTCAGATGGGCTTGCGATGGAATATACCCGGGAAAGGGTTAGAAGTGCTAGCGGAAATGAACGTAGCTCGTCCATTCATTTATTCGCATGGTAGCTCTATTCAGGCATGGACGCACATCAACCAATCGATGGCTCACCCGCTGGGTTCCAATTTCGTAGAGGCGTGTATGAGAGTGCGTTATGTAAAGAAGTTGTGGAGTGTGACTGAGCAGTTAAATTCGGCTGCCTTCGGGCGCGACTATGACGCAGATGGCGACGGCCTAATTGATAATTTCGGAGGTAACATTACACGATCGTATGCCAACCCATACGGTGGAAGTTTCGGGCATGAAATGTTGCAAGGGGAATTGCATCGGACCGTTTTTCATGGCTTCACGCTGAGCAGGGCGTTGTCTGAAACATCCCGCTGGGAAGTTTACGCAAGTCACAATTTGCGGGCAGAAAAAGTGGGCACGCAAATGAATACAGAAAACTGGTTCATGATCGGTATTCAAACCCGCGGCATGCTCCAGCCGGTGCAGGATTACTAGAGTGGATATGGTTTGAATTATTCGCTAACTCGTGTCCTCGCTTGTAATACTTCAGAATATCATCTTATCCACGCTTCGGTATGAAAATGTTGCAAAAACGGGCTATCACCCTGTTTGCCTATGAGGTATTTTGCCGTCGATGATACCTGCCGATATTGATTTAGAAGAAGAGAAGAGAGAAATTCTGCGCCGCTACCGCGCGCTGCTTCGTGTTTGTCACCGCTCCAAGTCGCGCGCCGATCGCATGCGCATTCGCAAAGCATTCGAACTAAGTGCCGAGGCGCACAAAGACATGCGTCGCAAGAGCGGTGAGCCATACATCTATCACCCGATAGCGGTGGCGAAGATTGCCGCAGAGGAAATCGGGCTCGATACAACGAGCATTGTGTGCGCGCTGTTGCACGACACCGTTGAAGACACCGAGATTACACTCGACGACATTCAGAATCTTTTCGGAAAGCGTGAACGCATAATAATCGATGGACTCACCAAAATATCGGGCGTTAGTAATTATGAGAACGCAAGCGACCAGGCGGAAAATTTCCGCAAGATGTTGCTCACACTGAGCGATGATGTGAGGGTGATATTGGTAAAACTTGCCGACCGCCTGCACAACATGCGCACGCTGGACCATATGAAGCGCGAGAAGCAGTTGAAGATTGCCAGCGAAACGTTATTCATGTATGCGCCGCTCGCGCACAGGTTAGGGTTGTACAATATAAAAACCGAGCTGGAAGACCTTGCGCTTAAGTACAAGGATTCTGAAACGTACGAAGAGATCGTCAGCAAGCTTCAGAAGACACAAGCGGTTCGCACACGATTTATCAATGCGTTCACGTTGCCCATTCGCCGGGCCTTGGATAAAGCAGGGTTGACATATGAAATAAAGAGCCGCACGAAGAGCATCTATTCCATCTGGAATAAGATTGTGAAGAAGGGAGTTCCGTTTGAAGAAATATATGATGTCTTCGCCATCCGCATTATTCTCGATACACAAACAGAGACTGAGAAAAGCGATTGTTGGCGTGTGTATTCGATTGTTACCGATTTCTATCAACCCAGCCCGGAGCGCTTACGCGACTGGATAAGCATTCCCAAAAGCAGCGGGTATGAATCGTTGCATACGACTGTCATGTCGCCCACAGGAAAGTGGGTGGAAGTACAAATCCGTTCCGTGCGCATGGATGAAATTGCAGAGAAGGGATTTGCAGCGCATTGGAAGTACAAGGACGCAGCGGAGAGCCCCGAGAGTAAACTCGATCGTTGGCTGAGTCAGGTGCGCGATGTGCTCGAGAATCCCGAAGACAATGCCATCGACTTCATTGATAATTTCAAGTTGTCGTTGTTCTCTGAAGAGATATACGTGTTTACTCCGAATGGTGATTTAAAGACACTGCCTGTGGGTGCTACGGCACTCGATTTTGCCTTTCATATTCACTCTCAAATTGGATCGCAGTGCATAGGGGCGAAGGTGAACTACAAGCTTGTGCCCTTGAGTCATAAACTCCGAAGTGGAGATCAGGTAGAAATTTTAACATCGAAGAAGCAGCATCCGAAGGAAGACTGGCTCAACATCGTCGTTACGGCCAGTGCCCGTCACAAAATACGCGACGCTCTGCGCGAGGAGAAGAAGCTGATAGCCGAGGAAGGAAAGGAAATGCTTAAGAGGAAGTTCAATTCGCTCAAAATTGATTTTCTCAGCAAGAACATCGATGAGTTTGTGAAGCACTTCGAGACTATCAATGCAACGAACCTGTATGTACGTATCGCCAAAGGTTCCATAGACCTCACTCGTTTGAAGGGGCATGTCGTTGAGGGCGCGCGTATTCGATTTGAGAAGGAAGAGCTGTCCGATAAGAAGTCAGTTGCTTCAGACCCGGGAACTGAGAAAAAGGTCATTACCACGCAAGGAAAAGGAGAGGCGTTGCTTATTGGTGATGAGCAGCAGAAGGTAGATTATAATCTGGCTTCGTGCTGCAACCCCATTCCCGGCGATGAAGTGTTTGGTTTTATAACAGTCAATGAAGGAATCAAAATCCATCGCACCAATTGTCCGAATGCACAAGAGCTTCTGAGTAAATACGCTTACCGCGTCATGAAGGCACGCTGGCGAAATGCCGAAACCGTGCAGTTTGAAGTAGGACTCAAGTTTTCCGGTATTGATGATGTTGGTATCGTGCAGAACATCACGAACATCATTTCAACCGACATGAACGTGAATATGCGAGCGATTTCGTTCGAGGCCAATCATGGGATTTTTCAGGGAAAGGTGATAGTGCTTGTGCACGATACCAAGCACCTCAGCGCACTCACCGAGAAGCTAAAGGCTATTGATGGTGTGTTGACCGTGGATAGGATTGAAAGTGAGTTTGAGTAGGAGGAGGATTGTAGGATTGTAGGGGCTGTTATTTGAGGTCTTTGCTTTGCAGCCCCTATAATCCTACAATCCCATAATCCTTTAATCCTACAATCCTCTGTACTTTAGCCCTCGCAATTCTCTCCTATGACACAGCGCATTCAAGACAGCGTAAAGGATATTTTCACTCGTTACCTCGAAGTTCATAAGCACCGAAAAACGCCGGAGCGTTACGCAATTCTTGCAGAAATCTATGAAGTGACAGGACATTTTGATGTCGAGACGCTTTACTCGCGCATGAAGAACAAGAAGTATCGTGTTTCGAGGGCAACCCTTTACAATACGATTGAGCTGCTTATTGATTGCAACCTGGTTCGGAAGCATCAATTTGGGCAGAATACAGCCCATTATGAGCGTGCTTTTCAAAACCAGCAGCATGATCATATTATCCTAACAGACAGCAATGAAGTGTTGGAGTTCTGTGATCCGCGCATTCAGAGCATAAAATCAACGCTGGAGGAAATTTTCGGCATTGAAATCCACCATCACTCCCTGAATTTCTACGGACGTCGAAAGGGGTAGTCATTTTCGCGCTACTTTCGCGTGTCTTTTTTTTTAAGCAGTGAACAACAAAGTAGATATTCTCCTCGGGCTTCAGTGGGGCGACGAGGGCAAAGGGAAATTAGTCGACGTACTTACGCCTCGATACGACATCATCGCACGCTTTCAAGGTGGTCCAAACGCCGGGCATACGCTCGAGTTTGAAGGCACCAAGCACGTGTTGCACACCATACCATCTGGAATCTTTCACGGTCATGTGACGAACTTGGTTGGTAATGGAGTAGTAATCGATCCTGTGGTTTTTGCCAAGGAAATCGATGCGCTTGTGGCTAAGCAGGTTCCTGTGCGCGAGCGCTTGCTTATTTCACGTAAAGCACACGTCATTGTGCCTACACACCGTTTGCTCGATAGGGCTAGTGAAGCTTCCAAGGGAGAAAGTAAAATCGGCTCTACACTCAAGGGCATTGGTCCGAGTTACATGGATAAGACCGGACGTAATGGTTTGCGTGTGGGCGATTTGCTGAGTGCCGATTTTAACGCGCGTTACGAAGCATTGAAGCAAAAGCATATGCATTTGCTTAAAGGTTTTGAGGAACATTATAAGGCCGACCCAGCCGAGCTTCAAACGATGGAAGAAGAGTTCATGCGCGGAGTTCAGGTTATTCGCGAGCTGACGATTATAGACAGCGAACATTTTATCAATAAATCACTCAAGGAAGGAAAGCGCATTCTGGCCGAAGGAGCGCAAGGTTCAATGCTTGATATCGATTTCGGAACGTATCCCTTCGTTACATCATCCAATACGGTAGCGGCCGGCGCCTGCACAGGACTTGGAATTGCGCCCAACCGAATAGGAGAGGTGATTGGTATTTTCAAAGCCTATACCACCCGTGTGGGTGGTGGTCCTTTTCCGACTGAATTGAACGATGAAACCGGCGAAGCCATGCGCAAAGTTGGCAACGAGTATGGCTCTACCACCGGCAGGGCTCGACGTTGTGGTTGGGTTGATTTGCCGGCCATGCGCTATGCGTGCATGATTAATGGTGTTACGCAGCTCATTATGATGAAGGCCGATGTGCTTAGTCAGTTCGATACGATTCGTGTTTGCACTCATTATAAAACAGCGACCGGTAACACGGAAGATTTGCCGTTTGATATTTCTCCTTCGCTCATTGAGCCTGTATACGGAGATCTCAAGGGTTGGGGTGTTGATTTAACGGCTATGCGCGAGGAGTCAAGTCTGCCGTCAGAGCTATCTGATTATATCACTTACCTCGAAGCACAGCTAGAAACCCCAATCACTGTTGTAAGCGTAGGTCCTGACCGTACGCAAACGATTGAGCGCAAGCCGGCAATAGTGTGAGTTGAATTTCGTTGAAGTCGGGTTAAAAAATGTTTTTCTCATGCAACACTGGTGTTACACATTTCTGGTTGTTCTCTTGTTGCAGGCCTCAATGTTATGCGCGCAGGGAAGTGCCCGCCGTGTGAAGTTGGTGCATACCGATGAGTTGCGATACGATAAATCACTGGTTGATGCGCAACGCTTGCTCGGTAATGTTCACCTTGAACTGGAAGGCACATCCTTTTTCTGCGACAGCGCTTATCTTTTTGCGAATGACGATTTTGATGCGTTCAGCAAGATTCGGATTTTGGAGGCTTCGGGCAGTACCGTGAACTCTGATTTTCTTCACTTTGATAAAGCGCTTAATACCGCTGTGCTCACGGGCAATGTGGTATTGCGCGATCGTGATATGACTCTAACATGCAACGCACTCACATATCTGGTTAAAGAAGAAGTTGCACGCTATGTTACCGGTGGGCGTATAGTCTCATCAACCAACAAGAATACACTCACCAGTCGCAACGGAACCTACAATGGTAAAACAGAAGTGTTCAACTTTAAGCGCGATGTAGTGCTGAAAAATCCGTCATACACCGTTCGCACAGACACGATGCAATACCGCAGTGTGAGTGAGGTCACTACATTTCTTGGGCCGACATCGATTGACGGGGATAGCGTGTCGATTTACTGCGAGAATGGTTATTACGATTCACGAAAGGATGAATCACGTTTCGGAAGAAATGCGTGGGTGCGTGATCGTACTACGTTGTTAAAGGGTGATAGTTTATACTACAACGGTAAACTCGGATTTGGTGAAGTCTTTCGCAATGTTCAAATCAGAGACACGACCCAAACCTTTGAGATTTGGGGCGACTACGGTAAGCACCTCGAAAGCAATGAGCTTAGCTTCGTTACCGGGCATGCACTATTGCTCGAAGTGATGGATGGGGACACGCTATTCATGCATGCCGATACGCTGAAGGCATTGCCGGACGCACAGCATAATCAGATCGTTTACGCCTATCACGGTGTGCGAATATTCAAAAACGACTTACAAGGCGTTTGCGACTCTGTGGTTTACTTGCAGAGCGATAGTTTACTTTGGATGTATCGAAGCCCAATTGTATGGAGCGCGCAAAACCAGGTAACAGGCGACACGCTGAAATTGGGCTTGAGCAATCAGGCACTTGATAAGGCGTGGGTAATGGGCAATGCGTTTATTGTTTCCGATGCAGAAGCGAACGACAGTATTCAAGGTCCTGAAATACGGTTTAATCAAATCAAAGGGAAAATGGCAACCGCCTCCTTCGTGAATAGTGAGCTTGAGTCGGTTTGGGTTGATGGAAATGGCGAGTTGGTGTATTATCCAACTGATGATAAGAAAGGAAAACCCGAGCCTATGGGAACTAATCAGGGAGAGTGCTCATCGATACTCATTCGCTTTAAGGATGGAGAGCTATCTTCATTGCGCATGGATGGACAACCTAAATCGGTGTTTAAGTCGAACCGATTCGCCGACACGGATTCACTGTTGTTGCGCGATTTTAAATGGCTTCGCGACCAAAGGCCGCGAAGCCGTTATGACATCTTTCTGAAGTAATCAAAACTTGTGACTGAAGCCAATGCTGAATGCGCGTCCCGGGCTCATTCGGCTAAACGTTTGCGGCGTTGCCTCGAAGCTTTGGTAATTGTATTCCCATGCGTCGTTCAGCAGGTTGCTGATTCGGAAATCGATGGCGCTTCGGTTTTCTTCTCCAAACTTTTTCGAAACACTGAAGTTCAAGCTGTGAAATGACTCGAAGTAGATATCTGGAAACAAACCAGCTCCAACGATGTAAAGAGTTGGTCCTTTTACATTGTAAAACAACCCTGCGTCAACGCCGAGGCTGTCATTGGTGTAGGTGAACCCTGCATTGATAACGTAGGGCGATTGTCCTGCCATTTCACGAGTCTTCTCAACAGTCTGACCCACTTTCTCATATTGTTTGCGCGAGTTGAATTCGAGGTCGGTCATTTCGATTTGCGATTGTACCATCGTCACGTTTACGTTGAAGAGAAGCTTATTTAATGCAGGCGAAATGAAGCTCAGATTTTTGCGAGCCTCCAGCTCCAATCCCACCAGTTGGCCATCGCCTACGTTACGAGGTTGGAACTCTGTGCTGGTTTGTTGTTCTGGAATACGCACCATTTCAATTGGCTTTTCGAATTGCTTGTAGAATGCGCTCACAGAGAACATCTGCCCCTCTTCGCCAAACGATTCCCAGCGAAGATCCAAATTGTCGATCCGTGTTTCAACCAGGTTGCCATCCCAGTTGCCATACGTGAAGAGACTTCCGTTGAAAATACGGTTGGTGATTGGGTCGAGAATTTGCGCATACGAAAGCTCCTTGAAGGAAGGGCGTGCAATCGTTTTCGTATATGATCCGCGAATATTCTGACGCTCGTTGGCCGAGTAAATCACATTCAATGAAGGGAAGAAATCGAGCGCATCAAGTACCTTCTCATTGTCGAGGTTATTTCCATTGATGGTGTCGCCGCTCGCCCATCGCTGGTCGCGACCGGTATGACGCTGCACATAATTTTCTGCGCGCACGCCTACTATCGTTCTCCAGCGTTTGTTTAAGCGTAGGTCATTGGAAATATAACCTGCTGTGTTGCTAACGTTGCTGCTGTATGCATTGGGGTTAGGGGTGTTATTACCCGACTGATAGTAGATGTTGTTGTTTTCACTCGGGAAAATGTTTTCCGGTTTCAACACTTCGTTGGGCGACGGATTTGGCCAGTCTTGAGAGCCGAAGAATTGAATGTCAAAAAACAGAATTTCATAGTTACGTTGTTTCAACACTTGTGACGCACCGAATTTGAGTTTGCCCTCTTGTTCACGGAATGCATAAGTCTTCGTTAGGTCAAGGCGAGCATGTGCGTTGAACTCTTCCAGTGAACGCCAAATTCGCGCAGGGTTTCCACCCGCTCCGGCGCTGAAAAGGGTGTCGGATGTTTCGAGGGTGAAAGCTGTGCGGCGAATGTCGGGGTCACTGTTGGATGAACGTGTGCCTGATATTCTCCAGTCAACATCCCACTTTTTTTCTTGTACTACATGAGAGCCTGAAAGAAGTACATTGGTCAGTGAGCGTTGGTTGTATTCGAGGTTGTCTGAGGATGCCAGATAACCTGATTGTCCGACCGCTTCACCATTGTTGTCGATTCGGAATTGTGCGGCTCTGCTTTCGCCATTTTGAAGGTGCATGGCATTAAGCCGGTACTTGTTGAACTGTGTTTTGTATGCGAGACCACCCAGCAAACCAATATGAACGTTGCGCTCTCCCATTTGACCTTGCTGTGTTGTGGCGTAAGTCATTTCGTAATTGGTGGAGTCGATCTTCCGCTGGTATTCGCCATACTCAACATCGTCATAATAGCGATATTCATTTTTATACGATGCGGAAAACAAATAGCCCAGCTTTCGTGACTGTGTATTGTCTTTTCCCAAATCCAACTGATTACCGAAACTTACCGAAGCACTGTAGTCGGCGAGGCTTGTCGCTTTCTTGGCACCGAGTTGTGGGTTGAAACTCGTTACAAAATCGCGCACTTCTTGTTCTGTTGCGCTTCCGATGGGTGTAGGTATTTCACGTTGGTTTGCACCAGCAGGAAGTGCGCGCGTTCCATCATCAAATCCTAGAAAATCCGTTTTGCCACCATCATATGTCAGGAAGTTGCTGTTGAAGTGCATGTCGGGGTTGTATGAGGTTGAAATGCCGACATTGAAAATCTTCTTTTCCGGAAATGATTTGGTTTCGACGTTAAGCAAACCGCCTGTGAAATCAGCGGGTTGATCGGCTGTGAAATTTTTCGCTACTACGATGTTGTCAATTAGGTTCGTAGGGAAAATATCCATCTGTAAACTATTTCGATCCGGATCGAGACCCGGTATTTCCGTTTGGTTGAGCGTTGTTTTCGTATAACGGTCGCCAAGGCCACGAACGTAAACGTATTTGCCGTCTTCAACGGAAACACCTGTAACGCGCTTAGCGGCTTCCACAGCTGTAGCATCACCAACTTTTTTGAATTGTGCTGAAGAGATTCCGTCGAGCAAAGCATCGGCGTTTTTCTTCATGTTCATCAGCGATAGTTCTGAAGTTCGAATAGCTTCGGCAGAAATGACAATCTCTTTTAAGTCAGCACCTTTCTGACTCAGAAGTACCTGCTCCAGCACAGTTACATCACCGCTCTTGATAATCACATTTTCAATGATAGTAGGCGCATATGAAACGTATGAAACGTTGATTGTATAAGTAGCCGCTGGCAAATCAAGTGAGAAGTTTCCATCGAGGTCCGTTACAGTACCTGTGGTTGTTCCCTCTACGGTTACAAATGCTCCAATCAAAGTTTCGCCTGATTCACGATCGCTCACTGAACCTCGGAGGGTTCCTTTTTGAGCTGTTAATACATGGCTAACAATAAGAAAACACAGGAGAAAGAAATGGCGTGTTGACATGATCTTTTTAAAATGACGAACAGACATCCTCTTTCGGGAATGTCTGTTCGATTGAGTTTATGAACTTAAATCGTAAATAGTAGCTTGAGGCTTTTGGAGCTTATAGTCCGCTCATGGCGCCGCTTTGTGCAGTCCATGTCCAACCCAAAGAGCTGATGGTAGCCTGTGGAGTTGTTCCGGCGGTTACACCTGCTGGTATTGCTCCGTTTACGTGGTTCTGCAAGCTGTCAGCAGGAACGTTGAACTGGATGTTCTCGAATGTAACACCTGCAGCAGTCACGTTATTGATGTCTTGTGTGCCATCGATATCAGTGAAGAACAAGTTGCTCAATGCTACAATCGAATTGTTGTCTACGTTGATAAGGTCAACACATACACGACCATCGAATGAAGCTTTGATGCTACCGTTGCTGATAGTGTGTCCTGCGCTGGCAGAACCTTCAGGACCATCGAGCTCAAAGCTGTGACCGATAGCACCGATAACAACTACGTTGCTCAGCGATCCGCTCCATGCTTGGTCTGTATCGATACCGTCATCACCGCAATTGAAAACAACAGCGTTTGTTACGTTTACAGAACCACCGAACCATTCGATACCGTCATCTTGATTACCAACGACCTCTACGTTCTCGATTGTAGTGCCATTTCCAACACCACCTAAAGTAAGACCGTTGATTTCGTTACCAGATCCGATATTGGCACCACCGTGGCGTATAGAGATGTAGCGAATAGTACCTGAATTGTCAGCAGCATCGTTACCACCGTACAACCCGTTAGGATCTGAAGTTGGGATACCTTCGATTTGAACTTCGCTTACATCACCTACGTCGTTAGAAGCAGAGATAGGAGCTTTACCCAATACGATAACACCGCCCCAAAGACCATTTACGGTAGACTCGAGGTTTGGGCTTGCGAAGTTGCCCGCAGCCATATCAGCATAATCAATTTCGTCAGCCACAGAAGT
Source organism: Flavobacteriales bacterium (assembly GCA_947465255.1). Lineage (GTDB taxonomy): Bacteria > Bacteroidota > Bacteroidia > Flavobacteriales_D > Sanyastnellaceae > JAIBBG01. Next base: position 6,485 of record CANIAA010000013.1, on the reverse strand, counting down.
GAAGATGATAGGTGAAGTTGCTGTTCCATTTGCGTTCAGCTTACCGCCGCGTGCAACGAGGAGAGCTGTTGCGTTAGCACCGGTTCCGGCTTCGCCTTTCACGATAGTACCTGGTTCAATAGTGAGTGTTGCACCCGCGGTAACGGTAATGCGTCCGGCCAATTGGTAGATAGTACCTGCTTCCCAGGTAGTGTTGGCTGTGATGTTGGAAGTTACAACGACTGTACCCGGAGTTTCTACCGGAGGAATAACAGTGTCGTCAGTGTCATCGTCTTTTTTGCAAGACGTCAATACCACAGAAGCTCCGAAGAACCACATGGCGAAAAACTTAAGGTGTTTCATTTTTTTGATTGGTGTTTGATTTGCGCTGCAAAGCAATTTTCACCACGCACCTTTCGTGTTACACCTGTTTTAAGAAATGAGCCTTTTGTGTTAAGGATATGTCATCCGAGGTTAACTGTGTTAACTGCCGGGAGGCTTAGTTATTTCTTTTTCAGTTGATTGTCTATTTCTAGACGGAGCTGTTCGAGTTCCTTTTTAGAAAATTCTTCTCCATTTTCTTTGCGCCCGAATACCGAGAAGCTAAGGTATTTTTTTGGATTGACCCGCATATCATTGAGCAATAGATCAAGACTGTGCGATGCTTGTACGACCTCATTGTGCAGTGAATCGGATTGGATGAGTTTTCCCAAACTGCCTTCCCCGCTATTGATTTGTTGCGTGATTTTGTTCACTCCCTGCAACGCTTGGTCAACTTTGCGTAGCGTTCCGGCAAGGTTCAATTGAGCAAGGGAATCAGTGATGAGTGATGCGTTTTGAATGGCATTGGTAAGCTCCTCGTTGTTGGCGCGGAGATTTGCTGAAATGGAATTGACGTTATCGAATATGGATCCCAATTTTCCTTTGTTGTTGACCAGAATGCCATTCAGTTCAGACGAGGTGCGTTCGAGGTTTGAAATGGTGTTCTTCAGGTTGACGAAGACCTCTGTCAGATCTTGCGTTTGTTCTTTATTCAATACTCTCCTGATGTTGCTGATGAGTGTGTCAACACTCGCGAAAAGTTGTGTGGACTTTTGCTTGAGAGGTTCTATTTCCTGTTTCACGCTTTCAGCAAGTCCCAATGAAATGCTTGTTTCAAGTGTGTCTTTGTTCAGAGCGAGTTCGCTGCTTTGACCCAGTAAGACTTGGATGGCCTTGCCCCCAAAAAGGTCGGCGTCATAGATTTCCAGCTTTGTATCCTTTGGAATGTTCAGATTGGCGTCGCGAAGGAGCACCTCCACGAGTATACGTCCACTACCATCGTCGTGCAGGCGCACCGATTTCACGATGCCGATTTTATAGCCATTTAGAATAACCGGGTTGGAAGTTTGCAGTCCTGCGGCATTATCATAGACACCATAAAACTTTTGCTGCTTTTGAAATAAGTTGACGCCTTTGAGGTAGCTCAGGCCAAAGTAGAGTAGTACGATAGATACTACAACAAGCACACCGATGAGAAACTCGCGTCTGATTTTCATTTCTTTTGAGTTAGGTTAACGGCCTTGGCCAGATCAATTCGCTGGTTGTCTTCAAACGCCACGATGAATGCATCTTTAAAACCGAATTCTATCACCTTATCACGAATGACTTTTGCTTCGGCATAGTTGTCAGTTGTGCCTGAAAGGTATTTGTAAATGCCGTTGTGCATGTATTCCTCTACGTTTTTGATGCCTTTGAATTCGGGAGCATCCGGTTTCAATGATTTGGCAGAGGTTAGAATTTGGATCTGGAATTTAACACCCTTCGAAATGTTTTTGCTCGGCACGTCGGAAGGCTTATTGATGACTAGACCTGTAGGGTTCGCATCTGTTTTCGTATTGGCAGGCTTTGTCTCGGCTTTAGGAGTTTCGACTTTAGGCTTTATTTCCGTTTTCGCCTCTGTTTTTACTTCGGTCTTAGCTACTGCATCGCTGCTTTTGGGTTTATTCTCTGCTGAGGTCACCTGTGTTTTTGCACCTACGGTGGCTGTTGAGTTTTCCGTCTGTTTCGTTTCTTTTTTCTCAGGTTTAATTTCCGGAACTTTCACGGGAGTATCAACCGGCGGCTTGGCTGAAGGATTTTCTTTTTCCTTGAAGTCTCTGAATGCACGGTAGATGGCGGAAGCCATGTATGTTTTCCCTTCGTCGCTATGCAGAAAATCTTCTTCGTCGGGGTTGGTCAAGAATCCCAGTTCCACCAGAATACTTGGCATATTGGTAAAGCTGATTACATAGTATCCGGCCTGTTTCACACCGCGGTCTTTTCTACCCACGCGCGTGCGGAATTGATCTTGAACATTTTTTGCAAGGTTGATACTCTTGTCTAAAAATGCGTTTTCACGCATGCTGAGAATGATATAGGTGTCGGGGCTTTTTGGATCGAAACCCTTGTAGTTTTTCTCGTGATCTTTTTCCAGGTAAATCGAAGCATTTTCACGCATCGCTGTTTTTAAACTTTCTTCTGACTTGTGCAAGCCCATTACAAAAGTTTCTGCGCCGGAGGCAGCTTTGTTGTCGTTCGCATTGCAGTGGATGGAAATGAATAGATCCGCCAGAGCTTCGTTTGCGATTTGAACACGTCTCGCCAGCGTTGGGAATACGTCTGTTTTGCGCGTGTATACAATTTTTACGTCGGGATAGTGGATTCGGATGTATTCACCAACAATGAGGGCAACATCCAGCGAAACATCTTTTTCTGTTTTCAGTAGTCGTCCGGTTCCGAGGTTACCGGGATCTGTTCCACCGTGCCCCGGATCAATAACCACCGTAAATGTCTTTTCAGAAACGGTTGATGGCAATGTATAGGACATTAAAATGACACCCAGCACAAGAAAGAGCGCGGCAACACGTTTACGCCGCGTTGTTCGCGAACAGGTGTTACATAGGTTACTGCGTTTGTTATTCATAGCTTTGAGCCGAATTAATCACAATCTACAAAATTATTTTTGTCCGTTGGCAGCTCACTTCCGGATTTATAGTCTTTTCACCCTGCTCTTGTTGATAATGGGGCCGGTTGTCAGCGCTAATGCCGCAAATGAGTGGCCTTTTGTCCGTAATCACGAGCTTTTTCAAAACCGAAACGACACTATCCAACCTTCAGACGATTTGGGTCTTGATTTTCCGGTGGAGTATTCATCGGAAGATTCCACAGTAGTGGATGTGTTAAATGAACGCATTTTGCTCTATGGTAAGGCCCGGGTGGTATACGGTGAAATGGAGGTTGCGGGTGACTTCATCGTTTTTTCGCTAACTGATTTTACAGCGAAGGCAGCAGGCAAGCGCGATAGTTTGGGGCAAATCGTTGAAAGAGCCACCTTCAAAGATGGTGACACCTCTTTTCAGGAAGATTCATTGGCCTATAACTTCAAGTCCCAGCGAGGAATTAGCTACGGTGTTCGCACCGAGCAAGGCGAGGCTCATCTGTTGTCTGCAGTTTCCAAGAAGTCATCGAACAATTGGATTTCCGTCGGGCAAGGAAAGCTTACGACGTGCAATGCTGAGAATCCTCATTACCATTTTCAGCTTAGCAAGGCCATGGTAATACCCAACCAAAAGGTGGTTTCCGGCCCTTTGTATCTCAAGTTTCGAAAGGTGCCGACACCTCTGGCGCTGCCATTCGGTTTTTTTCCGAATAAGCAGGAAGCAGCGCAAGGCATCCTTTTGCCGGGGTATGGTAATGCGAATGAGAAGGGCTTTTTCATCCAGAATCTAGGATACTACATTCCCGTCAGCGACCATTTAGACACGAAGTTTATGTTCGATGTATACACGCGGGGAAGCTGGGCCGTGCGCAATGTGACGGGCTATAAAAAGCTGTATCGCTACAATGGTAATTTCAATATCTCGCGTGTTGTTAATGTGAATGGCATACCCGAATTGCCGAATTACGGCAAGTCGACTAACTTCAATATTCAATGGACGCACAACCAGGATCCGCGAGCTCGTCCCAATACTACCTTTTCAGCTAGTGTGAACATGGGTTCGCTCAACAATTTCCGGAATAACCTCAATACCTCGCAAACCGATTTCTTGAGCAGCACGTTTAGTTCACGTATTCAATGGACCAAGCGTTGGCCTGATACGCCCTTCAATATGGGCTTAACGGCGGGTCATACACAAAATACACAATCACGCAATGTCCAAGTTACCTTGCCCACGGCCAATATCAACATGTCTCGAATCACGCTCGGGCGTTTTGCGAAAAACAACCTGCGATTGAAAAGAACGCTTGATAATATTGGTGTAACGGCGTCGGGCGATTTTTCCAACTCAGTAAGTGAAAATGCATCCATGTATGCCATCTCGAAATTGGATAGTTTGTGGATGATGTCGCGCAATGGATTGCGTTTGCAGGCCCAGGCATCGACAACTATGCGTGCCAAGCAGTACGGAACATTCACTTTATCCGTGAACACAACTATGACCAACACCTTCAAGTATCTGAATGGACAGTTGGCACCTGCCGGAGAAACGCTTGTTATCGATACGCTCTATGGCTTGCGAAGTGCCTTGAACTGGAACGCTTCGGGTAATTTCAACTCACGGTTGTATGGCACATTCAATTTAGGAAACAGAACTGCGCTGAAAGCTATTCGACACATGGTACAGTGGAATATCGGAGCCAGTTATTCACCTCAAATCGATGTGCGCAGAGACATGTATTCAGCAACGGGAGAATTCCTCGGGTATAATCCGTTTGATATAGCTGCGTTCTCTCCGCAAAACTCTATCGAACAACTCAATATTAACTGGAGTTCGACTAATAACCTGGAAGCGAAAGTGCGCGATAACTCCGCAGCGAAGGTCACCTACAAGAAATTGAAATTGCTGGAGAACTGGAAGAAGTCGCTTAGCTGGAACACGCTGGCCGATTCCCTTCAGTTAAGTAATTTGTCGATGAGTGCTTTCACGACCATAGCAGGACGAGTCAATCTCAACTATAACTCTACATATAGTTTTTATGATCGGGATAGTTTAGGTCGCGAGGTAAATCGCTATCTGCTCGATACGCGCAACTCGCTCATGCGCATGGAAGGAACAAATTTGGCGCTAGGCTTTCAGTTCAAGAGTAAGAACAGACAGCAATCGACAGAGCAGCAACCTACGGCTGCAGAGGCAGAGCTGATTGCAAAAAATGGAGATAATCTGATTGATTTTAGCGTGCCATGGACACTGAATCTGAACTACAACATACGCATGACGCAGCTATGGAATACGGTTTCACAGCGTGACTCACTCACCTTCAAGCAGGCGCTAACTTTCAGTGGTGATGTTACTCTTATCAAGCACTTTGCCATCAGCTTCAACAGTGGCTACGATATGAGCAACCCTCGCTACGAAACGTTGCAGTTCTCCGATTTCGGTTTACGCGATTTCACGACTACGAATCTTGGATTGCACGTAGATCTACATTGTTGGGAATTATCTATGAATTACGTTCCCTTCGGTCAGCGACAGAGTTATATGATTCAGCTGAACATTAAATCAGCACTTCTTCAGGATTTGAAGATTCAGAAGCGAGGGAATTTGGGCGATCCGGGATACCTGTATTAATGACGAATGACTAGTGACGAATGACCAATTATTAGTCATTTGTCACTAGTCACTAGTCACTAGCAAAGCTCTATGGAAAATGGCTACCGTTGCACAATCACTTTTAGGCTAACCACATCCTGGCCGATGCGCAGGCGCAACATGTACAAGCCTGCAGACGGTTGGTCAATGGATAGCTCCGTGAGGGCAGTTGATGCTTGAATAACTTGTGCATGCACCAAACGTCCATCCATGGCGTAGATTTCTAACGCTGCTTCATTGGGTAGTGAAGGCGTCATCACGGTGAAGCTGCCGTTGCTTGGGTTGGGTTGCACAGCGAAGGATCCATTCCAAACTTGGTTGATTCCTGTAGCAACGAATGGGAAAGGCTCAGACGCGCTTGAACATCCGTTGGCATCCGTTATCGTAACAGTGTATTCACCACTGGTGGAAGACTGCAGAAAGGTATTAGTGGCTCCCGGGATTGGCACACCGAAAAGCGCCCACTGGAAGCTGCCGACGCCACTTGCGTATAGCGTATCCGCACTTTGTTCAATTACAGGTTGCTCAGGGGCCGGGTTAAGGGCCACTGCCATGTCAGCACCAAGGCCATTGCCACAGTCGTTTACAGGCACCACGCCGATGAGTCCCCCTTGGAACAGGCCATCAAAGGTGACCGTTATGCTGTTAGTGGTCGAACTACCGGAAGCACCAACCGGTAGGGTCCATTGATACGTCGTGGCACCGGGAACTAATGGCACCGAGTAGGTGACCACTGCGCTCGAGCATACAGCGGTTGGACCCTGCACCGGAGCAGCTGCATTCGGCTCACTGATCACAAGTGTTAAGCTGAAACGATTGCAGCCGATTGTGATGGTATCGGTGATAGACTGCGAGTATGTCTCACCGGTGATCGGCCAGAAATACGGTGAGCAG
>CANIAA010000012.1 GCA_947465255.1 Flavobacteriales bacterium | reverse complement strand
TAGCTCCAGACCACCGCGTGAAGCATATTCCCACTCTGCCTCAGAAGGTAATCGGAATTTCTGAACGAATGGTTCACCTACGAGGTACTTGAATTCATTTAAAATTTGGGTTCTCCAAGCACAGAAGGCTTGGCACTGACCCCAAGTAACACCAACCACCGGATAATCATCGTATGCGGGGTGCCAGAAATAGTTTTCTGTCAATGGCTCATTGAAGCCGTACGTAAAATCTGCAACCCAACAGAGTGTATCTGGGTAAATATTTGTTTGTTCCTCAATAATGAACTGAGCACGATCGCTGTGTCCGCGAACCGAGTGCAACTGATTCAAGGCATTTACCTCTCCGTACTCCTCGTCTTTACCTGCCTTTACTGCAGCACTCTTGTAGTCAATCCACCAGTAGCGATACTTCAGCTTTCGGTTATCCACCTCAAGGCGGTCATAATACTTATCCGCTCCTTGCAGATAGAATTCATTGAAAATGTTCTCGAATACATCTTCATTCTGCATGTCAATCGGTTCCTCCCAATTGAGAACGTACCCTTTGTTTACGAAAACCTCCCAGTCGCGACCATCGTCACGATCAGGCTGCTTGTAACCTTCTACGTCAGCATTTGCGAGGAAATCTCTCATAAGCGAGTCACGCACGTACTCAACGAACTGGCGGTACTCATTGTTTGAAATCTCGGTCTGATCTATGTAAAACGCAGGAATAGTCACCGTCTTCGCTTTGTTGTTCAAAGCGTATGGGACATCCTGGTCACTTGGACCCATGGTAAACGATCCGAAATGAATATAATTCATTCCATAGGGATTGATCTGCTCCCACTCCGAGGGGCGATACGCTCCCACGAGCTCACCGCTTGCGCCATATCTGCAACTGGCGAAAACTGCTGCAACGATTAAAAACAAAAACGACTTTTTCATGATTTCCGATTTTAGTAAACAATCATCTCTTAAAATTCCACAGTAGGGTTGGTTATTACTAAAAAAATGTTCGCGGTGTTATTCAAGCTTTTCAGTTAAATACTGCAGTACGCAATATGAACTGAGGATGTTTCAATTTATTTTACAAGAAGCGCGGATTGCTGTGTCCCGCTCCATTGTCAACCTTATTGAATTTCATGCTGTAGGTTACAAAAATCTCATGTGAACCGGCTGAATAATCCTTGATCAATGAGGTTGTAACGTCATATGAATATCCTAGTTTAATGCCATGGTTCATCGTGCGGACGCCCTGATCTACCTGACCAAAATCCTTCTGGAAGCCAACATATGGAGCCACTGCATCACCAAGACGATAAGCCAAACCTCCCCAGAACATCTTTTTGAACATGACATCAGCGTTTATGTCCAATTGACGTGACGAAGCATCCGTTTTGAAAAGTGCGTTTGGACGCAAAACCAAGTCTGAGCCTATGGCTGCTTCATAGCCACCCATAACGTAGTAGTGGCGCGCCAGCTGAATTCCCAGATCATCCAAATTTGGACCTGCAAGGTGGGTAGATGATACACCGAAATAATACTGATTAGGCTTGTAAACGGTTGCGCCAAAACCAAGATCTGCTCCGCTCTGGGCTTTCTCGCTAACCGGGATGGAAGGATCACCAGAATCAATGAAGACCCAGTTTGCACCTAACTTAGACCCATACATTCCAATGGAAAGGCCCAACGAAACAAAATTACCATTGCTCATGGCCAAATGATAGGACGGAGAAAAACGAACTACCGTGTTTTGCTGCTGACCCAATACTTCTGAATAGATAGTTGCACCAAAACCGATATTCTGCTTAGCACCATAGATACCACTGTAGTTGAACATGTACGTCTTCGGATCCTTATCCAAACCATCCCACTGGTCGCGGTGAATGGCCGTGATGTTGTGCATACGGTCGAAACCGGACATGGCCGGATTGAACGACAAACGATCGTATTGCCACATTGTAAACTGCGGATCTTGTTGAGCAAACCCAATAAGGGCGCTAAAAAGAAAACTTATAGAGAGTAAAATTCTCTTCATAAAAGAAAGTAGTTATTGCTTGGTTTGGTTTCTAAAAACTGGTTGCAAAAACGCTAATATAGAGAGTTTTTTGATTGTGCAAAAAAAAATCCTCTCGAACCGTTATTGCCACTTGGGTTATTTTTAATTAATTCCATATCGAACATATCAATTACCTAAACAAGTTTCTGGTATGTCTTCCACCATCGATCGGGCATCTCTTCTGATGAAGCTTGTCTGAACTCTTCGTACGTGCAGGGAACCATATGATGCCTTTCGTACTTGGTTGCCGTTCCTGCCGGATAAGGCACATCCATCCACCATCGGTCGCTTAAATGGCTTTTGTAAAACACCAATTCCTGCCCATCGTGGGTAATGGGAACAAGGTATTTAAAGTACTCGGTGTAGTCGCCAACGGGATAGTCGCCCTTCCTTTGTGAAACTCCCTCCAGAAAACACCATATCAGCTGCGAGGCAAGGTGCGCTGTATGTCCTGCCAAATCCATCAGAGGATCTACTTCATAAATCCCGAAGGAGGTGAGCTTGTCACTCATACCGGCATACCTGCAGAGTTGCGCGGCCTCATCGCCATAAAACCCGTTTGGTCCTGCACAGGTTGTACCCGGACACTCCCCCATGCGAATGGAACTCATATCTACGGAAAGAATATCCGCGTTGCGGATAATTGGCTCGCTAAGTTGGATGGAAGACTGTATCTCGCCCAATCGATGTGCGTCAAAATACATATTGCCCATCAACTCTAGCAAGTCGCTCTCAACCAAATAGCGCTGGTGACCGATGTTGCTGTAATTGAAAAGATAGTTGGGCTTATGCAGAACCACCTTGTTGAGATAGTTCTTGGAGTGGATGTCCCCGTCACTCTTACCAAAATCTAATCGATAATCGATGGTCACCAAATTCACCGTTTGTTCCATATGCTCATAGGCCTGGTAGTTGGCAAACGTCAAATCCTGTGTGCCACCTATTATCAGCGGAATAATACCTCGGCGTAAAAGCACTTCACAAGTTTGATTCAACGCGAAATAGGTATCTTTCAACTCATTGCCTTGACGAATATTCCCAAGATCAATCACGGATAGTTTTCCGTCAAACCAATGCAATCGGTACAAGTACTTCCGGATGGCATCGGGTGCATCTGCAGATTGACAATCGACAGCGGAACCGCGATTGTCGCACACGCCGATGATGGCCACCTTCATGCCTTCAAGTTCTGCCATGTCACCATCAAAAAAATGGACATGCTTCTCAACATGAGATGGCAGTATAGGCGACGAAAGACCATCACGGAAATCGCTTCGTGACAAGAAAACCGAAATATCCATGGTGCGAAAATGCAGCACCTATTGGCCCTGAAGGATGCGTGTCGCAGGTGTTCTGAACGAAGTGTTGTTAAAACCGAAAGTTTACTTTTTGGCTGATTTTTTTGCAGCCGCCTTCTTAGCCGGAGCCTTCTTAGCGGGTGCCTTTTTTGTCGCTGCAGGTTTTCTCGCTGCCGCCTTCTTGCGTGCCGAAGGGTTAGCCTCCTGTTCCTCTATCGCTGCAAGAACCTCCGGTAAACTGATAGTCTTCGCATCACTACCCTTGGGAAGCTTAAAGTTATCCTTCTCGCGCTTGATATAAGGACCAAATCGACCCTGAATAATTTGGATTTCAGGACGATCATCAAACTTCTGTATGAGCGCTGCATTCACTCCGTTAATCTTGTCTTCGATAAGCTTAACGGCACGTTCCAGTTCAATAGTGAAAGGATCATCCCCTTCCTTGACGCGAAGCGATGCATAGAGACTTCCCCACTTCACGAATGGACCGAAACGCCCGATGGCCGCTGTCACAGGTTGACCTTGATACTCGCCCACCAAGCGCGGTAAATCGAACAATTTCAACGCCTCCTCCAGCGTAATGGTTCCAATGCTTTGGCCGGCTCGGAGCGAAGCAAACTTCTTGTCTTCATCTTCACTGCCACCCAACTGGACAACAGGACCAAAGCGGGCAATACGGGCAAGGATTGGTTTGCCTGATTTAGGATCGACTCCCAGTTCGCGCTCTCCCGATTGACGCGCGGCATTCTCAATCGTATGAGCCACGTTTTCATGGAAAGGCTTATAAAACTTCTTCATCATTTCCTGCCAGGGAAGTTTTCCCTCCGCTATCTCGTCGAACTCCTGTTCAACGTTGGCAGTAAATGCGTAATCCAGAATCGTGGGGAACTGATCAACCAAAAAATCATTGACCACCATTCCAATATCTGTAGGGAATAATTTCGATTTCTCAGCGCCGGTGAATTCATTGTTGGTCGATGAGGAAATACTTCCATTTTTCAATACCAGCAACTCGAAACTGCGTGGCGTTCCCTCCTTGTCTTTCTTCTCAATATACTCCCGCTGTTGAATGGTTGAAATTGTTGGAGCGTAGGTTGACGGTCTACCAATACCCAGTTCTTCCAAACGCTTCACCAGCGCAGCTTCCGAATAACGTGAAGGCTTCTGAGTAAAACGCTGCGTAGCGGTAATATCCATCATGGACAGCACTTGTCCGACACTCAAAGGTGGTAACATTCCGCTTCCTCCCTCTTCGTTGTCTTCATCGTCGGTACCTTCTGCGTATACCTTCAAGAATCCATCGAACTTCACCACTTCTCCCTTCGCAAGCAGTACATCATCCATGGTGCTGATTCCTACCGTAGCAGTAGTCTTCTCCAGCTCAGCATCTGCCATTTGTGAGGCCAGTGTGCGCTTCCAAATGAGTTCATAGAGTCGTTGCTCGTCACGTTCTCCCTCAATTTGGTGAGCGCTCATCTCGGTTGGGCGAATAGCTTCGTGCGCCTCTTGAGCACCTTTATTTTTGTTGGTATACTGACGAGTCTTCGAATAGCGCTCACCGTATGAGCGTGTAATCTCATTCTTGGCTGCATCGAGCGCGAAGTCAGAAAGGTTCACGCTATCCGTTCTCATGTATGTAATCTTTCCGCTTTCATACAAGCGCTGTGCGACAACCATGGTGCGAGAAACGCTGAATCCCAGCTTTCGGCTGGCTTCCTGTTGCAGTGTTGAAGTCGTAAATGGTGCCGCAGGTGTGCGTTTTGCGGGTTTCGTATCCATCTGCGCAATACTGAACGATGCACCGTTCGCCTTTTGTAAAAACGCACCGGCCTCCTGACCATCCTTCAACTTGCGACTTAAGTCTGCCTTCAATACTGCAGAGCCTAGGTCGAAACTGCCTCTCACATTGTAAAACGAAGACGCCGCAAACTTTTCAATCTCACGTTCACGCTCAACAATGATGCGCACGGCAACACTCTGAACTCGGCCTGCGCTCAAACCTGCCTTAACCTTCTTCCATAAAACGGGTGATAACTCAAATCCTACTAATCGATCGAGAACCCGACGCGCCTGTTGGGCATTGACAAGGTCTATATCGATGGTGCGTGGTTTTGCAATTGCATCTTGAATGGCCTTTTTGGTGATTTCATGAAAGACAATGCGTTTGGTTTGCTTTACATCCAAACCCAATGCTTCCGCAAGGTGCCAGGAAATGGCCTCCCCCTCGCGGTCCTCATCCGTTGCCAACCAAACATCGTCTGCCTTTGCCGCCAACTTTTTAAGCTCACGTATTACTTCCTCCTTATCAGGCGAAACGATGTAAACAGGATTGAATCCCTTTTCAACATCGATTGCCACATCATTCTTAGGTAAGTCGCGCACGTGACCATAACTGCTCTTCACGGTGAAGTCCTTCCCGAGGTATCCTTCGATGGTCTTTGCCTTTGCAGGTGACTCAACGATAACGAGGTTTTTACTCATAGTTGTATTAGTGTTTTGCACCCCGATTCTATCATTCACGATTTCAATCCAGAGCATTTTAACAGCGGCAAATGTATGCGATGAAAAAACTGACGAACCAAATCGCTCTAAAATCGCTATCTTCGCGCACCTTTTAAAACACTGATTTTCAAAACAGCTATACACTGTGGAAGAAAAAAACATCGATGAAACCCGTCAGGGTGAATACCTCATGCTGGATGCAGAGGTCAATTCAAACAAGAAACAGCGCAAACTCCTTCTCGAGAGTTATGGCTGCCAAATGAATTTTTCAGACAGCGAAATCGTTGCCAGCATTCTTGCAAAGGAAGGCTTCAGCACCACGCGCGACCCGGAAGAAGCCGACGTCGTGCTGCTAAACACATGCGCTATTCGCGACAATGCAGAGCAACGCATCCGCGGACGTCTGGACTTTTTGAGTTCCATCAAAAAGCGCAAACCTGATATGCAAATTGGCGTGCTGGGCTGCATGGCAGAGCGGCTGCGTGAAAAACTTCTCGACGAAGAAAAACTCGTTGACATGGTTGTTGGGCCTGACGCCTATCGTGACCTGCCAAACCTGATCGATAAGGTCGATGAGGGACAGAAAGCCGTGAACGTTCTGTTAAGTCGAGAAGAAACATATGCTGAAATTACACCCGTACGCCTCAATAGTAACGGAATAACAGCCTTCATATCTATTATGCGTGGCTGCGACAATATGTGCTCGTTCTGCGTAGTACCATTCACCCGCGGACGTGAGCGCAGCCGAGACCCAAAGACGATTGTCGACGAAGCCCGCGACCTATTCAATCAAGGGTATCGCGAAGTCACGCTTTTGGGTCAGAATGTGGACTCGTACAAGTGGAACATCAACAACAAAGGAGAGATTCTCGACAACACCAAACCGACTGTAAATTTTGCGCAGCTATTGGAAATGGTAGCTTTGGTGAGTCCTGAACTACGTATTCGTTACTCGACATCACACCCAAAGGATATGACCGATGAGGTTCTGCATGTGATGGCGAAATACGAGAATATCTGCAAATACATTCACTTACCCGTGCAGAGCGGTAACAGTGATGTGCTGAAACGCATGAATCGCGGCTACACGCGCGAGTGGTACTTGGAGCGCATTGAGGCCATCCGTCGAATTATGCCTGATTGTGCCATCAGCACAGATGTCATTACCGGATTTTGCAGTGAAACGGAAGCTGAGCATCAAGATACGCTCTCGTTGATGAAGCACGTTCGTTACGAAATGGCGTTCATGTTCAAGTATTCGGAGCGTCCTAAAACATTGGCAGAAAGGAAATTCGAAGATGATGTTCCGGATGAAGTGAAGGGACGTCGATTGCAAGAAGTAATTGCACTTCAAATGCAAGGAGCAGCCGAGCGAACCAAGCAACATGTGGGTAAGGTTCAGCGTGTACTTATCGAAGGAAGGAGCAAAAAATCAGAAGATCATTTGCAGGGACGCAACTCTCAAAACATAGTCGTTGTTTTCCCGAAAACCATGGACTGCGCACCTGGTGACTACGCCGATGTGCTGGCCAATGATTGCACTTCTGTGACGCTCATCGGTGAGCTGATAAATGTTTACCCTAGAACCAACGAATCTGCAAAATCTTTGTAAGAATCCATGGACATCAGGGCTGTAAAGCAACGATTCGAGATAATAGGGAACAGTGCCATGCTGAACAGGGCGCTTGATATTGCTGTGCAGGTAGCGCCTACCAACATGTCGGTGCTTATCAATGGCGAAAGCGGAACGGGAAAAGAAAACATTCCGAAAATCATCCATGCGTACAGCGCGCGCAAGCATGCTCCTTACATAGCTGTCAACTGCGGCGCCATTCCCGAAGGCACCATCGACAGCGAATTGTTTGGTCACGAAAAAGGCTCATTTACCGGAGCAACTGAAGCAAGGAAAGGTTACTTCGAAGAAGCCAATGGAGGCACCATCTTCCTCGATGAAGTAGCCGAACTTCCGTTGCAAACACAGGTGCGCCTGCTACGCGTGCTCGAAACAGGTGAGTACATCCGCGTAGGTTCTTCGAAAGTACAGAAAACGAATGTGCGTGTTGTTGCTGCAACAAACGTTGATTTCAGTGAAGCCATTCGAAAAGGAAAATTCAGAGAAGATTTATACTACCGACTTAATCAAGTCCCGGTTTTTCTTCCACCGTTGCGCGAGCGTAAAGAAGACATCGCCTTACTATTTGCCAAGTTCACTACCGATTTTGCTGAGCGATACAAAATGCCTGTTTTGGAATTAGCGGCCGATGCGAAAGAAATGCTGGTGAATTACTCTTGGCCGGGCAATATCCGTCAACTAAAAAACATCACCGAGCAAATCAACGTGCTAGAACAAGACCGTTTGATTACCGCTCAAAAACTAGCATATTATCTACCGCACGAAGATTTCGGAAACCGTGGCATGGTGATCACGGGAAGCACATCATCACAGAATAATTTCTCGGAACGTGAAATTTTGTACAAGGTACTTTTCGACATGAAAAATGACCTGAACGATCTGAAGAAACTGGTTGGAGGCCTAATGCAATCGGGTGTTGATTTTGCGCATGATGCCGGTAATGCTGAGTTAATTCAGCGCGTTTTTTCCAGCGACAATCAACCGGTGGTGGGCGCACACAATACGAACTCAACAGGAGTGATACGCCTGCCTCAGACAGCCGAGCCCGTCATTGAAATTGAAGAAACCTTATCGCTTCAGAATTCCGAGCGCGAGCTGATAGAAAAGGCATTGAAAAAACATCGCAATAAACGGAAATACGCCGCGGAAGAACTCGGTATTTCGGAGCGCACACTGTACCGTAAAATCAAGGAGTATAATCTTTCGTAATCACATGCGCCCGTCTTTTGTCCTCCTCATCATACTATCAGCCCTCCTTTCAGGGTGCGGCATCTATTCGTTTACTGGCGGTCAGTTCAGTGGGGCGAAGACCTTTTCGGTGGATTACTTCAAGCCACAGTCGGCCATGGTAACACCGCTCTATGCACAGCGCTTTACCGAATCGTTGAAAGACTTGCTGCTAGCACAAAGCCCATTGCGAATCGCTGAGAAAAATGGCGAGCTAACCTATTCGGGAACGGTAGTCGACTATAGAACAGCACCGGTTGCGATTCAATCAGGTGCCGCTGAAACAGCCTCGCTCAATCGCCTCACCATCACTGTAAAAGTGAAATATGAGAATACCCTGGAACCGGAATTGAGTTTTGAAAAGACTTTTTCCAAGTTTGCAGATTATGACGCGAACCAGGATTTGTTTACTATTGAAGAAAGTTTGTGGTCGCTCATCAATGAGCAACTCACACAAGAGATTTATAATGCTAGTTTAGGAAACTGGTAAACGCACATGCGCAAGGAAGATTTACATCACACCCTCATGCATCCGGAAAATATTTCCGATGATCAACTACGTGAGTTGAGCGAAACGGTGGTGCGTTTTCCTTTTTTCGGCGCTGCTCAAATTGCCTTAACACGCGCTCTTAAAGCTCGAGGTGACGTTCGCTTTACCGACCAGTTGTCTCAGGCAGCTATTTACACCGGGCATCGTGCATCGCTATACACCAGACTTAAAAGCATCAAGCCAACATCACAACCACAAGTCGAATTACTGCCGAACGAAATACGATTAACCGTTGAGCCCACTTTAGCCTCCATTATTCTTGAAGATGAAGCTTCTGTTCAATTGGCGCCCGCAGAAAAACCTTCCTATGCCGCTGCCCTTCCTCAAGAGGTAATTGAAAAACCTCAATCACCTGCGGAAGTGCCAATTCATGACCAAGTATCAGCCATCGAAGAAAATGAAGTTTCCTCAGGCATAAAAATGAGTGAGCTCGACCCGCTGGAAGCACAGTTTTTGGTGGCCGCTGTGAATACCTCCATCGAACTGGAGGTGCAACCCGAACTATCCTACGAAAACAACGAACCGGCAGTGCCGGCCCTCGACGAAGAGCTCCTTGACGAGAACTCCTATGCTGCGCTCATTTATCGTCGAGCACAGCGAAAGCACCTGCTTCCTGAGGAGAACGCATCAATCGAATTCGCACATGAAGCTGAGCACGATCAAACAGAGGAATTACCCGCCTTTCGCTCAACTCCTCTCTCTCATGGTGTTCAGCGTATTCGGTCGACCGACTCGAAACAGCATCAGCGCGACTTAATAGACCGTTTTATCCACTCAGAACCGCAAATTGCCCGGGGCAAAGCGGGTGAATATCAACCCGGCAACCTGGCCAAGGACAGTTTGGAGGAAGATTTTAGTTTTGTAACCGAAACCATGGCCGTTTTATTCGCCAAACAGGGCAAACTCGACAAGGCTCGCAAAGCTTTCCGCAAATTGATGGAACAACATCCGGAAAAAAGTGTTTACTTTGCAGCCCAATTAAAAAATTTAGAACACTTTAAAAAGTAATATCATGGCTTCGTTCATTGTCATTCTTATTGTAATCATTGCATTGTTGCTGGCACTTGTAGTGTTGGTGCAAAACCCCAAAGGCGGTGGATTGGCCGTTGGTTTTCAAGGAGCCACTCAAGTTGGCGGCGTTCAACGCACAGCTGACTTTCTTGAAAAAGCAACTTGGTATTTGGGAATAGCCCTCTTCGTTCTTTGCTTGATTTCAGCTCGTTGGTACACCAGCTCTTCCATCAGCGAAGGCGGTTCAGAGCCTGCGGCTACCGAGCAAACGACGGATCAGCCTGCAGAGCAAGCCCCTGCAGAAGGACAGTAATAGAAACATAGGATTCACTCCGGAGGATGTCAGTGTGTCGCTTACACTGACATTTTTTTTGTCTATAACTGACAAAATTTTCCCGCGTTCGCGTTGGCACAAAAGGTGTCAACACGGGTTCCACAATTCAAAAAATCAATTAACCGATTAAATATTTTCATCATGTCAGTCAATGTAAAACCCCTTGCAGACCGAGTGCTCGTTGAAGCAAGCCCTGCAGAAACAACAACCGCCAGTGGCATTATCATTCCCGACACTGCGAAAGAGAAACCCCAACGTGGAACAGTTGTCGCGGTAGGTGCAGGCAAGAAGGACGAGCCTATGACCGTGAAAGCCGGTGACACCGTTTTATATGGCAAATATTCAGGCACTGAAATAACCGTAGATGGAAAAGAGTACCTCATCATGCGTGAGGCAGATATCTACGCAATCGTATAGTAGCCAAATCAAGTCAACAATCATTTGAAATAAGAACAAACCATGGCAAAAGAAATAACCTTTAATACCCAAGCCCGCGAAAAGCTGAAAGCAGGTGTAGACGCATTGGCTAACGCAGTGAAAGTGACGCTCGGTCCGAAAGGCCGTAATGTGGTAATCGACAAAAAATTCGGCGCACCGCACATTACAAAAGACGGCGTATCAGTTGCGAAAGAAATTGAACTGAAAGACCCAATCGAAAACATGGGTGCTCAAATGCTGAAGGAAGTAGCAAGCAAAACAGCCGACATCGCCGGTGATGGCACAACAACTGCCACCGTGTTGGCTCAAGCCATTGTTACTGCAGGTTTGAAAAACGTAGCCAGCGGAGCCAATCCGATGGATTTGAAGCGCGGAATCGATAAGGCGGTTGAAGCAGTTGTTGCTGATTTGAAAAAGCATTCGAAAACTGTTGGTAACGACAATGCGAAGATCAAGCAGGTCGGTTCTATCTCTGCCAACAACGACGAGGCTATCGGAACGCTCATTGCAGATGCAATGGCGAAAGTGGGTACCGAAGGTGTCATCACTGTTGAAGAAGCAAAAGGCACAGAAACAGATGTGAAGACTGTAGAAGGTATGCAGTTCGATCGCGGATACCTCTCTCCTTACTTCGTGACTAATGCAGAGAATATGGAAGCTGATTTGGAAAACGCTTTCATTTTAATCTATGATAAAAAAGTAAGCACCATGAAGGAACTCCTTCCTGTGCTTGAGAAGACGGCGCAAACAGGCCGTCCATTGCTCATCATCGCAGAAGATGTTGATGGTGAGGCATTGGCTACGCTGGTGGTCAATAAAATTCGCGGAGCCCTGAAAGTTGCTGCGGTTAAGGCACCCGGCTTTGGCGATCGTCGTAAGGCCATGTTGCAAGACATCGCGATTCTTACCGGTGGTCAAGTGATCAGCGAAGAAACAGGTCTGAAACTGGAAAACGCTACACTCGAGGATTTGGGCCGTGCTGAAAAAATCACGGTAGATAAAGACAACACCACGATTGTAAACGGTGTTGGCAGCAAAGAGGCCATTCAGGCGCGCATTGGTGAAATCAAAGCGCAAATTGATAAGACTACTTCGGATTACGATCGCGAGAAGTTGCAGGAGCGTTTGGCTAAGCTCGCAGGCGGTGTTGCTGTATTGTACATAGGTGCGGCTACTGAAGTTGAAATGAAAGAGAAGAAAGACCGTGTGGACGATGCATTGCATGCCACACGTGCCGCAGTTGAAGAGGGTATCGTTCCCGGTGGTGGTGTTGCGTTGATACGTTCAGGTAAGGCACTTGACAAACTGAAGGGAGCCAACGACGACGAGCAAACCGGTATAGCTATTATTTCTCGTGCAATTGAAGAGCCATTGCGTCAGATCGTAGCCAACGCCGGTGGCGAAGGCGCCGTTATCGTGAACAAGGTTCGCGAAGGCAAGGATGATTTCGGATACAACGCGCGTACCGAGGTGTTTGAAAACCTCATTGAAGCGGGTGTTATCGACCCAACGAAAGTGGTGCGTGTTGCCCTCGAAAACGCGGCCTCTATCGCCGGTATGTTGCTGACCACTGAGTGTGTCATCAGCGATATCAAGGAAGATGCTCCGGCTATGCCTCCAATGCCTGGCGGCGGAATGGGCGGAATGATGTAAGAGCTAAATCAAATTATAAAAAAGGCCACCTTTCCGGTGGCTTTTTTTTTCTACCTGCATGAGATTACTCAATTTACAATCCTCCATTAAATACTACTTTGCCAAGTCTTGTGATTCTTCGCTTATGAATACATCCCGACTCACCTCCATCCTCCTCGGCTTTCACAGCATCATTCTCCTGCTCTATTTCGGCAAGGATGTACTGATACCGCTGAGTTACTCACTCCTCATCGCTTGCATTCTCTATCCTGTTTGCAAATGGCTCGAGCAAAAAGGTATGAGCGGCATAGCGGCCATCAGCGTCAGCCTCCTGCTCATGATGGCAGCAGGTGGCGGATTGCTCGCGTTCCTGATTACACAAGTACTAAGCTTTGGTCGAGAATGGTCGCAAGTGCAGGTGAAATTGCTACAAACCCGCGAATCGATTTCGCTTTGGCTAACAGAACATCTCAACATCAGCCTTGATTCGCAACAAAGCTGGATGAGCGACCTTCAATCAAACTATGGTAACGATGTTCTGCCGCTATTGAAAACCACAGCCGGTAACTTATCCATACTCGTAGTGATGCTTGTGCTCATACCACTCATGGCCGGATTAATGCTCTACGAACGCAAGCGTCTCATGCAAGTGCTTCACCTTTGGATGCCGCATTTGCCCTTACCTGAATTGCGCACAATACTCAGCGAGACCGTCACCACCTATTACCGATTCATCAAAGGCATGCTGGTAGTTTATCTGTGTGTTGGAATTCTCAACAGTGTGGGGCTGCTGCTGCTGGGTGTGCCGCACGCCATCCTTTTCGGATGCCTTGCTGCCATTCTCACATTCATACCCTACGTGGGTATCATGATTGGTGCATCATTGCCCATCATGGTGAGCTGGATCACATTTGATTCGATTTACTATCCTCTCGGTGTTATTGCCATTTTCACATTCGTTCAATACCTCGAAGCGAATGTCATCTTTCCATGGGCCGTTAGCAGTAAACTCAACGTGAACACACTCATGACCATCGTCGCGATTCTCGCGGGCGGGGTATTGTGGGGGTCTTCCGGAATGATTCTCTTTATTCCGTTCATCGGCATTCTGAAATTGATTGCCGATCGTATACCCGGGTGGGAACCCATCGCTCTTCTACTTGCAGGCAGTGAGCCAAAAGCAAAAACCTAATCCTTCGACTTCGACCCTCCTGAGTGTTTACTCATAAAGTCATTGATCTTACCAATCAATGCTTCCGTCCAGCGATGCACTTGCTCCGCTACCTGATTCTCGGTTTTCAGCAACAAGCGCTGTAGCATCAACGAAAGCCCGAAAACAAAACCGTTATTGACGAACGTAGATTTCGACATTTGAACACCGGTAAGTGATGTAATCGTATTCATCAGGATATTCATGGGCTTCAACTGTTCACGTAGAGCCGTAGCATCGCTTCGGATAACAGTTTCCTGCTCATTGACTGCGGTTCGCAGGCGAGCAATCTCAGCGCGTAACTCTTCAATGTTAGAAATCTCAGCCATGATTTTTTTCGTTATAAATGTTTCTCACCATTGCATTCATCAATGGCTTCTTCAAAAGAACCTTTCTCAACAGCATGAAAAGCAAGCCTATGATTGCATATGCTGAAGCCAGCACCCAATATCCCGCCAACGGATCATCCATGGACCTCGAAATCCATCCGGCTAATCCAAGACTGGCAAAAAGAGCCGCCATTGCAAAAACAGCAAATAGCACATAGGCTGTAACCATCGTAGATGTGAGGACAACGACCTTTTCTGTTATGACATGTTGCGTAAGTTGTTGGCGCGTTTTAAGATAATCTTCAACGTGCACAATCATTTGATCAAGCGGTGATTTCTGTTCTTCCATTGTTCTGAATGGGATAAGTTTCGATGTGGCAAGATGACTGCAATCCCATCATCATACGTTGATATTCGTCACCGGTAACACTGAACGAAACTGATTCCTCGCATTTAAAATTGTTTATTTTTGACCGAATCAATTCCAACCATATGAACCTCACAGAACGCATAAATAACGACATCAAAGAAGCCATGAAGGCCGGTGAAAAAGATAAGCTCATGGCATTGCGTGACATCAAGAGTAAACTCCTACTTGAAATGACCAAAGACGGCAGCGGCGGCGAGGTTGATGATGCGCGAGGAATTGCAATTCTCAATAAACTCTACAAGCAACGCATGGAATCGATAGAAATCTATCAGAGTCAGGGCCGCGCTGACCTAATAGATGAGGAAACCAAGCAGGCACAGGTAATTGCCGCTTACCTGCCCGAGCAACTTTCGGGTGAAAAACTGGAGGCAGAAATTCAGGCAATCATAGCTTCTGTAGGTGCGTCAGGCCCCGGAGATCTGGGAAAGGTAATGGGTGTAGCTTCCAAAAGTCTGGCGGGAAAGGCAGATGGCAAAGCCATTTCAGAGGTAGTAAAAAAACTCCTCACGCAGGGATAATCCAATTGTGTGGAAGCCAAAGAGCGAAAACTGACTGTCATTGGAAGACACGTTCGTGTGTCGTTTCCGGATTTAGGTTTTACCCAGGTTGATGCCAAGGTTGATACAGGTGCATTTCGCACCGTCCTCCACTGCGAGCGTTGCGAAGAAGTAGACACACCGAAAGGCAAACAGCTTGAAGCCGATTTCAAACTAGAGGGCGACGTAATTAAGAGACTCTATTTCGCTGAATACTTCTCCAAAGAATTCAAGAGTTCATTCGGGGAAAAAGAGAAACGTTTCTGTGTTAAAACCACACTACAAATCGGTAAAAAGAAAATCAAGAGCAGTGTGTCACTTACAGATAGAAGCGACATGAAATTTCAAGTGTTAATAGGACGCAAAACGTTGCTTCGGAGATTTTTGGTAGATGTAAGCCAGAAGTTTGCCTAATTAAATACGCACGCCTACGACCAAGACATCGTCTACCTGTTCCTGATCACCTCTCCAATCATCGAATCGCTTATGCAGTGTTGCCAGCTGCTCATTCATGGGGAGAGAATTAATTTCAAGGAGTAGCTGACGGAATTGCTTACGCATAAATTTCTTGCCTGCGGGCCCACCAAATTGATCGGCATAACCGTCGCTAAAAGCGTATATGCAATCACCGGATTTGATTTCTGCCTTCTTCGCAGTAAACTCTCGCTCACCGTTCACATATGAGCCAATGCTGAAACCATCGGCCTCAAGTTCAATTAGCTCACTTCCTCTGACGATGTATAGTGGATTCTGAGCACCACTGAATTCCAGCTCCATGGCTTCAAGGTCAACAGTGCACAGCGCTATGTCCATTCCGTCCTTTACCAAGTGATTTTCATTTGCACGCAACGCCTGTGCGGAAAGGCGATTAACTGTGTTCAGAACTTGCGATGGTTTGTTATACACTTTGGTTGCCTGGTTCAACGCATTGTGACCAACCAAACTCATGAATGCCCCAGGCACACCATGACCGGTACAATCGGCTGCCGCAAACATGAGCTTCTTTCCCTTGTTGGCAAACCAATAGAAGTCACCGCTGACAGTAGCCTTCGGTCGATACATGACGAAGTGCTGTGCAAATACTTCGCGTATTGCTTCTTCACTCGGCAAAATGGTGTTTTGCAGTCGCTGCGCGTAGTCGATACTTGCCTGTAAATCGTTATACAGCTCAGTTACACGTTCGTTTTGCTGCTCAACACGCTCCTTCTGTTCGCGTATTTCAAGGGTTTGAGCAGCTACCTTCTCCTCCATCTGATGACGATAGGAAGCCAAATCATCACGCATCTGGAGGAGGGCTCCACCAAGCTCGTCATGCTGTGATAGCGGCTCATAGGGCATATCAAATTTACCCGCACCCACACTCAATGAAAACTCCTTGGTGCGCTCAAAATTCCGGACAAGCCTATCGACTGCCTTTGCCATATCTCCTATTTCATCATTATTGGCGCGTGTTTCGTGAAGCGAATAAATCCCTTGCGAAAGGTTGTACAACTTTTCCCGCAGCGCATTCACCGGGCGAACAATGGAGCGAATGGTAATGAACGCCAGAAACATTCCGATCAAAACAACCACAGCAGCAACCCATATGAAAACCTGAGTGAGTTCTCCAAAGGAGTCATTCATCTTCTCAATCTCAATGGCCATTTCAGACCTCTGAGTAGCCGTTAGTTTCCGAAGTCGGTTTTGTGCACTCGATAGAAAACCTTGTAAATCGCCGCCTTCGATGAATAATTCTTGTGCGTTAATCACAATAATCGGGTCGGTGATAGTCGGATTATGACTGTTAAAGTCCGGCAATAGATTTCGTACTTCACTATAAAACAACAATACCGATTGAATATCACTGGACATGATGTTCTTTTCAGTCTGTTGCTCCATAGGCCATTGTACAGAAATAGAATCTACTCGCGCCAACTGCGCGGGTATCACTTGCGTGCAAAACGTCAGCGCCTCTATTCGTTCTAAATGGTCAGCTCGTTGCTGCACGTAGGCCCATTGTTTCATGAGCTGGTTAGCCCTTACCAGCTGATAATCCAACTCTTCAAGCGACTTAATTGAAGGTGCGTAGATTGTGTTTATTCGGTCGTTAACTGCGCGGCTGTACTTCAACGTATCATCCGTGTAAAGAGCTAGCAGAATTACACAGAAGATGTAGACACCAAATCCAAACTTCAGTTTATTCGATATGGAAAATCGGACTTTCAATCGGATTATTTCTGTTGATCAGCCGTAATTTTTCCTTCGCGAATCAATCGGGCAATCTCCGATTTGAAGTACTCAACATCCTTTTCGTGATCCAATGCCCGATGTAAGATTATCTTTCCCCTAACCACTTCTCCCTTCTCCGGAGCGAGTTCGTATGCCTTGTCCATGAGAGGAAGAGCCTCTTCACGAATTAACTTAGAGGCAGCTTCCTGAATGGTCATCATATCAAACAAATCCGTTTCATGATCAATCTTGCGATACATGAAAACCGCTTGATTGTAGTGAATAACGGAAAGATTGTAATACGCATCAACATCAGAGTCGTCAAGCTTCAAAATTTTCTCGTACTGCGCAGTTGCTTTATCACGATACTCCGGACTATCCGTGTCGCGCTGCCAAAGACTGAAGTATCGCTGACCTATCGATTTTGTATATTCCTTTTCATAGCCGGTCATGGAAATGCCCGGTTCTGCAATTGGCATCCATTTTACGAATGAAGCAAATAAGGTTTGAGCCTCATCTTCGCCGCTCCCTGAAATAGATTGCGCAGCTTGAAGAGCGTCATTGTAGTATGTTGACGCCAGATACTTCAACGCCAATCGTGTCATGGCAAGGTGTTGTGATGCATTCTTCAATTTCATGGAATTCGCAAAGGACTTAATAGCCTCCTCGCGATAAGTGCTGTTTCGAAGTCCATACTCGCGAGCCTTATAGATTTCCTTCAATACAAATCCATTGACATACCACGCATACGCTTCAGAAGACTCTGTTTTATCGGCAATAGATAAGTTGCTTTTTTCCAAAGCTGCATCAAGTTGCATTTCGCGACACAGACGGGCAGCTTCGCTGGCAAGCGGAAGTTGTTGCGCTCGACTAGTCAGCGACAGCAGTATGATTATGCATGCCAAAAGAGATTGTATGTGCTTCATTGAATGGCCCATTGTACAATTTTTACTCCCGGAGTTACAGCTGATTCTTGCATGCCGGTTTTATTCATTTCGAAGCGAATCGATCCGTCAATAGATAGAAAATTGATATGTGCTCCCTGAGCCAATGCTCCTTCCCAATTCGTGACGATTAAGGTGCTGACACCGCGCAAATCGCGCGTGTATTTCGCTAGGTCTGCCTTTTTAGATCGATCCACAAATAGCACGTGCACGTGTGGGGCTGTCGATACTTCATTAGCACCAATAACCGTTAGTAACTGGCTTCCTATTGGCTTTGAAGCATACTTGGCAACCATAATATCAAAGACATCACTATTGCCAACTATTCCCACAATAAAAGGCCCCTTCTTATTTTCTGCGGGCCAATCGCTGTTATTGGCAAACTGATACAGGTAGTTTGCTCGAATGATGGCTACTGTGTTGTCATCGGGAATCGTTTGGGCGCAAGCAAGCACTGAACCCAGACAAGCGGCCAGCGATAAAATCAAATAAAACCCATATTTCCGAATATGAAAATCCATTGACCTCCAAAACTACCAAGTAGCCATTGCCTGTAAGAGCCCTGCTTCAGCCGATAATGAACGTAGAAATGTTAATGAAGAACTCTGCAAAACATCAAAGTCTCTGAGTAAACTAAACCTGTCTACATTTGTTATTGAAATAAACGTATACCATGCTCAATAAAAAAGTAGAGAAAGCGCTCAACGATCAAATTAAAGTTGAAGCAGATAGTTCGCACGCGTATTTGGCGATGGCTTCTTGGGCTGAAATTAATGGCTACCCGGGTGCAAGTGCCTTTCTATACGCTCATAGCGATGAAGAACGCATGCATATGCTGAAATTGATAAAATTCGTAAATGATCGTGGCGGTAAGGCAATCATTCCGAGTGTAAGTGAGCCCGGAAAAGACTTCAAAAACCTAAAGAACATTTTCGACTTACTTCTTTCTCACGAGCATAATGTGACTGCAGCCATCAATAATGTGGTAGATGTATGCCTGAAAGAAAAAGATTACACCACCCATAACTTTATGCAGTGGTATGTAAGTGAGCAAATCGAAGAGGAAACATTGGCCCATCACATCATCGATCAACTGAACCTGATTGGTAATGACAAAGGTGCTCTCTACTTCTTCGATCGTGATGTAGCAAATATGAAAGGTGCTGCTCCGAGCGGAGGACAAGCCAAATAACCGGTTAAGAGCCTCTTTTCCTTCTTTCTGCAAATCGTTGCCAGTGCACCTCTTTCATGATGGGACTGTCCGTAGTTAGATGATTGAGTAAATGCTCCACAAAGTAGGGCACCAGCATGACCCCGCGCGAGCCAAATCCATTGAAAAGACACAGCCGTTCGTATTGATTGTGCCTGCCTATAACGGGCTTACGGTCAAAGGTAGTGGGACGGAAACCTGCCTTATGATCGAATACTGAAAACGAATGTTTCACACATCGCTGAACGTCTTCCAAAATCTCATTGGCTGCTTCGGAAGGCATTGTGTCGAGCACTCCATGCTCATAGGTTGATCCCGCCCGATACAAACCACTCCCTAGTGGTATGATGAATTTACCGAAGTTGCACATGTAGTCAGCTGATAAACCTTCAATACTCAAGGTAAACACTTGCCCTTTGTTGGGTTGAATGGGTGCATCGTTCCAAAGATTGTCGGCCATCGGTTTCCATCCTGTGCATTGAATTACCCAATCACCTTGTTCATGCCAATGCGTTATATCTGCCGCTGAAACTTCGCCTTCATGAAAGGAATCCGCATCCAGCAAAAAGGCACGCGCAGCGGTCAAAAACAACGGCAAATCAAGCCATCCGGCTCCGTGAACTACACCATGACCATTTGGCTGACCGTAATGCTGTTCACTTCCGGCTAATTCTGTTTGACTGATATAGGGCGCTACTTCCGGATGAAGGGCTCTTTCCTCCCATAAATTGGCTGAACCCACGTCTGGAAAAACTCGAAGTAACGGCAGTGGATGATAAAAAGAGCACCCCAGCAAAGCCTCCAATCGCTGATAAGTTTCTTGCAGAGCGGGTATAAGCTCGTGGGCAAGCCAGCTTCTCTTCAGATTGACAAACGAGAGCGGATTCCACATGCCTGCCGCAACCATGCTTGAAGATGAGAGATAGCCATTGTCGTAGATACGCACCTTATAACCCAAGTCATGAAGACGTAAGGCTAGAGTGCTGCCTGCCAATCCCTGACCCACAATTCGAATCACAGCCGTCTCGTCGGCAGGAGCGCGCAACTGATCCATGGATGCAATCTAAATTACACCCAACTCCTTACCCACCTTGGTAAATGCGGCAATAGCCTTATCGATGTGCTCCGGCTCATGTGCAGCAGAAAGCTGAACACGAATACGCGCTTGTTCTTTAGGAACAACAGGGAAGAAGAATCCGATAACATAGATTCCTTCCTGCAGGAGTTTATCGGCAAAAAGTTGGGACAGCTTTGCATCATAGAGCATCACGGGCACAATTGCAGAATCGCCGTCTTTTATATCGAAACCGGCGGCCTTAATTCCTGCCTTGAAACGCTGAATATTGTTTTCCAATTTATCACGCAACTCTGTGGTGCTGCTCAATAATTCGAATACTGCGATGCTCGCTCCTACAATGCTCGGAGCAAGTGAATTTGAGAAAAGATAAGGGCGTGAGCGTTGGCGCAAAAGTTCAATAATCTCCTTTCTTCCAGAAGTAAACCCACCCATGGCGCCACCGAGCGCTTTACCCAACGTGCCCGTTATAATGTCTACACGTCCTAGTACGTTTTTTAATTCAATGGTTCCACGTCCTGTTTTACCGATGAATCCGGTTGCGTGGCACTCGTCGACCATGACCATTGCATCATACTTATCCGCTAGATCACAGATCTTATCAAGTTGCGCAACGTAGCCATCCATCGAGAAAACACCGTCCGTAACGATCAACTTGAAACGGGCACCTGCTTCATTTGCCGCCAGCAGTTGCTTCTCCAAATCAGCCATATCATTGTTGCTATATCGATAGCGCATTGCTTTGCACAGTCGCACACCGTCAATGATTGAAGCGTGGTTGAGCGCATCACTGATAATAGCATCCTGTTCGTTCAAAAGAGGTTCGAAAACCCCACCATTAGCATCAAATGCCGCTGCATACAGAATGGTGTCTTCGGTATGAAGAAACTCCGCAATTTTATGTTCGAGCTCCTTATGAATGTCTTGTGTACCGCAAATGAAACGAACGCTGCTCATACCAAATCCATGCGTATCGATAGCGCGCTTGGAAGCTTCTAAAACTAGCGGATGAGAGGAAAGACCCAGGTAATTGTTCGCACAAAAATTCAGGACTTCTTTGCCGTCCGATGTCTTGATAACGGCGCCCTGCGGAGTTGTGATGATACGCTCGCGCTTGTAAAGGCCTGCTTCTTCAATGGTCTTCAGTTCGGCGGCGAGATGCTGTTGAAATCGGGTATACATAGACTATCTGAATTTTGTCCCGAATGTACGTGTTGAATAAAAAATCGCAATGGAGATTCTATTATTTAGAATCGAAGATTTTTTCGCAGGCTTTTTTCGCTGCTTTTTGCTCTGCCGATTTTTTAGCACCGCCATCGCCCACGCCATACTCCTGATCGTCGATAAGCAGAGCGATCTTATAATAACTGGCACCACCCTCATTTCGATGAGCAATTACCTTGAACTGCAGAGTCCTCTTATTCTTCTGACACCACTCGTGCAGCTTGCTTTTATAGTCAACGTCATCATGAACTCGGGTATCCAAACCATGCTGCTTCAACAATCGCAGCACAATATCTCGAGTGGCGTTAAAGCCTCTATCTAAATACAACGCACCTACAATTGCCTCAACAGCATTGCCAACTATCGAATCATGCATGTCTTGCCTGCCGAGGTTGAGATGCAGCAGCTCATGAATGCGCAATGTGTAACCTATCATGTTGAGATTTTCGCGTCGCACCACTTTGCTTTTCATTTTCGTAAGCTCACCCTCCGGAAGCATGGGATACTTGGTGTATAAATAGTGCGCTACCACGGAGTCGATGATTGCATCGCCCAAAAATTCGAGACGCTCGTTGCTATTTTTCAGACCGGGCCGAATTTTCGTTGCCGCAGAACTATGCCTGAGAGCCTGCTCATAAACAGCCGTATCAGATGGAGAAAAACCAAAGGCCTTCTTTACGAAGGCCTGTATTTCGGTATTAACTTTTTTACGCTTAAAAAGCGAGCTTAGCCAACTCATTCCAACTTTCTGAAAATAGCAGAAGTATTGTGACCTCCGAATCCGAATGTGTTGCTCATAGCTGCATTCACCGTGCGGTGTTGCGCCTTATTGAATGTGAAATTCAGATTAGCATCGAGCTCGGGGTCTGGATTCGCGAAGTTGATTGTTGGCGGCACGATACCATGCTTGATGGCCATGATGGTCGCAATTGCTTCTATCGCACCGGCAGCTCCGAGCAAGTGCCCGGTCATGGATTTGGTGCTTGAAATATTCACTTTATAGGCGTGCTCGCCAAATACGCTCTGAATAGCTCGCGCCTCCTGAACGTCACCCAGGGGAGTAGATGTGCCGTGAACATTGATGTAATCAATATCTTCAGCCTTCATGCCTGCATCTTCAAGGGCATGGCCCATTACCAACTTAGCACCAATCCCTTCCGGGTGTGGGGCGGTAATATGGTACGCATCGGCACTCAAGCCACCTCCCATTACCTCACAATAAATCTTCGCACCACGCGCCTTAGCATGCTCGTACTCTTCTAAAATCAAACAACCTGCACCCTCACCCAATACGAAACCATCGCGGGTTACGTCAAATGGACGAGAAGCTGTCTTGTAGTTTTCATTGTTCTCTGAAAGAGCCTTACATGCATTAAAACCGCCTACACCAGCCTCCGTGACAGCGGCTTCAGAACCGCCAGTAACAATGATATCTGATTTGCCCAATCGGATGTAATTGAACGCGTCAATCATTGCGTTATTTGAAGAAGCACAGGCGGAGGTAGTCGTGTAATTGGGGCCGCGGAAACCATAATTGATAGAGATATGCCCTGAGGCTATATCAGCAATCATTTTCGGAATGAAAAAGGGATTGAATCGCGGAGTGCCGTCGCCCTTGGCATAGGCTACGCATTCTTCTTGAAACGTGAGTAAGCCGCCGATACCGGAACCCCAAATGACACCAACGCGATTTTTGTTTATTTTCTCAAGATCCATACCCGCATCCAGTATAGCCTCTTTGGCCACCACTAATGCATAATGGGTATAGGGGTCCATTCGTCTGGCCTCCTTGCGGTCAATGTGATCTTCAATATTGAAGTTTTTCAATTCACAAGCGAACTGTGTCTTGAATTTAGACGCGTCAAAGCGGGTAATCAGGTTTGCCCCGCTTACCCCATTGACAAGTCCGTTCCAATAATCATTCAGATTATTGCCTAGCGGCGTCAGCGCTCCAAGACCTGTAATAACGACCCTTTTGAGCTGCATAACTTATAGTATTTGAACGTGAATTACTTCGCGTGACCTTCGATATACTCGATTGCCTGACCAACGGTGGCAATTTTCTCGGCTTGATCGTCCGGAATAGCGATATTGAATTCCTTTTCGAATTCCATGATGAGTTCCACGGTATCCAAAGAGTCCGCACCCAAATCGTTGGTGAAGCTTGCCTCACGGGTTACTTCTGCCTCTTCAACGCCGAGTTTGTCAACGATGATGGCGGTCACTTTCTTTGCTACGTCTGACATGTTTTATAGGTATTAAATGGTTTAAAACGGGGCAAAAGTATGTTTTTTTGAGGGATTGCCAAGTTTTTTTTCT
>CANIAA010000011.1 GCA_947465255.1 Flavobacteriales bacterium | reverse complement strand
GTGATGGTTTTTGGGCCAAGAGCAGGGCAGAGGAGCTACGATGTGACGGGCTAAGTGTGGTATTTGTGGTGCGCATGGATGATGTGACCGAAGCAATGCGAAAGGGCATTACGGCATCAATGACACCAGCTGAGGCTGACGCCGTTCTGCAGAAAAATAAAAAGGCGCTGGAAGAACAATACAAGAAAGAGAATCCTGCGCTTGGCCTTCAGTTAAAGTCATTTAATTATGGCAATCAATATTTGGCTATTGTAACCAAAACCTACAACGACGTTCGTTTGGTTGGTGCACCTCCAAGCGAAATCGGCAAGTTCGGCGGTGATACAGACAATTGGGTATGGCCGCGCCACACAGGTGATTTCAGTGTGTTTCGCATTTATGCCGATGCCAAGAATGAACCGGCGAAATACAGCGCTTCCAATGTGCCCTTTAAGCCCGCGCATCATTTGCCCATCAACATTACCGGCATAAAGGAAGGCGACTTTAGCATGGTTTACGGATTTCCTGGTCGCACAGAGCATTTACTCACGAGTTATGCCGTTGACTTTATTACAAGTAAGTTGAATCCAATGCGCATCGATATGCGTGATCAAACCATTGCTGTATTGGAAGGGCGCATGCGTGCGAGTGATGAGATTAGAATTAAATACGCCGCCAAGCAAAGTGATGTTGCTAATGCTTGGAAAAAGTGGAAAGGACAGCAAATTGGTCTGACCAACTTTAGAGCCCTTGAGCAAAAAAGAAAGTTTGAAGAAGACTATACGGCCCAATGCAATAAGCCGGAATTCAAAGCATATGGTGAGGTACTGCCGAAGTTGAAGTCACTTTACGAACAGGTTAACCATCTCAATTTTGAAGCGCAATTGTTTGTCGAGTACATGTATTACGGACCTGAGTTGTTCAATTTCAGTTATCGTTTTCATGACTTGGTAATGAATTATGACACGCTGCAGGCAAAAGGAAAACTGCAAGCAACCATCGACGAATTGAAACAAGGCGCCCGTTCATTCTATAAGGATTTCGATCTTTCAACCGAAATGCAGATTCACGCACGTTTGCAACCTCTTTACGAAGTGAAATACAACATTCGCGGTGAAATGGATAAAGTAGAGAAGGTGTCTGAATCTGATAGGATGTTGTTCTATTTGAAAAGCGTTTTCGCAGACTCAACCGTTCTGTTTAAACTACTGGATAAGCCCGGCAAGGGAATGATTAAAAAGATAAAGGCAGATTATTTCTATGCGCATGCCGATATGATGTCCGACGATTATAATACCCGCTTACGTCCGCAAGTAGGTGACCTCAATAAGCAAATCGACTTCTGGATGCAGAAGTACACCGAAGGCATGATGAAAATGTTCCCCGGAAATTACTGGGCGGATGCCAATAGCACATTACGCATATCGTATGGCAAGGTGGAAGGCAGCTTTCCTCGCGACGGAGAGCATTACACGCCGCACACAACGGCTGATGGAATCCTGCAGAAATACTACACCGGTAATCCTGACTTTGCAATCGGATCTCGCTTGAAATCACTGCTCGAAGCACGCAACTATGGTGACTACGGATCAGGTGGGGAGTTGAATGTATGCTACACGGGAAGCAACCATACCACAGGCGGCAACAGCGGTTCGCCGGCACTCAATGCCAAGGGAGAACTCACCGGTATCAACTTCGATCGTTCCTGGGAAAGCACCATGAGCGACATCATGTATAACCCGGAAATCTGCCGCAACATAATGGTCGATATTCGCTATGTATTATGGGTAATTGATGTGTATGCAGAAGCCGATTACTTATTGAAGGAAATGACCATTGTTCGCTAATTGTGATGGATCCCAACATTGTCAAACAGCTTACGCGAATGCGTTACGACTTGGAGCGACGCTACGGTGTTACTAGACTAGGTTGTTTCGATTGTTATATTGATCATCACCACAATCGGTTGTGCGATATCAATGTTTACGTCGAACTGGAAAAGCCGCTGGGTTGGAAGTTGTTTGAATTGAAGGAACACATCGAAGAAAAGCTCGGTGTGCATATCGATATTCTCACGCCTCGTGCCATTAAACCGGCGTTGAAAGACGAGATAATGTCCTCTATTCACTTCGCATGAACGGAACATCAGCACGTTACGACTTCTTTTTGGACTCCATGCTCATGGCCATGAAGAAAGTGCGCGCTTATACGGCCGACTTTAAATCGTTCGAAGATTTCGACCAAGATGAATTGGTGAAAGATGCGGTGATTCGCAATTTTGAAATTATGGGGGAAAGCGTGAAGCATATACCCTTCAACTTTCAGCGCAGGCACAAACAACTTCCTTGGAATCATTTCTTGGCATTACGCAACTTCATCGTGCATGAGTTTTTTGATGTCGATGATGAAGTTTTATGGGAAATAATCCAGACGGACCTGTCCAGAAACATCTCGGATTTGGAAGAAATTGTAACATCCCGTTAAACCTATACAAGCGGGGAGGGATCAGCACCTCAATTATCAATAATTGACAGTCTTTAAAAAACTCTCCAGTGATTCCGTGAGAAGTCGATATACATGATGGAAGTCGTTCATATCTCCATACCAGGGATCGGGTACTTCGCGTTGAGCGCCATTGGGGGAATAATCGAGCAGCAGTTTCACCTTATTGCGTTGGTACTCATTTCCGGCTAGAGCAAGCACATTTCGCAGGTTGGAATGGTCCATAACCAAAATGTGGTCAAATGAATGGAAGTCAGCAGCGGTAAACTGCCTTCCGCTCAAACATGAGATGTCAATATTATACTCTCTCATACACGAAATGGCACGAGGGTCGGGGGCTTCACCGACATGATAATTCGCTGTTCCGGCGCTATCTACTTCTATCGAAAGACCTTCCCTACTAGCGATATCTCGCAACACGCCTTCTGCCATGGGCGAACGACAAATGTTGCCCAAACAGACCATCAATACCCGCATGACTATTTACTCTTCCAGGTTTCAGCCAGTTTGAGGGCTTCATAGAGATTGATTACCCCACCGGTTACGCTCATTTTGCCAAAGCGAACAGATTTCGTCTTGTAGGTGCGTGGCGGAATTTCAGACTTCTCGTTTTTCTTTTTGCTGATGAATACACGAGCAACTAATTTTCCGATGGCTTTGCGCTCCACTGTGCGTTCGATTTTCACTTTGCTATAATCGGTCGCACTTTGCATCATGATGGCCTTCACGTCGGTCGCAGAAAGTTGAGGGTAGTAACTCAGTATTGTCGCAGCAACACCGCTGGCAACAGGCGCAGCCATGCTGGTACCGCTGTTATCCTTAAAGCCTCCACCGGGCACCGTGCTGTAGATGTCAACACCAGGGGCAAATACATCTACTGATTTCTTACCGTAGTTCGAGAAATCGGCCATCAAATTTTCAATGGTTGGGCCACTGGCTCCAATTTCCATCCATGTGCTGCATACTCCACCGTCATTGTAGGTATCCTTCGGGAAGTTAGCCTGTTCGTCGATATTCTTGGAGTCGTTTCCGGCTGCGTGAATAAGCAATACTCCTTTACTTTCGGCATACTTGGCCGCTGCATCAACCGCTTCTTTGCCGGGTGAAAAACTCTTTCCAAAACTCATATTCACAACGCGTGCACCATTGTCTACGGCGTAACGAATGGCATTGGCAACATCCTTATCTCGCTCATCGCCATTGGGAACGCAGCGTATGATCATCAGCTGTGCTTGTGCGCATACACCGTCCATGCCTTTGCCGTTCCATGATGCTCCTACAATACCACCTACGTGAGTACCATGCTCTGCTTCCGGACCATCAATGTGGTTATTTCCGTAATTGCGTTCGTTGATGTCGCTGTAGTTATCACCTACCATTGAACGCGGATCAAAATCCAGGTTGAGCTGGAAATCGGTTTGCGTTTGATAGTAATTGCGGCCTTCTGCAATTTGTCCGTCAATATCCTCTGTCATAGACATAATAACGAACCCTTTAGCTGCAGCCAAAAATTCATCTTCTGTTTGAATTCCGGCAACTTCTTCAACAGTATAAGTGTCTTTGTCCAAGTGCTGTCGAACGGCCTCTTTGGCACTGGTGGCAAACTGCTCAACCATGGCAATTTGCATGAGTCCTCCTTGTGCTTCTTCCATGCGGCGATCATATTCTGCCTTCATTTTAAGGTAGTGTTCGTAATCCGCCTTGTCGTTTTTAGCAACTTGTGCAGCATCTGTAACGTGTCCGAATCGCGCTTTTTTCTCGCGATAAATACGTGTAAACTCGAGATTGTCGGCTGATACATCACCTCCGGGACCGCCGATGAAGCTCCATCCGTGCACATCATCAATGTAGCCATTCTTGTCGTCATCGATTCCGTTGTCGGCAACTTCGTCGGTATTCACCCAAATTTTGTCGCGCAAGTCTTCATGAAACGTCTCGGTGCCGCTATCTATAATCGCAACCACTACCGGTGTAGACTTCTTGTTTTTCAAAAACTCTTCATACGATTTGATCGCGCTTACTCCCGCAGAACCATCGGCTGCATCGAGCATGTGCCATTGGTTGAAGTCAGCTTTCTTAGGCGTAACCATGCTGCTTTGAGCATGACCGAACTGAATGGCTGCAAACAGGGCAGCGGCGATAAAGACTTTTTTCATACTGCGAATAAACGAAGGGAAACCGCTTGCCGCATAGCTCTAAGAAAAATTGTGAATAAGAGATGGCCTAGCTCGTAACAGTGGGTTGAATTCATCTATGACCAAGAGATTACATTTGTTTCATGAATACAATGCAAGCCAAGAAGGACGCTTTTGAACGATTGCTCACTATTATGGATGAGCTGCGCGAAAAGTGTCCTTGGGATAAGAAGCAAACGATTGACAGCATTCGTCATCTTACTATAGAAGAGGTGTATGAGCTGGGCGACGCCATTATCAAGGGCAATTTACAGGAGCTCAAAATGGAGATTGGTGACATTCTGCTTCATATGGTGTTTTACGCCAAGATTGCCTCCGAACAAGGAGCATTCGATATTGCCGATTCACTCAATGGTATATGCGAGAAGCTCATCAGCAGGCATCCGCATATTTATGGCGATGTGCAGGTGGCCAATGAAGACGAAGTGAAGGCCAATTGGGAGAAGCTAAAACTCAAGGAAGGGAAGAAGAGTGTGTTGGAAGGAGTGCCCCAGGGATTGCCGGCCTTGGTGAAGGCTTCTCGAATTCAGGATAAGGCCAGAGGAGTCGGTTTCGATTGGGAACACGCACATCAAGTGTGGGATAAAGTGGAGGAGGAGCTTGGTGAATTTAAGGAGGAGGCGGATGCCAACAGCGATAAGATGGAGGAGGAGTTTGGCGATGTGTTGTTTTCGCTCATCAATTATGCCCGTTTCAAAGGCATTAACCCGGAAGATGCCTTGGAAAAAACCAATCGGAAGTTCATCAAACGCTTCCAATATCTGGAAACAGAGAGCGCAAAGGATGGAAAGAAAATGGGCGAGATGACACTTGCTGAAATGGACGAGTACTGGAACCGGGCGAAGAATCTGTAGACAATCTATTCTAAGAAAAAAGGTCAGAAAGCGTTTGCCATGCAAACTCTTTCTGACCTTTTTAGTAGGTGTAAAATTCTTGTTAGTTGCAGTTGATGAAGCTGAACGATTGGAAAGGAGGTGAAGTCGTGTAGGTATAACCCGATTTCAAAATATAAAATTTGAGTTTGTTGAATGTAAATCCTTCCGGAAGAACACCGGCCTCTGCAAAAAAGTCACTGGGTATAATCGTGAGTCGGAATTTACCATCACCGATGTACTTCATTTTCAATTGAGGTAGCGTAGATACTAAGGCCGCATCGGCATAGTTATATGCTACGAATGTGCTTTGCTCTGCGCGCAGAAATAGATAACAATCGTCCTCACTGAGGTTTTGCAAATCCGGATTTGTTTCTTGCGTGTTGTCATAGGTTATAGACACATAGTCATCTGTTTTGGCAATTTCCGGAAAAACACAGTACAGTTCATCGCACAGCTTGGGAATGATGTTGATGCTTAAGTCTTCCGTCTTCGCTTCCCCGTTGTATTCACCCTGATAGGCATTTCCGCTTTTCAGCTTAGCCAAACAGGAAATACCATTGGTGAAAAAGGTTGTGGCATCAACACCATAAAATGAGGTTGGCTTAAAACGAATGCTGTAGAGTTTCTCTGCTCCTTCCACTTTTGTCATAGCCATCGCGCTGTTGGAGTTCGTCCAGTCTCCATTTCCTGCTACCGGTCCTGCAGGTTGCCACGTCCAAAGGTATACGGTATCATTGGGGTGGTCTGTAAGCATGGCGCTCAGAGCATTGTTCATCGTTCCATCTGTTGTTTGTGCAACGTTGATGTACAATGTGATGGTGTCGTTTTTACCCGTGGGTGAGGGCTGGATATAGGCTGCCTGTGAGAATGCTAGCAAAGAAGCGCTTAGAGCAACCAGGGTTGAAATTATCTTCTTCATGACTTAGGGGTTCAAACGATTAAAGGTAAAAGTATAGATAGATGTGGTTGTGCGGCTTCCATCTTCAGCCTCGCAGTAATTCTCCAATTGAATATTCAGCTGTGAGTCAGATGGTCTGACAACTGAACCCAATAATGTTTCCAATGTGTCTGTGGGTGTATACAAATACAAGAATGTTGGGTACTCGTTATTGTCGAACTCCCATTGTCCTCCTGATCCGAAATAGTTCTTTCCTGGACCTGCAGCCACACTGTAGGTCATGGAGTCTTTGTCAAAAGTCAACCGATAAGGAGTCTCACCATCGATAATATAAAACTCACTCAAATCGCGCTCCTCGCGAATTGGATTATTTGGGTCTTGTTGCTTGAAAGAAACAATCTCCCATGTGCCGGCCATGCCGTCAAGCTTATTCGCGGGTTCACCCAATTCTCCTTTCACATCAGGCTTACAAGCCCAAACAGTTAGCGCTATGGATGCTGCTAGTATGAATATCTTTTTCATGATACAAATGTCGGTTTAAGTGTATTAATTGCAGCCGCCTTCCGGATTCAGTTCAAAGCCGATAACGGTCGATTCTGCGTTGGGAAATTGAATAGCCATTCCCGGGCAATCGTATGGGGCATCACGTATTATGATGTTCTCTCCCATAACGCCATATCTGCGAAGTTGCTCGGTATACTTTCCTTCACCGATGAGTTCAATGCGATATTGACGGCGTGCCTCGGCAATAACGTCTTCGGCAGTGGCTGATTCTGAAATCTCATTGGTTCCCGCCTCGAAAGCACGGTTGAGAATCTTATTGATATCAGCTCGGGCAGTCGACAAATCACCGCCGCTCTCTGCGATGGCTTCTGCGCGAATCAGATGCAATTCGGTGAGGTGCACGATAGGCACACTGTAGATCTGATTCGTAAAGAACTTCTTCAAGAATGCTCGGTTACTTTCGAAGGTAAACCATTGTAACAAGCGCTTGTCGGCCGGGTTGAGGTTAATGTAGTCCTGGAAATTCTGACTCACCATCAATTCCGCAATGCCGTTGTTAATCTGATAGTTGTTTACAAAAGAACCGCAACGACGGTCTTGAGCAATAGAACCGCCGTTAATAGAAAACAGAGTAGAAACTGTTCCGAAAACAAATTCGGTCGTTGTGTTATTGCTCTGTGTAATCTCCGGATAACGATCCAGGCTTTCCGTTTCGAAAGAGAAGTTACCGGAGTTGATTACTTCTGTGCTGTATTGAACGGCCAAATTCCATTCTTGCTTCAGGAAGTGAAACGTGGCCAACACGCCGGCAGCCGCCATTTTGCTGGCGTAAATACCATTTGTTTCCGGTAAGTTGGCATAAGCAAATTCAAAGTCTTCTTGAACGAAGTCATATACCTCTTGAACAGTGCTTCTCAACAATGGATCGGCGGCGGCACGGTTGCGGATAGGAACGCCCGGATGGGTGTTTCCCGGTGTCCAACCATATGGCTGAGCCCAAAGTTTAACCGCAGCCCAATGGCAGAATCCACGCAGGAAGCGAGCCTCAGCAATGAGTCGCTCCTTCTCTCCGGTGTCGAAATTTGGAATTACATCGATGTTGTCGAGCAGCGTGTTGCAGCGCCAAACCACGGTATACAAATCCTGATATACTTTGTTGGTAGTGCCATTAAAGAAGGTTGTTTGACGCGCATACACCGAACGCAAATCGTTGTTGGTGTTGGGTTGAGTAATATTGTCGCTCAGTAGTTCTGAAATGCTCTGTATGCGTCCATCGTACAGGTTCGCCAATGCATCGTAACAACTGTTGAGCGTTTCCTGAGCATCCTCTGCCGTATTGAAGAGGTCTTCACGCAGGTTGCCCGTTGGAGGTTGATCTAGCCATTTGTTGCATGAAACCAACGGCAAAGTGAAGCAGAATGCAAGAATGAATATCTTTTTCATGTTGGTTCTGGATTAGAAGTTGGCGGTTAAGGTTACGAAATAACTTTTCTCCTGGGGAGGCGTCAGGTAGGTAGTGTTCGGACTCAGGTTGCGATCTTGCGGATTTTCAAAGTCACGCACCAACTCCGGGTCTAAGCCTACGAAGTTTGTAATCACAAATAAGTTCGATGCAGCTACTTGCACAGTCAGGTTGCGTAGTGGACTATTTTCTTTCATCTTGAAGTTATAGCCCAAGCTAATGTTCTTTAAACGCAGATAATCAGCGTCATAAATGAACAAGGTGGTGTTCCACCAGGGGTTGCCCGATTGCAAGCCATAGGTGTTTTCCTGAAGAGTCTGAACTGGGAATCGAGCATCATCGCCAGGTTCTTGCCAACGATCAAACTTGTCGGTGCGCATATTCCAGTCGGTAGTTACACCAAGCTGACGCTTGGCCGATGAGTCGAAGATTTTTGAGCCCAAACTGTATGTCATGAATACGCTCAAAGACCAACCGCCATAAGTAAAGCTGTTGGTGATACCGCCATATCCTTTTGGCAAACCTGCGCCTGCATATTGACGATTGTTCAGATTGTACTCATAGGTTTTATTGCCATCGAGATCATAATACATGGGGCGCCCGTTAGTCGGGTCAATACCAGCAAAAGGCACCAGGAAGTAAGAACCTACGGGTTTGCCAATCTGAACACGTGAGTCGTTGGTACCACCGCTTAATGCGTCAGGAGTAAACTCACCAATGCTGATTACCTCGTTCATGTTTCGTGAAATGTTGAAATCGGTTATCCATTGAAGTTTTGACTCCGGACTCAGGTTGTTTGATTTGATGCTGAACTCAAGCCCCTGGTTAAGAATTTCGCCGGCATTGGCCCAAACGTTTGAGAAACCGGTGCTGGTTTGCACGTTGTATTGCAGCAATACATCGCTTGTGCGCTTGCTGTAAGCGGATATAGTACCGTGAATGCGGTCGTTCCATAAACCATATTCGATGGATGCATCCAGAATCATGGAAGTTTCCCATTTCAGATCAGGGTTACCCAATTGAGTTTGGAAGCGAATCGGATTACCAAAATAACCGCCGGCTCCTTGGTCCCAGGTTTCAAATTGTGCTGTTCGCGGAATGTCGGCATTTCCGGTTACACCCCAACTGCCGCGTAGCTTCAAGAAGTTGATTACTTTGTTGTCTTTCAGGAAACTCTCTTCGCTGGCGATCCATCCCACCGATGCCGATGGGAAATTACCCCAGCGACTGTTGGCACCGAACTTCGAGGAAGCATCGGCACGCGACACCAACTGGAAGTAATATTTGTCGTCTATTGAATAGTTGAAACGACCGAAGAAACTGACAAACGTGGTCACTTCTTCGTACGAATTACCAAACTGTGGTGTAATCGTATCTGCATCAACTTCTGCCGCAGTAGGCAACGCTGCTAAGCCCGGGTAGCGCACCTGCGAATAACCTCGTGTGACCGATTTCTGAACCTCGCTACCCGCCATGAATGACACGCGGTGGTCTTCCTTGTATGTGCGGTTGTAGTTCACGGTTCCGTTCGAGTTCCAGTTGGTAACCCAGGTAGGAAACTTCTCGGCATAGTCTTGCATCTGACCCACGTTTACGCCTATTGGCATGTACTTCATTTCTACCTGATCCAGGTAGTCGAGTGATCCCGTAGCTCGCAAAGACCAATGATTGTTGATGAGATAAGTAAGAGAGTGATTCGTCAGCACACGCTTCTCAAGATTCACCCATTGACGCTGTTCGCGATAGGCAATCGGATTGGAGTATCCGCCATTCCACATAAAGTACTTGCCGGTTGAGTCATAAACGGGGTAGTAGGGAAGAGCAGTCGACATGGCTTCACCAACACCGCCACTCCATGCGGCATCAACGCGGTTATTCACGCTTTGAGTGAACGATCCTCCAACATTATAAAGGAGTTTCTTGGAAATGTTGAAGTCAGCATTCAAGCGTGCACTATTTCGGACAAATCGATTTCCAATGATGTATGACCCGTTGTCGTCGTTGCTCAAGCTTGCATAGAACTTCGCTTTGTTCATCACGTAGTTGATGCCGATGTTGTACGATTGCTTGATACCAACGCCGGTCAACTCATCGAACCAGTTTGTATTTGTTTTCTGAGCTTCCTTGTATTTCTGTTCGCGAACTTCAGGTGAATCGAGTGCACCTGACAGCGAAGGTAACCAGGTGTAACCCGTGCCACCGTCATTCTCCCACGCTTCCTGACGCATCTGCAGATATTCATCCGTACTCATCATGTTTGGCTTGGCAGCTGCTTCT
Source organism: Flavobacteriales bacterium (assembly GCA_947465255.1). Taxonomy (GTDB): domain Bacteria; phylum Bacteroidota; class Bacteroidia; order Flavobacteriales_D; family Sanyastnellaceae; genus JAIBBG01. The sequence continues at coordinate 13,600 of CANIAA010000011.1, read as the reverse complement.
GATGTGCCCATGCGCACATTGAGGTCGAGACTTAATCCTTGCTTTTTACCGCGCTTGGTGGTAATGAGAACAACGCCATTTGCACCACGTGATCCGTAGATACCGGTTGCAGCGGCGTCTTTCAAAACTTCAATGCTCTCAATGTCGTTTGGGTTCAAGAACGTGAGCGGGTTGGAGTTCATTGCCCCCGAATTGCCGCGCAAGAATGGGTTTTGGGTAATGGGTATACCATCTACCACGTAAAGAGGGTCGCCGCCGGCCGAGATAGAACTGATACCACGGATGCGCACCAGAGATCCTGAACCCGCTAACCCGGATCCTTGCGAAACCTGAATACCTGCTCCGCGTCCCTGTAGGGCGGCTTCAAAGCTAGGCACAGGCACTTGGGTCAGTTCTTTGCCATCGATACGCGTAATGGAACCGGTAACATCGCGCTTACGTTGTACACCATACCCCACAACAACTACTTCTTCTGCCATCTTCTCGTCTTCTTGCAGGGTGATGTTTAAAGCGAGCTTTTGACCTTCTGTTAGGGTTATTTCTTTCGATTGATTGATGTAACCAATCAAGACAAACTCCACCGTGTGTTTGCCGGGAACAAGATTGAGCGTGTAGTTTCCATCGATGTCGGTGGCAACGCCATTACCGCTTTGTTTGTCTTTTACGACCACACCTGGCAGCGTTTGATTGGCCGGGTCGTAGACTTTTCCGCTAACTGTCTGCGCTATGCTGCTTGCTGTAAACAGAATGGCGCCGACTAGAAAAAGTGAAGAGTAGAATTTCTTCATCACAGTGATTTTGTTTAGGACTTGGTTAATGTTAAGGTGTCAAACATAAAACAAAACGGGTAAGTGTATCTTCAACACTTACCCGTTTTTTTTAATGGCTGATTATCAGCGGATGCGATTCATTCAAATGTTCGCCTTGAATGCGAACGAAATAGGTTCCTTGCGGCACATGGCTGCAACTCCATTCAATGCTCTGAACGCCTGAAGAGAAGTTGCGGCTGTCAATGGTTTCTACCAAACGACCGGAGATGTCAAGCAATTCGATGCTGACTTTTTGCGAACCGTTATTGCGGAATCCAATGCTTACACGGTCAGAAGAAGGGTTAGGGTAAACCATGAAGTTAAAACCGAAAACTTCTATCGCTTCTGCTACGTTCAAGGCTGTATCAGGAGCAAAAAGCGGTTGATCGAAATACACGTGGTATTCTCCAGGCTGGAAGTTCATGGCAGCATTTAAATCTGTAACATCAATTGTATTACCTCCGAAGAAATCATACCAAGGCCCTGTGTGCTGGAAACCGGGTACCATATCAATTGGAATTACATTGAAGTTACCCACAATAGTAGCCTTCAGGTCTGCGGTATTCAGATGCAAGCGCTTACCCAAGCCGCCTAGATCGATGTCGAAGTCGGTTGTAGAAAAAATAGGGTTTGTTTTTTTAACCTCGTTCAACGCGCTCACCACTTTATACACGTTAAATCGTTCGGCAACATCGCGATAGTCCCAACGAACAGGTTTAGCTGAGGTGCGACAATCAGGATTTATCGTGCCGTCTTGGCAGTAGTTAATGGAGTAGTCATAGCCTAACTCTCCGAATTGCCAGATCATTTTCGGACCCGGAATAGGAATAAGGAAAGTATGTGCCAGCTCTTGACGCTCTAAAGCAGTTGTGAGGTTCTGAATGTCGTATGCACCATTGCTATTACCGTAGTTCAGGTTTTTAAACATCAGTCGTTCTTCGTCGTGACTTTCACCGTAGCTAACCAAACGAGGCTGATTCCATCCACGTGAGGTGTAAACACCCCAGCTCAAGTTCGAATTGGTGTTGTAGCCCATGCTGGCTTGTTCGTATTCGGTTGTCATTTTTCCCCAAAGCATCATACCGATGTTTGCAAGAGCAGTCTCTTCGCTGTTATCTCCCAAGTGTTCGAGTATGACATAGGCTCCTGGCTCGTGCGATTGAATTTCATTGTAGTAATCGGTAAGTATGTTCACTCGACTTTGATCATAGGCTCCCCAGGCACCGATGTTGCCCAAGGTGTAGTTTTGTGTCAGTCCTTTCGAAAGATCCAAGCGATAGCCATCGATGTGATACTCTTCAATCCAGTGTCGCATCATCCGTTTGAAGAAATTACGCGTAAGTGCACTTTCGTGGTTGAAGTCGTAGCCCACATTAAAGTCGTGACGTGGTGTCTCGTTGAACCATGGATTCTCTGCGGTAGGCTGACCATACTCACCTGCATTTGGATTGAAGTACAGGCGAACCATCGGGTTTTGGCCAAAGGCATGGTTAACCACAATATCCATTAAAACGGCGATGCCTCGGTTGTGGCATTCATTTACGAAGATTTTGAACGACTCTTCGGTTCCATAGGCTTTGTCGAGTGCAAAGAAGAAGGAAGTGTTGTATCCCCAGCTGTCATTACCTTCAAATTCATTGATAGGCATTAATTCAATGGCCGTAACCCCAAGTCGTTCCAGATAGTCGAGCGTGTCGGTGAGCGTTTGGTAGTTTCTGGCCGAAATAAAATCACGAACATGCAACTCATATACAACCAATCGCTCTGCAGGAGGACGTGTATAGGAGGCGTCTGTCCAGTTGTAGTTGTCCTCATTGATTTTGAATGTTGAGGCAATTTGTGAGGTGCTGCATCGAGGGTATTCCGGTATATTCGGGTAAGTAGTGGCTGGAATCCATTGATCATTCCATGGGTCGAGGACCATTTCGGTGTATGGGTCCGCGATGCGCATATCCTCAAGATCAACGATGTATTGAAACGCATAGGTTGTGTTTGGATCAAGGCCGGTTATGTCAAGCCAGTATTTGTTGCCATCTGGTGTGCGGTTCATCAAATATGCGGCGTTGAATTGCCAGTTGTTGAAGTCGCCCAGCACATAAACGAAATCTTTGTTAGGGGCATGCAATTGCAAACGCACTGTAGAGTTGTCGATTACTGTTATGCCGTCTTGCGTTCCAACAGGCGCAGCGAGTGTGGCAGGCTGCGGATTGATATTAATGAGAATGGTTTCGCTCGCACTATTTACTCCGTCGGCAGCTGTTAGCACAACGTCGTATCCTCCATTGGTCGATTGACTAAAGGTATAGTTCAGTGTTGTTGCGTTTTCAGCAGTGGCAACTACTTCACCGTTGATGGTGAGCGTTAAGGTGGCCGGCGATGATGAAGCACATTGAAGTGGGATGTTTTCGTTCACATTCGCGTTAATGACTTGCTGAAAGGGCTGAAGAATACCGGCATGAAAGCCAGGTTCATACAAATCCAAGTAGATGTCAGATCCATCGGCATTTCGTCCTACCAATGCACCATTGGCATTGCGAAATACGAACATCAGTCGGGCAACATCGGTGCCTGCCGGCATTTCATCGTAAAAGGCAGATGGCTGTATTTGGATCGTATGGTTATTGCTTCCTTGTGGAGAGAGCAATAAAGAACTGTTCGCGGTGCCCCAAACATTGTCCGGACCCTTTACATATTGCCAGTTGTTCACGCAATTGTCTACATCGTTTTGAGTGACCACTCCGGTATGAGCATAGAGTGGAACCACGTTGTTCAACTCGGCATTTCCGGAGCCGGCATTGTAGGTAATGGTAATGACGTCATTCTGCGTTGGGAACGGAGGATTCGTCGTAAGGATTTGTGCCGCGCCAAGTAGTGGTAGCGCAATAAATGCACACGAGAATAGAATTGTTTTCATGGTAATCGATTCGATTAGGGCTCAAATATAAACAAAGTGTAATTTGTACACTTAGTTAGCTAAACTTCTTTTCGAAAGTAGTGCAAAGGCACGGTTAACAGGAGGAACAACGAGCCAATAATTCTTTCGCAACGGTCGTGTTTTTCCTTAACAGAATTTTACAGCGTCAGAGCAATGAAGAGCACATTCGGCGGTTATACATTTGAAACCGATTTTGAAACTCTAACATTTCGATTGTACTATGAGAAAGAATCTTATGATGATGGCAATGGCGTTCTCCGGCGGTGTGCTTGCATTGGGAACGTATCGTATCTTTTTTGAATCTGGCGCTCGTGCCCAATTCAACGAGGCTCCTTCTTCGAGCTTGGGTGTTGCTCAGTATGCATCTCTTGGTGGTGAAGTGGCGGGCGATTTTAGCATGGCTGCAGAGCGAACGGTGAACAGCGTTGTTCACGTGAAAACACAAACCACCATGCAACCTGTTTTTAATCCGTGGTCGGATTTCTTTGGCTACCAGCAACAGCCACATGTTCAGGAGGGCTCCGGATCGGGAGTTATCATTTCTGCCGATGGCTACATTATCACGAACAACCACGTAGTAGAAGGTGCCGAAAAATTGCGTGTTACACTGAACAATAACAAGGAGTATGATGCGACCATTGTTGGCCGCGATCCAAGCACAGATATAGCTGTTATAAAAGTCGAAGAAGAAGGCTTGCCTGCGATCATTTGGGGCAATAGCGACGACGTTCGCATTGGCCAATGGGTTATTGCTGTTGGCAATCCCTTTGATTTGACTAGTACGGTTACTGCAGGAATTGTAAGTGCAAAAGCCCGCAACATCAATCTGCTTTCGCGCGAACGCAACAACGGTGAAGAGGTTTTTCCGGTAGAGTCATTTCTTCAAACTGATGCTGCTGTGAATCCGGGAAATAGTGGAGGTGCTCTCGTGAATACCAAGGGCGAACTCGTTGGCATTAACACGGCCATCCAATCGCGCACAGGAGCTTTTGCAGGTTATTCATTTGCTGTGCCTTCTTCTATTGCGAAAAAGGTATCACGCGATATAATAGAATTCGGTCACGTGCAAAGGGCTTTCATTGGCGTTCGTATCGAGGAGGTTTCTCAGGAAATTGCCAAAGAGAAGGGGCTCAAAGAGGTAGCAGGTGTATTCGTGAGTTCATTGTCGGAGGGCGGAGCTGCTGCCGAAAGTGGAATAGAATCGGGTGATGTTATTCAAAAGATTGATGAGCGTCCCGTGAATAATGTGCCGCAACTTCAAGAACAGGTGAGCCGCTATCGTCCGGGTGATAAGGTGAAGGTGACTGTTTGGCGAGGAGGAAAACAGCAAGTGGTGGATGTAACGCTGCGAAACCGAAGTGGTCGTGCCGAGCTGGAAGATTTCAAAGCGCAGGAAAGCGGCCCAACTGTGCAGAGTCTTGGGGCAACTTTCGGAATTCCTTCACCGGAAGACAAGGCCAAACTGCGCATATCAGGCGGGGCAAAAGTGATGGAGCTGCAGGCCGGTAAATTCAAATCGATTGGCTTGCAAAAAGGATTCATCATTACCCGAATCGATGGTCAGGCAATCAATTCACCGCAAGACTTGGAAACGGTTCTGCAAAATAAAGCGGGTTCCTACGTTGAAATCAGAGGCTATTATGCCAATGGCATGGAAGCCATGTATGGTTTCAGAATGTAATTCACGGAATAAAGACAGAATAGGGGAGGCAGAAGCTTCCCCTTTTTGTTTTTTACGAGTCTGTTTAGTCTGCCAAACAAAGTGTGTCAATCACCATTTCACTATTTCACCATATCACCATTTCCCCTTCCCGAAAAACATGAACACCTGAACCGACATTTAATTTGTTTGTTTAATCTCTTATGAAGACGATTGTAATTGCAGGTGCTTCCGGCTTTGTGGGCAGTTCCTTGAATGCTTTTTTTATGGAGCATGGTTGGAAGGTACTGACAATCGGGCGGAGCAAGGCGGACGGTACATGGAATGATCAACCTTCGCTGGTGCGCGCGCTCGAAGGATCAGATGCAGTGGTGAACCTGGCAGGTAAATCGGTCAACTGTCGCTTTACAGAGGAGAATGTGAAGGAGTTAATTCGGTCGCGGGTGGAAACTACCCGTGCTTTGGGCGATGCTATTGCGCTTTGCAAACACCCCCCTCGAGTATGGGTAAATGCCGGTGGTGCCTCGATTTATCGTGAAGACGCAGATCATGTCAACGATGAGTTTTCGCCGGCCAATGGCGAGGGTGTGATGGCTGATGTTGCTCGCCAATGGGAAGAAGCGCTGCAGATCAGCCCTGCGCCAATGACGCATAAAGTAGTGTTACGCATCACGTTGGTTCTTGGAAGGCAAGGAGGAGTCTATCCCATTTTCCGATTCCTCACTCGAACATGGAATGGAGGTGCACAGGGAAATGGCAAGCAAATGATGAGCTGGATTCATATGCTCGATTTAATGCGTCTTATTTCAACGATTATTGAGCAGGAAAATCCACCGCCAATCGTCAATGCAGCCGCCCCGAAACCCTTGTCGAATAGGGGTTTTATGTTCGCTTTCCGCAAGAGCCTTTCCACTCGTTTCGGCATAGCAGCTCCGGCTTGGTTAATCAAAATTGGGACGGCTGTGCTAGGTGTCGATAGTGAGTTGATTCTGCGTGGCATGAACGTTAGGTCTGCGGTCGCTGAAAAAATGAACTTCCAATTTGAGTTCCCCCAATTGGAGGCAGCTCTTGAAGATTTAGCAAAGTCAAAAGAGAAATAGGTCTGTTTTGAAACCTTCCTTAAGCTAGGAGCGTAGAATCGCGCAAAGTTCACCTGTATGCGCGCAACCATAACCCTATGCTTCACGTTCATTGTATTGAACCTCATCGGACAAAAGACTTCTTCCCGTTCTCATATACAATTGATGAGCGGTGAAACGATTGAAGGCAAAGAGTTGCTTTACCTCACGCCTTCAAATACAGAACCGCTGTTTCAGTTGGATGGCATGATGTATCCGGCTCAGGAAGTCGAGTTTTTCCGCAACAACCATGGGTACTTCGCAAACCTGGGACGCATAGAAGGCTTCGATAAGCCATCCTTTGCTATGTGCATCGATAGAGGAAGAACGAATTTGTACCAGCGAATCGATATGGATGTATATGGTGGTCCGCTTTTGCAGCCCGGCCCCAACGGTGAGGGTCTTTCTGATGGAACCACTTTTCAGTTTTACAATGTAGGTGATGAACCTCTGCGAAAGGTGGGCTATAGCAATATGAAGGTTGATCTCGCCGATAACCTTGGAGCTACGGCTCACCTCAAAGATTATCGTAAGTTTCGCGTTATTCAGTTCGGGTTGATAGGCAGCGGCGCCGGTGTTCTCGCTTCTTCGATGGCTGTTCAGGCCGGCCAGCCCATACAGTTCAATCCGATGATGCTATTGGGGCTTTTACTTTCGGGTAGCAGCTTGCTGCTTGAGTCGCCCAAAGAAGATGCCTTGTGGCTGGCAGCCGACGAATACAATCGCGATCGAGGTTACGTGGCGGTGGGAGGTGGCTATTGATTTATCGGGCATCTGCTTTCTATAGAGCTAACCGTTGCAATTCATAAATCTCGTTTCTCATAGACGTGGCTGCATCTTATTTTCGCGGCCATGAATAAGCTTGAGAAAATTTCAACCTTTAATCCGAACTCAGCCGGATTAAAAGATGCCAATATCTATGGACTTCCTTTTTCCAATGAGGAGTGTGATGTAGTGTTGATTCCTGTCCCTTGGGAAGTAACAACTAGCTACGGCGCAGGAACCAGCGATGGTCCGAATCATATTTTAGAGGCCAGTTTTCAAGTCGATTTGTATCACCAGGAGTTTCCTGAATTATGGAAGAAGGGAATTGGCATGGTCGATATTCCGGAGGATATGTTACTTCGAAGTGCTGACTTGAAACAAAAAGCAGCACAAATCATCGACATGTGGGAAGATGGGGTTGATGTCCCCAATAATTCCGAGGCGCAAGTCTTGCAAGCTGAAATCAACACTGCATGCGAACAAATGAACCAGTGGGTTGAAAAACAGGTTACGCATTGGCTTGATGCAGGAAAGGTCGTGGGCTTGGTTGGTGGAGATCATTCAACGCCATTGGGCTATTTCAGAGCTCAAGCCAAGCGACATGAATCGTTTGGTATTCTTCACATCGATGCGCACAAAGATTTGCGGATTGCTTATGAGGGTTTCACTTACTCGCATGCTTCTATCATGTACAATGCGCTTCATCTGCCTCAGCTGACATCGTTGGTGCAAGTTGGTATTCGCGATTTTTGTGCGGAAGAAAAGGAAGTCGCCGATAAGGAGTCAGGGCGTGTGCATGTTTTCACCAATGCCCAATTACAACGTGAACGGTATGTGGGTAAAAACTGGGCGCAGCAGGTCGACGAGATTATGGAAAAGTTGCCGCAGAAAGTACACATCAGTTTTGATATTGATGGACTTGATCCAACGTTATGCCCCAACACAGGCACTCCCGTTCCCGGTGGTTTGTGGTTCGATGAAGCTACATTTTTGCTCTCGGCATTAAAGCGCCACGGAAAGACAATTATAGGTTTTGATCTAGTGGAAGTTGCTCCCGGCAGCGATGATTGGAATGGCAATGTAGGTGCACGTATGCTGTTTCATCTTTGTGGAGTAGCAGCCTGCTGAGTATAAGATTCGACTACATTTTTTTGATCACAAATTCCGTTCTGCGATTCAAGGAGCGACCTTCTTCCGTGTTGTTGTCACCCACGGGTTTCGATTCACCATAGCCTTGGTAAGACAGGCGCTTGGCTTCTACGCCATGATCTACCAGGTATTTCATTACCTCGAATGCGCGCTCGGCAGATAGAGCTTTGTTCGTGTTGTCATCTCCTCGGCTATCGGTATGTCCTGAAATTTCAATGACCATCGAAGGGTGCTTCATCAGATATTCGGAAAATGCATCTAAGATGATTTTCGATCGTTCTTCAATATCAGCACTATTGGTAGTATAATAAATGTCGTTGATGACGAACGTTTCATTTGCTTTCGCCTCACGCGTTTCCATGTTAAGCTTTGTAACAACAGGCGCGGGATCATCTTTCTTAGCAATCACGCGGGAGTTGAATGCAATGTCGTCGCCTTCTACACTGAGTGTGACGTTTTCATTTCGGCTTATCTGTACAACTGCGGCATAGGTTCCATCATCGGCATTTACGTCCACCTCTTCTTTCTGTTTGCTTTCAGTGTAATTGATTTCGACCTTAGCCTGCGCCGGAGGTTCGCCGGAGGTAGTTTTCACCTGACCTTTCACAACCATCACTTTTTCTGGTTTTGCTTTCTCCGGCATCTTGAATTCATATAGGTCCCATCCTTTATTGTTCTGAAAATTCTTTGCGCCGAAATAGGCAAGCTCTCCATCGCTTGTTACAACAATGCCTAGTTCGTCAGCTTCGGAGTTAATGGGATAGCCAATGTTTTTGATCTCATTGATTCCGCCGTCATCTTTGATTTTACAGAAATACAGGTCCATCTTCCCAACGCCAATGTGTCCGTCGCTTGCGAAGTAAAGTGTTTTGCTATCGCTGTGCATGAAGGGGCCTTTCTCCTGACCCGGTGTGTTGATGCCCCCTTCTATTGGCTTGGCTTGTCCCCAGACCCCGTTTTTCGCTCGTTTCGTATAGAAAATATCGTGTGAGAAATTACCGCTTGCGTCTTTGATACATTCCGGACGAACCCCCACGAAATACAAGGTTTTACCATCACCGCTCAAGGTAGGTTGTCCTTCGAAACCATCCGGTGTATTGACTAAATCGCCCAGGCTTTCCAGTGGTCCCCACTGATATACTTTTTGACCTGCATCGTTGGTAAACAGCGTGTACCTCGTAGAGAACAGATCAATGTTGTCCGGGTTTTTGGGGTTTGGATTTTTCATAGCCACGATTAATTCGCGGTTATCGACTGTTATGGTAGCTCCGCCACAATTCGCGCCTTGGTTGAATGGTTCGGGTAAGGCGGAACCTTCATCGAATGCGGTATTAATATCAGGACGCTTGCACCAGGAAAAGTGCTCATAGGTGCGTGGGGCTACATCACCTTTAGCTTGCTTGCTAATGGTTCGAGTGAAAAACATGATCTCGCCATCAGGGGAAATGAGCGGCAGGTAGTCGTCGGTGGGAGAGGACACGCCGCCAACCCGAACCGGAGTGTATTCGATGGCATCACGGTAGATGTCTGCATACGCCTTAACGCTTTTAATGGCTTCTTCTACTTCTGCATATTTCTTTTGATAGTCCTTCTCAAACTTCGAGGGGTCGGCATCCGGGAAACGCAGAAACTTCTCGAAATAGGTGAGTGCTTTGTCGTATTCGCGGTCTGCGTAACTCATCGCACCTAGGTGATAATACACCTCGCTGTGATAGTTCGCACATAGTTCGTCAAGCTGCAAGAAATGTTGTTTGGATGATGCAAAAGAACCCCCACGTTTGGCCACCTTGAATTCAATCTCACCAAGCCTCATTAGACAGGGCGTGCACTTTGGGTCTTCGTCCAGGGCTTTTTCCAGAAACTCAATGCGCTCATTGGTCTCGTACTTTTTCATGTCGAAACTTTGCTCGAGTAACTTCTGAATTTTACCGGTAGGAGTATAGTTACAATCATCTTGAGCCCTTGTCAGGATAGATAATAGCAGCATAGAAATGATGAGTTCGATGCGAATCACGAGATAGTTTTTAAATGCAGAGCCAAGGTAAACGAAAACCGATATTATCGCATAACGGTTATGGTTCCTTTGTATGTTTTCACATCGCGCTCAATACCACGTGTTGTTACGATGTAACTATAGATTCCATTGGGAACGAAATACCCGTTTCCTTTATAATCGCCTTGCCACACTTCTTTATAGTCGCGACTTTCAAATACCAAGTCGCCAAAACGATTGAAGATTTGAAACACATAGAACTCGGGCTCATAAGTGAAAGAGGGAATCAGAAAATCGTTCAGACCATCCTCATTGGGAGTAAAACAGGATGGTAGATAAAAGCGAAAATCGTCGCGCAATTCAACTTGAGCGTTGAATATGTCGGTGCATCCGGCTGTGTCGATAGCCGTTAATTGAATGTCGTAAATGCCGGGCTCTTGTGGTAAGGTTACGTTCCAGATGCTGTCGTGATAGGCAATGGAATCAAGTGATAGGATTTGCCAATAGAGTGAATCCGCATTTTCGGTAATGCTTGTAAGTACTACTTGGGGCTCCTCAAAGTCTACAATCCACGACGAGGCTTCGAAAGTTGCACTGACGGGCGGAGGCTGTAAAATATCGATGGTTTGCGTTACCACGCACTCCGGAGAGAATTCTATTTGAAGCTCAAATTGCCCGGCGCATAATTCTGAAATTTCTGCGGGTTGGCCTGTGGCTGTGTTTCCATTAGCACTGATGGTCAGATTACCGGCATTATCGTTAGCCACGCTGATGGTGCCATCACAAATTCCGAAACAGGATGCATGTGTTAGGCTGGTGGTGTATTGCGGAGGATTATTGAACGTGACATTGAACGACTCATTCGATGTGCAGCCCTGCGCAGTTACCGTTGCGCTTAGGGCATAGGTGCCGGGAGCATCGGCTGTGATGGCCGTGGTACCTTGAGCCGGGAAAGCTATCGTAATGCCGGGCACGGGATCCCACAGAATAAGACCACCGGAAAAGGCTGCCGTAAACGAGCCTGTCAAATCGCACAGCACGGCGTCGGCCGGCATCGTGACGGTAGGTGCCAGCACCGTTACTGTAATGCTTGTATCGCGGCTGCAGCCGGTGTTGTCGGATAGTTCAATGGTATATGTTCCGGAGTCTAAGTCAGACACTGTTAGGCCCGCTTGCGGAAATCCATCTACCGACATCTGATACGGCGGATTCGGACCGCCTCCCAACACTTCCATGGTAATGGAAGCACCTACATCATTGCACCCAATGGTGGAGGCGGAGGTGAAATGGAAGTTTCCATCTAGGTTGACTTCAATGGTGCTGGGCGAGGTAACACCTGTGGCTGAGGTGAACGTTAGCTCATTGCCACACAAGTCGGCGAGTACCTCTCCGTTGATAGTGCTAATGTGCAATTCCAAGCCGGAAGGAAGCGGTGCCGGGCTTATTTCAAACGTAAGCTCATTGGCATAGTTGGATGTGTTTGTACTAAAGGAAGTGACTGTGTAGCCGGGCTGATCGATGGCAAAATCTCCGGCCGAAAGCGTTCCCACATTGACTTCTTCGTCAAATTGAACGACCACTTCGCCCGTGCACCAGTTGGCGTCAATATTAGTAACCGATGGTGCTGCTACATCATAAACACTTGCGGCTGTATTCGTAAAATCAAGTGAATACCCGTTCAATGAACCGGCAGCAGCACTAAAGTTCATCACAACTAGCGCGTAAATTCTTCCGGCCGTTACCGGCAAATCCTCATTGAAGGGAGGACCTGCTAAATCACCGGGACCATTCGAATTTCCAATTCCTCCATTAGCAGTTGAGATTCCTGTGGGGCCGTTTGTGCCGAAACTACCATACGAATTACAGCTGATTTCCGGTGAGAGTCCGTTGCTTGTGCCTGCACATCCGTTATCGGTTATATCGAATAGCGACCAATCATAATCATCCCCATTTACCTGGGGCTGAAGAATAAAACCGAACAAGCCATCTGCTTGAGGCGAGAAAATATACCAAGCACTGCTGAACTCGCCGGTATTGCATGATCCAATAGGGATTTCGTTTAATTCGATTCCTTCTCCTGATGGTGAATTGTTTTCATCATAAACAGCGCTGCACACGGATGTTGCCGTATTGCAATCGCTTTGAGCAGCGACTTGCAGCGCAAATAGGAACAGCACGGAGGTAACAAACGGTAGTCTCATACAAGTTTAGCCAAGATGACGCTAAAATAGGTCAAAAGGTTGTATGAAAGTCCGTTAGTTGGAGATTAAATCACTACTAACTCCCTATTGCTCGTGCTTTTAGAACCGATAAAACCAGGTGCACATGGGCAAGGGTGCCGAAAAGGAGTCGCCGCTGTCGCTAATCATAATTCCCGCTAGGTTGAATTGAAACGCTTTGCGCTCGTCGCGCTGAAAACGCATGCCGGGCATAATGAAGAGCACGCTCGAATTGGAAGTTTGCTTAGCAATACGATGGCTATAAAGTCCGGGTATAAAGATCGGGTTATAAATTTCAGGCACCAGCGTTGTGGTTTGTTCCTCGTAGTACGTATGCTCAAAAAAGCCAAGCATGGAGTCAAATACAAAACTTGCCTTTGCTCCTATACGCGCAATGCCCCCCAGCGAAAACATCGGGCCATGAACAGGCCTAGGGAGTCCTTGCGGAGCGGAATAATAGGCTGAATAACTATTGTCAACGAATGGCTCTGTTTCTTCAGTGTAATTTTCCTGACCGCCACCGCGATACATGAAATAGCCGGCCGCTAAGGTTACGTTATTCAAGCGGTTGCCTAACGTCATATTGGCAAAGCCGAGATTACCGAATCCACGAAAACTTTGCAGATAACCGGAGGTGGCCGCCAAATTGCCAATAGAGAAGTTGACATTCGGATTTTTCGTGGGAAAAGTAAACTTCGCAGCAAGTATGAGAGGACTTCCTATCCAGGAACTCATAACTCCGATAGACAGGCGGTTTGAAACAGCCATATGCACTTCGGGACCGTACAAGTTGAGCATCGTGTAGTTCTCTCCTTTGTTGATGCTCAGTGCATTTGTCGTAAAGGCATACCGTGTAGTAAATGGTCCGGTATTTCGAAACTCGCCGGAAACAACTTGTGATTCACTGGTAATGGGTTTTACACTCCGTATTTCCGCTTTCTGTAAATAGACT
>CANIAA010000010.1 GCA_947465255.1 Flavobacteriales bacterium | reverse complement strand
TGCTAAACGCTGTAAGAAATAAAATCCTACAACGTGTGTGGGCTGTTATCGAAAGACAAACACCCTTCCTTTCAGAAGAAAATTTTCGACCAATTTGAAAATATTACTTGACTTGTGACATAGAAATCTCATTCTTAAATTTCTAGAAAGAGAAACAGAATGAGAATGAGAATGAGTGTTACCCCTTGCCCTTCGATATCTTATACCTATGCCGTATCGCCATCACCGTTCCGATCACCATCACGAGGCAGCCAATCCACAACACATTGATTTGCGGGAAGACCTCGGCGGTGAGTATGAGCATGTCGCGCTCTGAAGAGCTGTGCTGCTGCACGGTGAGCTCCAGACCTTCGGGCTTCTGATTGAGTGCAAACAACATCTTGAACTGCTTGCTTTCGACAGGGTAGGTAAACGGCACCGAGTCTTGCAACCAGATCATGGGTATCATCACATTCTCTACGCGCTTTCCGTCTGTAATAATGGCAAAGGCCTTCTTGCCTATCAATCCTTCCGGAAGGTTCTCCGGAAGTGAATCTATCTCCACCAAACTATCGATGCGCATGCTGATGATTTCCGTGAGGCGAATGTCGGATTGCAAATCGACAATGGCCGACTTTGGTTCAAGGTAGCCTTCTTCATCGGCCTTCTTTTCCTCTACGTCGGTATGCTTGATGAACGTGTACAAGTCGTGACCCAAGAAATGCTTCGTGCTGGGTTCACGGCTATTGCCCTTGGGCGACATGAGCACGCTGGGTTCCAACACGAACAATCGCTCGCCGGGTGTGCCGGGCGTCCAAAGGGAAAGGTCTTCCGCAGAATGAGCATCGACCTCGGCAGGAGTTACTTCTGTCCACAAGCTGTCTTCCGTTGCATCGGCCAAGAAACTCTCACTTGCCACGTGCGTCTTCTTCGCGCGGAAAGCCTGTCCGAATACCTGTACGTATTGACCTTCAGTGTAGGTCTTTGGCAACTTTTCAAAGTACTCTACCGTGCAGTACACCCGCTCAGCTCGCTTCGTCTTCTCTTTATAATGCACGAAATATTCTCCCATGGGCAAGGTGTCGCCCATGTAGATCATCATGTCTTCGTTGTTCTTGAAATCTTCGTTCAACTCGCTAATATTTCCTCGCTGATTGCGCGAAATGAAATGACTCTGCCACGTGCTGATTACCGCACCTAGTATGACCATGGCAAACCCCAAGTGAGCCACGCTTGCGCCCATCAAATCGAACTTGCCCTTGATAACGCGCCACGCATAATCGGCGTTGGCAACCATGGCAAACACACACGCCCACACCAACAGAATGAGCGACAACTCGGCCGCCTCCACCTCTACTGCCCATCCGATGAGGGCCGTAATACCAATCGAAATAAACAAAGCCAACGCAATGCTCCCTGCAAACTTCTTGAACTCCGTTTTCTTATATTTCAAAAACTGTCCGATGGCGACTATAATAAAGAGCAAGAAGGCCAACGGCACTTGTATGCGGTGATACACATCGAATCGCTCTTTATCGGCCGGTGCAGAAAACTGGTGGTCGGCCAGACGCTTGAACACCTCCCAGTCGGTCGATTGATGGAGCGAAGTAAACATACCTTCGAAAGGCGCCAATAAGATGTTGCCGACATTAACCGATGTCACCACGGTAATATGTACTGATGAGAGAATCAGGATCAATGCTCCGATGAACATCCAGAACTCGCGGCTCCACAACTCCTCCTCCTCTTCCTGCGGCACTCGGAAATACTTGCGGTATCCCACAATGAGCATCACGAAGGAGGCAAGCAAAAAGAGAATCGTTAGAACAGGCACCCAGGTGCCCTCGCCCGGTAATAGTTTTTCTTGTTCAGCAGCAGCTACCTCGGGGGCTGTCATCAAATTGCCCAGCGCCAATAGGAACAATACACCGCACAACGCTGCATAGCCCATTTGCCATCGACGGTTAGGGACCATAAGATAGGTGCTCCATGCCGTAAAGAACAGCAGATACACCATGAGCTGAGCGAGAATACCGCTATCTACAAACGAGTGCACGGAACTATCGCCCAACACACCGCTGCGCGTAAGGAACGTCGAATACAATACGAAAATGAATGCGCTGATATTGAGCAAAAGCGAAGCATATACACTGGTACCTTTGCGCTGATTGATGACCAGCAAGTGTGCTCCGGCCACCAACAACAACCATGGAACGAGCGAGGCATTCTCAACCGGATCCCAAGCCCAAAATCCTCCGAAGCCAAGTGCCTCATACGCCCAGGCACCTCCCATGAGAATACCCGTTCCCAAAATCATCACGCCGAAAAACGCATAAGGTATAGCCGGCTTCATCCAGCCCTGAAAATCTTTGCGCCACAAGCCGGCGATAGCATATGCAAATGGTATGATGGTAGATGCAAAGCCCAGGAATAGCGTTGGCGGGTGAATGGTCATCCAGTAGTTCTGCAACAGTGGGTTTAGTCCCTTTCCATCCATAAACGGTTGTAAGGAGAGGTAATCGGGGCGCAAAGTCCACGGCAACCCGATGTTGCTCGGATGTTCTCTCAACAGCAAGAATGGGTTGCTTCCAAACTGAAACTCACCAAAGTATACACCGATAAGCATGCTTGCCAAGAAGAATTGAACGAGCGCCAGAATGCTCATTACCCATGGTTCCCACGACTTTGATGTACGTAGTAAGAACAAGCCGATGACCACATGCCAGAAGGTCCACAACAGGAAGCTTCCCTCCTGCCCTTCCCACATGCAGCTGAATACATACTTCATGGGCATGGCATTATTGAGGTGGTCCCAGGCGTATTTGTATTCATACAAATGATTGAACAGGATGTAGAACAAGGTTCCTATCACACCGAAAACACCTACAGTATGAGCATAGAAACCAATACGCGCAGGCTTCAACCATGGATTTTCCAGCCCTTCGTGTTTAGTTGCCAGGTAATAGGCAACTGCAGTATAAAGCGCAGCTACAAAACTCAGAACGACAAAAAAATTGCCCAGTATACCGGGCCAAATGTTTTCGTTGAGATATTGAATTTCTTCCATAATAAGTTTTTAAAAAAAGACGATTCTACTTGAACCGAAAATCAGTTTTCAGCTGACAATGAATGCTTTTGATCGTTGTATTTGCTTGGGCACTTCATGAGCATGTGCGAGGCATAGAAAACGCCATCGCTTCCCATCTTACCTTCGAGCGTTACATTTTCACTCATCTCGAGTCCCATGGGTTTGCCTTGTTTATCACGTAGATGAACATAGCAAGCCTTTCCTTCGCTGTCAATTACATAGAATTTTGTGAGATCCGCATCGATATTGGCATCATACTCAACCGCGTTTGTCTTGTCGAAAGTGCCCACTACCTTTACTTGCTTGTCGCCCTTGGCAGTAGCCTCGGCGAACGTCACACTGTCGACAGACTTCGTATAGGTAGAAACGAGAATAGCTGAGACTGCTGCAATTAGCACAATCAGCACAATGTGCATTTTCTTCATGACTTGCCTCCCTTTTGATCTTTTTCCATTCGTGTGACGCGATTATCTAGTCTCCACAAATAGACTAACAGACCTACAAGCACTATAGCGGCAACCCCTACAACCACCTTTATTTTTCCGCTCTGATAAAAGTACTCTTCCATGCCCGTTTGAGCAGAAGCCGAATAGATGAACATCAATAACAAGATGAACGTGAGTGGTATTTTAGTTTTGATTTTCATGATGTTGTTCAAGTTTCTGAATGCGGTAGTTCAAACGGTATATCCAATAACCCAGGAGTATAAATCCTGCACAGGCAGGATAGAATACGGAGCGCAGGGAGCTGTCTAAATCATATTTCGAGAAAGCCGGGTTGCCGCTCTTTCCCGGGTGCAATCCTTCGGTGAAGCGAGGCATTACCATGAGCAGCACCACCATGAGCACAAATGCGAAAATGTTGAAGATGGCAGAAAGGCGGGCACGCTTATCTTCATCGGGCGTAGAACTGCGTAAAATGAAGTAAGCCACATAAACCAGAAACACAACCATTGCTCCATTGAGCTGAGGGTCGTTTGTCCACCAATCGCCCCAGGTGAAGCGAGCCCACAGCGAGCCGGTAACGAGTCCTAGCACGCAAAACACCAACCCTACGGCAGCAGCCGATGAAGCTCTGAGGTCATGGTCAAGCTCGATTTTCCCTTCCTCTTTACCCAGCGCTCGGATGCTGAAAATGAACCCGATGGTCATGAGCACGAACATGGTGAACCACATAGGCACGTGCCACATGAGGTTTCGAATACTTTCGATGATGATGGGCTGATAAGGAAATCCGAAACCGGAAAACTCTTCTTGACGCACGCTGTAGCGACAGTCGGGGTTGCCGGTTCCTTGCATGAAAACAAAACCTTCATGCCCCACGGGAGAATCGACGATGATGGTACCATCCACGTCATTATTAGCTGCGAAGCCGAACCGTTTAGACGAAATTGTATCGGGCAGAAAAACGCTCACAAACACGCGGGAGTCATCAACAACCTGCAGAATGTCGGCGCAGTACACAGCAGAACTATCGATAGAAACGTACACCTTCAATGAGCCCTCCGCCTCCTTAAAGTGTGTTCCGTATCCGGAAAACTCGAAGTCGTTGCGGCCGGGATGCAGTTCGGTAGCACTCACGGCTAAGCCCCCGGGAGCCATGGGGTGCCAAAGCGAGAAAACCGCTGCGTAAAGCAATAAAGCAGCACAGAGTATCTTGATCCAATTCTTCATTCCTTGCTATACTACAGGCGTGGTTGGTGCCTTCCGTTTATTCCCGCCAAAGGTAGGGGAACAGCACGTATGACAACACAAATGACACAATGTTCAACACCAACAGCACCATTAAGTTCAATCCATTGGATGTGGCCGAGGCTCCTTCCAGTGCAGCAGTAGAATGTCGCACAATGGTTATAAGGAGCGGCATGATGATAGGGAATCCTAAAATAGCCACCAGACCCACCCCACCTTGCGACTTAAAAGCGATACCGGCTACAAAGGTGAGAGCCAAACCAAGGCCGGTACTCCCCAGCAATAATCCGAGTAAAAACTGTGACCAATCAACCGAATCGAGCAATTCTGTTCCAAAAAACAACAGAAAGAAAAAGACACTGACGAGATTCAGCACAGCCACAAAAATGGCGTTGTAAATGGCTTTAGACAAGATAATGAATCGGGGGTCGGCCAACGTATAGAGGTAGAGCTGAGTGCCGGCGGTCTCGGTTGAAAATGAACGCTGCATCGCATTGAAAGCCGTAAACACACCTGTAATCCATAGAAGTACTCCCCATGTTTTGACAGACTCAATACGTTGAAAACCAAGATAACAGACAAACACAGTAGCCAATACATAGAGAATGACCCCTGCCAGCGCGTGCTTTTGACGCCACTCCAGCAATATCTCCTTCTTCAACAGAGCCGACAGGGTATTCATGCGGTCAAAAATACAACCCAACTTGTACACACCCGATTTCTCATAACCTACTGACTGCAAAAAAGTTGATTGAAAAACTTGGCGCATTTTGTAACCATATGAATGCGTGTGCCGTAGAACGTGTTGTCGACGTTAAAAAAACAGATCAACCGCTTGCGAATGAACCTGCCTAAAACTCGTCGGTAACAGATACAATTCACGCCAAACCGTTTTTAAAGAAAACACAATGAACCGCACAAAAACATTGGTCATCGCCCTATGGGCCATGTTTGTTGGTCAAATTGCTTCAGCCCAGAAAGGATCTGAAGACCAACTCATTCAAGAAGCAACTGCTTATTTCGAGCAAGGTGCTTATCTCAAAGCTTTTCCGCTGTATTCGCAGCTGGTATCGCTCTATCCCAACCATGCAGAATATGCCTTCAAGTTCGGAGCATGCGCCATTTATGGTGATGCCGACAAAACGAAAGCCGTTCGCTACCTCAATTCTGCGATTAACAAAAGTGTCAACGACCCGGAGGTATATTACTTTCTGGGAAAAGCATACCATCTGAACTATCAGTTTAAGGATGCTATTACAGCTTACGAAAACTATGTGCGCTATGCCGGCGAGAAAGCACCGCGCAAAGCTGAAACACTTCGTCAGATCGAAACGTGTATTTACGGAGCGAACCTGTTGTCGAACATCAAAGACATTACCGTTATCAGTAAAACCGAAACCGACAAGTCGAACTTCTTCCGCTATTTCAATTTGGAAGCCATCGGTGGTAAAATACTTACTGTTCCGGATGCACTGAAAAGCAAAGAGGATATGAAAAGCACCACACCCGGTGTTATTCACTACCCGGGAAATGGCACCACGATATACTTCAGCTCATACGGTAAGAATGCCTCCAACGGAAAGGACATTTACAAGGCGCAGGTGCTGCCCGACGGCACTTTTAGCGAGCCGGAGAAACTCCAAGGCGGCGTGAACACCAAGTACGATGAAGACTTCTGCTTCATGCACAGCGACGGACGCACACTTTATTTTGCATCCAAGGGCCACAACAGCATGGGCGGTTATGATATTTTCAAGTCGGTAATTGACCCAACAACCGGTGAATTTGGAACGGCTGTCAACCTGGACTTCGCGATTAACACTCCTGATGATGACATTTTTTACATCGCTGACTCACTCAACCAGCGTGCGTACTTCGCCAGCGGACGTTCGAGCGACCTCGATCACCTCAACGTGTATAGCGTAATGGTTGAAACAACACCCCTGCAAGTGGTTTATTTGAAGGGAATGTTTGTGAGTGAAATTGATCCGGAGCAACACAAAGTTGGTATCAAAATTCTAGAATCAAACACTCAGCGCGGTGTATGCGATGGCAATTCGAACAACAGCGGTGAATACATTGTGTATGTTCCGAAGTCAGGACAATACACATTCAAAGTTGTTACAGAAAACAGTCCAACCATTCATGAGGTATCTGTAAAAATTCCGTCATTCGACAAGCCGGTAGCTCTGCGTCAGGAAATGCGCCTGATCAATGAAGGCGGCAAAGAGCGCATTATCGTCAACAACTATTTTGAAGAGCCACTCAACGAAGATCTTTCCATTCTCGCGGCCGAGATGCTGCGTAAGAAGTCGGTGCTCGACGTCAATGCAAGCGACACTCCAACTCTTTCACTCACCAAAACAGATGTGAAGAAAGAAGATGAACTGCGCACGTTCGACGAGAACATGGACAATGCGACCATAGCAGCAGGCTTCGAAGGAGGCAGTGTTGCATCCGTTCTGAGTGAAATGAAGAGCGAATTGAA
Organism: Flavobacteriales bacterium; assembly: GCA_947465255.1. Lineage (GTDB taxonomy): Bacteria > Bacteroidota > Bacteroidia > Flavobacteriales_D > Sanyastnellaceae > JAIBBG01. The sequence goes on along the minus strand of CANIAA010000010.1, from coordinate 18,052 downwards.
TGTCATTCAGCGCTTCGTTCAAGAAAGCGATACTAAGCGCAACAATAGCCTGGCCTTCGCTCGCAAAAAGCAAAAGGAAACAGATGCTCTGCTTTTAGAGGCGGAGGCTATTCGCAAGGCATTGCCTACCCAAATCACGACAGAGACAGAAATAGCACAGCTGCGCAGAATGGTTGAACTCACGCGTCAGGCGGAAGCAACACAACTCGAAGCACAAGCTGCTTATAACACGGCACAAGCCATTAGTACTTTCAAGGAAAGTGAAACAAAAAGAGCAGAGTCACTGCAGCAATCGATGGGTAACATTCAACAAGCAGAACAAGCCCGCAACTACGATGGAACTGTTACCGCTTTGACCGCCGAAAAAGACCGCCGCACTGCTATTCGCAGCGGTGTAGAAGGAAGCCCGTATGAACAGATGCTCGCCAAAACCAAGTCATTGGAGAATGAGCGTGCCAAGATGGAAACAGCACTTACTACTCTTCGCGAAACGGAAAAAAGCAAGAACCGCCAGGTCATGCGTTTGAAAGAATCCATTGCTGATCCGGCTATCAAGCAGTCAGAAAAGACTGCCTTGCAAAACGAACTGGCAACTGCCGAATCAGAATTATCTATGATCCGCCGCGATTTGTCCAAGCAGCTGGCTGCGTTTAACAAGTCGGAAGAAACAATCAATAGTTCCTATGCAGAAGCTAACTTCTTCAAAAAAGTGAACGATGATTCAACGGCCGGTTTAGCCGACGAAGACATGATACGCCTCACTCCTACCGAGCGAGATATGTTAGGGATGTCGATCGCGGCGCTCGATACGCGCGTATCACAATTAGCAGTGACCGATCCGCAAATGCTGGCCATGTTGGGCGAACAAGCAGGAGCCGAGCGCAATGCACCCGAAGTTGTAGTAACCTTAAATGAAACACCCGGCAATAAAGATGGTGCTTTGGCGGAAAGAGGAACAGAAACAGCAACAGCAACAGTAAATGGAAACATTGCAGAGGCTGCTGCCATGACAGGAGAAGCAGTGCAATTGCAGAGCACACTGGAAAGCCGCATGGCCATTTTGGAAACACGTCCTGCCCTTGCACCTGCTCGTGCCATGCTTCTGCGCGATGCACTGACAGAGTCAAGAGAGCGTATCGCATCATTAGAAGCCAAGTTGCTTGACGGACAAATTTCAACTGCTGAGAGAAGTTCACTGGAAAGCTTCAAGGCATTGGAAACAACTCTTACTCAAGATTTAGCTGCAGCTCAAGCGGCTGGTCCCGAGGTAAGCTCAGAAGATGTTCGTGAAATCTGTGCGGTTGTTTCTCCTGAATACGAAACTACCCTATCCACTTTCGAAAATGCAGACGTAAGCGAAATTGAACGTGCCCAAAAGCGGATGGAATACAAGGCCGGTGTAATGGCTCAATTGAACAAGCGTCAACTGGCAAACACCCGCGCTTTGCATACTTTGAATCTCGATGCCAATAATGAAGCATCGCTCATCGAACTGGAAAGGTTGACCCAAGAAGATGTTCAGATTTCTGCAGCCATGGAAAGCTTGGCAGCAGAGGCTAATCATGTAACCGCACTGAAAGCAGCCTTCGAAATCGAGAATAAAGCAATCATAGAAGGTGACCAGGTATTCGGCAAGAAATTGCAAGATCAATTGGTACTCGGCGATCAATACTTGTCTGCCCTGAAAGCATTCGAAACACAACAACGCGAAGCCATGGCGACTGCTGCACCCGGCGAACGCGAATCATTCGAAATAGAATTGCAAGCAATTGCCGAACAGCGTCAGATTGTAGAAGCAAAACAAGTAGCATATCGTCATGACCTGGAACTGACCGCTTCAGCTGCTGACCCTGCAGAGAATGAGTTAACGACAGATTCGGTAGCGGATGTAATCGTTGATGAGCTTGATCCGCTGGCGGTTCCCGCGCAAGATGCCAATGCTAACACTCTGCGAGTGGAGGAAAGCACCACACAGACTTCTGAGTCTGCTGCTGCCCAGAATATCAGTAACACAGCAGTAGCCGAGCAGTCGATAAATGAGAATAACCGCTCAACAGAAATGCCAAGTACATCAGAAACTGTGACTGCGGTAAATGCAACTCAGAACGAAAGCACTCAAGAAGCATTGCTTGACGCAGCAAGTCCGACCGTTGATGCACAAGTAACAGAAGGATCAGCAGAAGGATCAGCAGCAGCTTCGGCAATCACTGCTTCACCATCATCTGAAAGCACTATTACACAAACACAAGAGTCAACATCAATCACGACAGCGCCAGATGCCACAACTGCGGCACCGGCAGCACCACTGAGCGAAGAGAAGAAGGTTGAAAACAACGCCAAGGAGATCAAAGCACTCTTCGCCCCAAAGTCAGAAGTGAATTCCATTTTTGCCTATGAAACCAAAATGTTCGAAGAAATGGTTGAGCAGCATCCTAAAATTAGCATGCGCTTGAACAACCGCGAACAGATTCAACAATTGAACGATGAAATTTTCATTCTCGAAGGAGAAATGGAAGTGACCAAGAACGAGTCGGCACTGAAAAAACTCGATGTAAAAGCTGAGCAACTCTACCTCAAGCGCTCTATGCTCGAAATTGAAAACGCCGGTGTTGTTGCTGATATGACCAAGGAAGAATACAACCAAGAGCTATCGAAAGCAAATGAAATGGTTGGTCTCAATCAGGATAAACTCAATGAGCGCGTACAAGTGCGTGATGAAGTCGCTAAGCTGAAGCGTGAATCGGAGATGAACATGGAGGCAGCAATCAAGTTGCGTGAGCAGGCACGTCCTATTTATGACGACATTGAGCGCGCTGACTACTACCGTCAAGCCTATGCGTTGGAAGCATTAGCTATTGATCAGCAGCGTCAGATTCAAGGCATATGCAGCAACTTGGAAATGCTGAATCAGTATACAGAGCCACAACTTGCTATGATGAAGACAGGTACCGTACCTGCAGAATTGCGCAGCGAAAACGAAGCAGCCAAAGTTGATACATCCACCTCTTCTGCTCCTGTAAATACTGCACTCGAGCAAGCTATGGCAGAAAATGCCGCTGTTGCTCAACAAGCAAATTCGAATGCAACAACGAATGTACCTGCAACCCCGGAGACAGCACCTACTGCTAGCACTGCTTCTGCGCAGACGTCTGTTAATACGACTAGCGAGCCGGTGACAGCCAATGAAGCCACCATAGCAGCAACGCAACAGAATGCTGATGCAACTGAAAAGGTTTCAAGCAATGAAGTTAATGCTCCAGCGGTATCGCAGACCGTTTCAATCGAAGCAAACAAGCAGGAAGAGAACGGCACTACCTATACCACTCGCGCGGAAACTGCTGACCCAACCAAGAGTGTTGTGGTAGAAGAATCGACAACCGAAAATGCAAAGCCCGAAGTAAAAGTTGAGTCACCTGTAGCTACAGCCATGCCCAAAGCGGATGCACCGAAGGCGGAAGTGCCGGCAGCATCTGAAGGCCGAGCGAAAGCCTCCGCTAATGCTGCTGACTACTATTACAGCATGCCCGGCGAGGTAGTCGCTGATTTATTCGCCAAAACAGCACGTGGTGTTTATAGCGATGCACGTCCGATTCCAATCGACATAGAAATGCCGAAAGGAGTTTACTACAAGGTGCAGATCGGAGCCTTCCGCAATGACATTCCACAAAACTTATATGATCAGTTTGCGCCGATTAGCGGTGAGCGTTTGAATACCGGCATTACCCGTTACACGGCAGGTTTCTTCGTACAATTCGATGGCGCTAAGGAAGTAAAGCAACAAATTCGCGCGATGGGTTACAGCGATGCATTCATCGTTGCCTACCGCGATGGCAAGCGCATTCCATTGTATGAAGCTGCAGCTATTACAGATGGCCCCGAGTTGGCAGCTTCCATCAAAGAAGCCTTCGAAAAGGCAGCGGTTGGAAATGTTGCGCAAAACAATACGAAGACTGAAAATGCAAACAGCACCGGTGCCACCTCTGCTTCTTCTGTCAATACAGCAGTCGCGAAAAATGCAGAGCCAGCCGGAGCCGGCGTTACACCAAGCAACAGCACAACTGCTACTGCTGCTGCTACTGCAGCTGAAAACACTTCCGCTCAGAACACCGGCCAAACATCAGCAGCGAAGGCAGCGGAGCAACCATCGGCAGCCAATAACAATGCCGCCGGTGCTAATGCCGATTCGGTTACGTCTTCTGACAACAAAGCCCTTAACATAGATGCCGAGGTAGCAGCAGAATTGGCTCGCAAGCCGGCAACCCGTTCAATAGAAGAAATTGAAGCCGCTGCAGCGCAACCCAAGAACACCGAATACTATAAGGCAGACCAGCCCCAAGTGGCTCCTGCAGATCAGGTAGAAAAGATCCAAGGATTGTTCTTTACCGTTCAAGTGGGTGTTTACAGCAAGCCTGTTGCTGCAGCTCTTCTTCAGAACGTGAACCCGCTGAATTCAGAACTAACAGAAACCAACAAGATTCGCTACACATCAGGACAATTCAACAACATGACCGATGCTGTGAATAAGCGCGACGAAATACGCACGCAAGGAATCGTTGATGCATTTGTTACCTCCTATTATAATGGCAAGCGCATTACTTTGAGTGAAGCAGATTTGTTGCTCAAGGAAAAAGGAGCCGGCATTCTAGCCAAATAGAGGGAACTATCCTATTGAAAGGGGCCGCACTTAGCGGCCTTTTTCGTTTTGCAAAATCCGCTGTTTGTTAATTCCACCTGAGAAATGTTTTATCTGAATTCACTTTCTATATTTGCGTAGTGAATACTCTACTAACAAAGACAACCTGCGGCGTGCGCATTACGGTTCATCCTCGCTATGAGGATAACTTGAGTTTTGCACCGGAAGACAGCTTCGTTTTTTCTTACCACATTATTGTAGAGAATCAAAATGACTTCCCTGTGAAGCTGCTTCGCCGTCATTGGTACATTTTCGATTCGGTTGGTGTGAACCGAGAAGTAGAAGGTGCGGGCGTTGTGGGTGAAACACCGCTGATCATGCCCGGTGAGTTTTTCAGCTACAGCAGTGCCTGTGATTTGAAATCGCCTCGCGGTTCCATGCATGGTTTCTATACCATGCAACGCTTTGGCAGCGAAGAGTTGTTTGAGGTAAAGGTGCCTCAATTCAACTTGGAAGCCCCCCACTCGCTTTCATAAACTCACTTTAGTTGTTCACGTAAGCGTGCTAATTCCGATTGGAAGAAAGGTTCATTTACAGCTTCGTGAATGTAGTTTTTCTCTGAACGGGTCAGGTGCCAACTCAATGAAACTTGAGATTCACGGGTTTGTTCCAATTGGAACTGAATCGTCTCAATGGGAACGTTCAAGGAAGTTTTCAATAACTGAAGTGCCTCGTCACCATTATAATCCTGTGTTCGTGTCAGGTTTCCATAAATACCGCCTAGCGGGGCAGAAAACTTATTAAAGAGTGTTGTTGAGCGTTCATCTAAATCCTTATCGCGTGGTAAATCGCGCACCTGCACAATCACAACACCGCTAGTATGCGTTTCAATCCAGTCGCTCATGGCAAGTAAGAAGCGATAGGTGGTCTTCCAACCAAAATTATCACGAATACCGGCATCCATTACTTCCATGGCCGGCTCACTCGGAAGCAAGGCGATAGGCGTTACATAGGGGAAGGTTGCATTCATACGCAATGCACTGGAGAAGCGCAGGTTCATGGCGTCATGCCCTTCGAAGAGTCTCGCAAACTCAACATTCTCCTGAATGATTTCGTCCTCGCCTTCCCTGGAGCAGAGAAAACTATATGGCTGTGATCCTATGATGAGTCTGCGTCCGTCGTTGGCGATCGTTGGCGATAAAATCAAGAGCGGAATTTCACCGGATTGTTCCGGTGCGGCATAATCTCCGAGTCGCTTATCAAACGCCCCTCCGGTGTTGCGACTTAATTGCTCCTCCAGAGCCGTAGCCCTATCTTTAGAATAACGGTATTGCCCATCGTGCAGCGTTCTGTAGCGAATAAACCAATCGCCTGTCACGGCAGCAAGCATTACTGGATTGAGTAAGTCCCTTCCCATGTTCTCTGCGTATCGAGAGTCGTTCAAATCAATTCTTCCTGATCTTGACTGCAGCAGAAGCTCACGTAAATAGGCAGCGCCCACCATACCGCCTGAAGCTCCTGTCATAAGCACGGTATGTTGCAAAAGGCGACCATTACACACACTGTCGGCAAAAGGGATTGCCCTCATGGTCCAATAAGCAGAGCGAGAGCCACCACCGCTATGATTCAAAATAACTAGTTTCGGCATAGCCAAACTATCAGAAGATGCCGCCCCCAAACGCTTGGAAAGAATGTCCTCCATATTTGACTTGTCAAGCTCAATGACTGCATTTTCGTAGAATATACTCTGCGGCTCATAAGGAACCGAGACCGACTCATAATTGAGTCCATAAGCTTTGGTCGGATTGCGGAACCAGCTCAAGTATTGGTGCGCCACATTCAGGAAAGCTGCAAATGCGATCACCAGCGTGAACGTCCACCCCCTTAGCCAGGAGTGCAACGCACTGATGGTCATCATGAGCATTGTAAGGAACAGAAGCAGACTAGCAGCCGCAGGCAGAATAAACCACTCAACGGATGCTACGGCCCCCAGAAACAGAAACGAAATCAGAATAAGCAATTCAAAACGCGACGCATTCAGGTGATTCTGCTCGAAGACCTTTTGCAGTATTTCGCGTTTGTAGTAACGGCCATCGCGAGCCCAGGCAATTCTGCGAAACGATGTCATGTACGTATCTACTCTCCACTTATGCCCAATCAAACGACTACTCAGCCAGCGCATTGGCCTATGAATGGGCGAATCGACCGGAGAATCTTCCTGCGCTCCATTTCCAAATGAAGATTCATGTTTACCGAATGCATCCGCTTCCTTGTTGGTATGCAGGAAGTATAAAAAAGAAAGCGATTGAAAGGCAGTCAATGCTACCAGAAAAGAAACCAGATTGGCGAGAATATCCAAAGGAGCAATACACTCCCTCTGCCATTGAAACCGAGCACTGCAAAAGAGATATGTCGCAACGAATAGTGCCGGCAGCAGAAAATTATTAATGCAGAATTTGTGAAAGGGCCTGCTCAACGTTGCAATCACCGGAAAGCGATAACCATGCATCATGTATGTGTACAGGTTGTAACCACTGATGAAGCCACCTACCGAGAAACCCAGCATGGCAAAAGAAAGCAACCCCGTTTTTCCCAAATACTCGGGTACCAAAAACTGCTGAGGGATTCCAATGCGATTACCAACACTGCCGGTTATTACTCCGAACAACACAATCCACACAGCCAACAAAAAATGATTTTTCTTCAGGTGCAACAATAGCAGCTGAAAAGGAAAAAAATAGCGCCAATGTCGACGGCGGGAGTGCATGTATCAAATGTAATGATTACGGATTACAGATTACGGATCATTTCCAGTTCGCGAAAACAAACTGAGATAAAAACAATCCGTAATTCGTTATCCGTAATTATTTGTTATCCCTCGCCTCTTTCACGCTCTCTACGCAAGTCCTTCTCCTTGGTATCGGCGCGTTTATCGCCGATGTTTTTTCCTTTGGCCAAAGCGATGCGCAGCTTGGCATATCCTTTTTCACTAATGAAGAGTAAGGTAGGAACAATGGTAATTCCGGCGTCTTTTAGTTTGCGATCGATCTTTCTGAGCTCAATTCGGTTCAATAAAAGTTTGCGTTCATTACGCTCCTTGTGCTGACTGTAGCCCGCGTTAGAGTATGGCCCGATGTACATGTTGATGACAAACAATTCACCGTTTCGCATTTTGCAATAAGCGTCGCCAATGTTGGCCCTTGCAGCACGAATGCTTTTAATTTCTGATCCGGATAAAACGATTCCTGCCGTGTACTCCTCCAGCAAGAAATAGCGATAAAGTGCCTTTTTATTTTGAATTTCAATAGCCATATCCGTTTAATCCTTCTCAAATGCCTCGATGATGCGCTTTACCAATTTGTGGCGCACCACATCGGCACCGCTGAGTTCAATGACAGAAATGCCTTCAATGTTGCGAACCAGATCGACGGAACGAAGCAAGCCGCTGGGCTGATTTCGGGGCAGGTCAACTTGAGTTGCATCGCCTGTGATGATGAACTTTGCATCGCGCCCCATGCGCGTCAGAAACATCTTCATTTGCGCTACGGTGGCATTCTGGGCTTCGTCCAGAATCACGAAAGCCTTATCGAGTGTACGACCGCGCATGAAAGCAAGCGGTGCAATTTCAATGGTATTCTTTTCGATGTAGTCTGCCAGCTTTTCATAAGGAATCATATCCATGAGAGCATCATACAGCGGCTGCATGTAAGGGTCTAGCTTTTCTTTTAAGTCGCCCGGCAAAAAACCAAGATTTTCACCTGCTTCCACCGCTGGTCTTGTCAAGATAATACGCTTCACCTGCTTTTCCTTCAACGCTCGAACAGCCAATGCCACAGCTGTGTAGGTTTTACCCGATCCTGCAGGACCAATGGCAAAAACCATATCATTAGAATCACAGGCTTCGACCATTCGCTTTTGATTGGCCGTGCGGGCCACAACTTTATGTCCGCCCGGACCAAACACCAGGACATCATCGGCACCCGAAAAGTGCTTTCCTTGTGTAGATTCCACATGGCCGTCCATGATGTTTTCAAGCGTATTCATGGCAAGCGAACTATACTTGGCTATGTGCGCAAACACCTGTTCCAGCTTGAGTTCAAAACGCTCAATTTCTTCATCATCACCGTTTACGCGAATGTGATTTCCGCGTGCTACAATTTTGAGCTTTGGGAAGCGACTTTGGATAAACTTGAATTTTGTATTCGTAGGACCGAAAAACTCGAGCGGGTCGATATCCGGTAGAATGATTTCTTTCTCTGTCAAGCGTTAATTCCTTTATTGATAAGTTTCTGAAATGGGTCTGAAATTTCCCTCAAAAGTAGGCTGATTTTTGTTGCAGTGGCAATAATCACGTTAACATCAGACTTGGGACTGCGCGATCATTATGTGGCCGCAGTCAAAGCGTCTATCCTTTCGCAGGCGCCCCAAGTGGTAATTGTTGATGTGAGTCATGACGTAAAGTCCTTTGATATCACGGCCGCATCATTTCTTGTTCGTAATGTGTGGAGGGACTTTCCAATAGGCACAGTGCACGTTATAGGCATTAATCCGGAGCTTACCTCACGCACCCCACACCTGGTTATCCAGTACATGGGCCATTATTTCATTGGGGCTGACAACGGGATATTTTCATTGATATTCGATCAGGTGCCCGATGAAATTGTTGAGATAACCTTGCCCCAAGGAGAATACTGGACGTTTCCGATGAAAGGAGTATTTGCAACGGCAGCGGCGCATCTTGCGCGAGGCGGTGCAATAGACTTTTTAGGAAAACGCATCGACCAATTCAACCAAGCCATGTTACCTGCCCCAAGTTTGGAAGGAGACTTATTGAAAGGGCATGTAGAATACATCGACCATTACGGCAACGTGTATTGCAACATTTCCAAAACCCTGTTTGAGCAGGTTCGCAAGAAGCGTAAATACAGTATTCTTTATAAACGAGTCGGCTTTGCCATTTCTAAAATAAGTAATTACTACACGGATGTTGTCGAAGGTGAGCGCTTGGCTATGTGGTCGACAGGAGGTCGATTAATGATAGCCATCAACGGCGGAACCACCATGCATGGCGGAGGTGCAGCAGGCTTGTTCGGGTTGGCTGTAGACGATGTAATACGCATAGAATTTCATGGTGATCCGAATAGTGAAGATGACTTTCAAGACTGAAAGCACTCAGCAGTTTCTATCTATTTTCGAAGAGTATAAAGAGCGCATTCGCTCGGCAGAAGGCTGCACCCAGCTCAAGCTCTTGCGCGATGCAGACTCACCCAATATTTTCTTCACGTACTCCATTTGGACTGACGCTCAGTATCTCGAAAAATATCGACACTCAGCAACCTTCGGTGAAGTATGGCCTCAGGTAAAGCCACTATTTGCGGCTCAAACGGAGGCTTGGACTACACAGGCGCTGCATGAAATGTAGATTGAATGGATGTAAATGATTAACTTCGCCGTCTCACCATGGGACGAGCCTCCTACTCCACTCTAGTTCTTAGTCTTTGCTTTCTGCTGCTTGTTTCTCTGAGGGCATTGTCCCAAGATTGCTTTCAGCTCAAGAATGAAACGCCTATTCATTTCAATGAATTAGTGGCAACTTCGAGCGAGAAGGTCTCCTCTCGCGCTCCGAAAGTGGTTGATGCCGCCGAAGAAGACATGAAGAAGGATTTGCTGGTCAAGCTTTCCGAAAAAATTCTTATCGAAGTGCAAAGTGGAAGCGTCAACCTCGTGAAAGACGATGGAAATGCTCTCACTCAACTCTTCACTTCTGAGACAAAAATTAATAGCAACGCGAAACTGGGAAACATTCTATTTGAATTTTGTTTTGACAACAAACGAAAAACCCTTTTTGGCCGCTGCCGTCTCGATAAAACCGGTCTGGCTGAATCGATAGCGAAAGACTGCACCACACGATTAATCGCACTCAATGCGGAAATCAATGGTTTTGCGCGCTCAGGAAATAGTGTCAACATACGCCCGCTAATCCGCAAATACGAATCGATAACGACTGATTTTCAAACGGCACTTTTCATCAACCATGAAATTTCCATCAACGAATGGAATAAACAAGTGGTCGATTATAATAATGCCATGGGTGTCATCACCAATTCCGATGAGAATATCGACCTGCAGGCAACGCTCGACAGAGCATATGACTTAATGCAAAGCGATGAATTCGATGAAGCCGCAGCGCTTTTGAAAAGTTCTCGCAGTAAATCCGGTAAAAATGACGATCTGGAACAAGCGCTGGAAGAATGTTACGAGCGCTATTTTACCCATGTTCGTTTGCAAGCCGCACGTTTGGTTCAGCAACACCAATACGCCGATGCCATCGAGCTGGTAGACATATACTGCGATGCGGCCATTTGCAGCAGTGATGCCAAGGAGTTGCGAGCAGAGTTGCGCAAAGGCCAGTTCAACGAGGTGTCTGAAATGCTCACTGCATCGATGAAGGCAAAAGAGGATAATCTAGCATCTCAGAACTACCTTCAGCTCACTCATTTGGCAGATGTGCGTCCTGACCGTTATAAAGAGCTTTCCGCCAGTTACAATCAGTATAAAGTTGACCGCCTGATTGAAAAGGCGCGCATTGAAAACGACAAGCACAACTATTGGGAGGCCTATAGTTTGCTGCGCACCACAGAAATGACCTATGGTATTTCGACGGGTGAATTGAAAAGTCTGAAGGAGTCGTTGTTTCGCAAAATTGCCAAGCAGGAAATACGTGAGGAAAAGAAAACCAAGCCACATCTAAACTCACTGATTATAGGTCCCGAGTTTTTTTCGAATGAAATTGATTTATCGTCGGCTGCCGACTTCAGCTTGAATCATATGCACCTGGGCTTCAGTGCTGGGCTGTATTTCAAGTACAATTTTGGACCGGATAATGTAAAAAAAGGATACCCCGTTCGGGCAGATTTGGTGGGTATCAAAGCGCGCTACATCGATTTCCCGAGTCACATTCAATTGAACACCTCAGTCGAAGAACAACAAGCAATAACCCAAGGCCATCTTTTGGAGCTGGGGGCTGACGGAGTTTTTATGCGTGTTTTTCATTACAACTTAAGCGCGGTATACAACCAAGACTCGCACCTTGGCAGTCCCATGGGAGTGAGCGCATCGTTCGGCATTCGTATTCCGGTATCACGTGTCGCTTTTGGAGTAGATGGGCGTTATTTCAACAAATTCAACTCCTATACGGCCGTCAATACCACAGCCTATATTCTGGGCAACTTCGATTTCAACCGCAAATTCAATCGCTCCGACAAACGGAGGGTTCGTGCGCGTCTAAAGGATTACTAATACACGTTGCTCGTCTAAGTCGCTTAATGTAGTTATCCCGTTTGTGCATCAGCAAAAGGCTGAAATGAACCATACACGGGAAAACTTGTTACCTAATTTACTGTGATTACTGTCATCATTTCTACCAACCGCCGAGAGAGCACAACCGCACGTGTTGCAGGTGTATTCGCTGACCTGCTGCGAAAGGAAGGTCAAGCAGTTCAAGTGCTGGACCTCGCCAAATTGCCGTCCGAATTTTTCAAACCTTCTATGTACGATGAGCGGACGGACGAATTCAAGGAACTATTCAGCCAATACATTGAATCGGCTGACCACCTGGCGTTTGTCATTCCCGAATACAATGGCTCTTACCCAGGTGTTTTGAAGTTGTTCATCGATGCCTCGCCCGCCAAATCATTTTGGAATAAACACGCCAGCATGATCGGCTTATCTGATGGTCATGCAGGCAACTTGCGCGGCCAGGAACACCTTACGGGAGTGCTTCAATATCTGAAAATGCATGTGCACTTCCACAAGCCTAAGCTCTCCAATATTTCTCGATCATTCGATTCTGAAGGACAATTGAGCAACGAACACTATTTATCACAGTTACAAGAGCATGCGCGAATAGTATCGAATTATCCGGGGAATAAATCATAATGACTTTTGGCGCGGGTCGCATGCGCGCAGTGAAGTCGCTTTTCAACAATATTAAGCCTTCGACCTCGTCTCGGCAGGCATGCTGAAGATATTCAACCCCTTAATTTTCAGTAACCGCATTGCAGTTATCAACACTCAACTCACAAAGTGCGTGTGCACAACTTTGCAGCTCGTGAAACCGTGAAACGCTTTGTTCCACTATACTTTCGTAGCGTTCCACGGTTCAAGATTTGTCGTGAAACACCAAATCAACCATCAAATACAACCATCCGAATATGGGTAAAATCATTACCATCGCCAATCAAAAAGGGGGCGTAGGAAAAACGACAACAGCCATCAACCTTGCGGCTGCCCTTGGCGTTTTAGAATACAAAACATTATTGGTAGATGCCGATCCGCAGGCAAATGCCACTAGTGGCGTTGGCATAGACCCTAAGACCATCAAGGCCGGAATCTATGAATGTTTGGTTAACGACATTCATCCGAAGGACTTGGTATTAAACACTGAGAATCCGAACCTGTTTCTGATTCCGGCGCACATCGACCTGGTGGGTGCTGAAATAGAGCTTATCAACGCGACCAACCGCGAATACATGATGCGTAACGCCCTCAACAAACTGCGTGATGAATATGACTTCATCATTGTGGACTGTTCCCCTTCGCTGGGCTTGGTTACGGTTAACGCACTCACGGCCAGTGACTCGGTTATCATTCCGGTTCAGTGTGAGTATTTCGCGTTGGAAGGATTGGGTAAGTTGTTGAACACCGTGAAGATTGTTCAGCAAAAACTCAATACAGACCTTACCATCGAGGGTATACTACTAACGATGTACGATTCTCGTCTGCGTTTGAGCAATCAGGTTGTAGAGGAAGTAAAAATGCACTTTCAGGAAATGGTATTTGACACCATCATTCACCGCAATACAACATTGGGCGAGGCGCCAAGCTTCGGACAAACAATTCTGATGCACGACGCCAGCTGCAAGGGTTCTGTAAACTACTTGAATTTGGCGCGCGAGGTTCTGCAAAAGAACTCAATGACCAACATGAGCAACGAAGAGAAATTCATCAATATCGAAAATGGCTAAAAAACCCGCATTGGGTCGCGGATTGAGCGCCCTTTTAGAGAACGCATCGAAGAGTGTGAAAGAAGGCGCGGCAGCTTCTGTTGAAACAACAGTTGTCGAATTACCCGAGGTCATGCCCACCGCAGAAGTCGGGAATGTGGCAGGTCCAATCTCCGTATTGCGTATTTCGCAAATCGAGGCTAATCCGTTTCAGCCACGTCAGGAATTTGATCCAACTGCCCTCCGCGAACTCTCGCAGAGCATCAAGGAATTGGGACTGATTCAACCGATAACCGTTCGTAAGGTATCGGCACAGAAATTTCAAATCATCAGTGGAGAACGACGTTTCCGAGCCTCACAAATGGCCGGACTCGAAGAAGTTCCTGTGTATGTGCGTACGGCCAACGACCAGAACATGCTCGAGTTGGCCTTGGTCGAGAACATTCAGCGTGAAAACCTGAATGCCATTGAAGTAGCCATCAGCTACAAGCGATTGATGCACGAGTGCAGTCTTACTACTGAGAAGTTGGCCGAGCGCGTTGGGAAAGACCGCACGACGGTGACCAACTACGTGCGCTTGCTGAAACTTCCACCCGAGATTCAGATAGGCATTATTGAGAAGCGTATTTCCATGGGACATGCCCGCGCGCTTATTAACTGTGAGCCGGAAGCCAAGCAATTGAAGATCTACAAGCTGATACTTGAGAAGGACTTAAGCGTTCGGAAGGTGGAAGAGCTCGCTAAAGAAGACGATGCTCCGAAGCTCTTCAAAACCGAAAAGGTTGTTTTACCGCTGGAGTTCCAGAAAATGCAGGCAGATCTGCGTTTGAAATTTGGTAAGAAGGCCAAGCTGGCTCGCAATGAACACGGCATTGGGAAACTCGAAATTCCCTTTGCGACAGACGATGATCTGGTGAGGATTATCGATATGCTGGAGTTGTAATTGCTTCAATCAAATAGGCATCCCTAAACGGTAATTCATAATCCGTAATTCGTAATTATAAAGTCAGCCCCTCCGGGGTTACGAAAGTCGGCCCCTCCGGGGCCGCGCGAAACACCGGTGTAATTCAACAGGCATTTGCCTTCTAGTTGACCTAGAACAGCACTTGGAGCCAATCCGTAATCCGAATATTCGTAATCCATAAAGTCAGCCCCTCCGGGGCTGTTGCGCTTATGTCGCGCCTATCTGTTACTGACAGTCGGCCCCTGCGGGGCCGCGCGAAACATCCGTGTGATTCATCTTGGATTTACCCTTTCGTTGACCTACCTCAGCAACGGGAGCCACCCCAATCCGTAATCCATAAAGTCAGCCCCTCCGGTGCTGTTGCGCTTATGTCGCGCCTATCTGTTATTGACAGTCGGCCCCTCCGGGGCCACGCGGAACACAAGTGTGATTCATCGTGGATCTACCTTTTCGTTGACCTACCTCAGCAACTTGAGCCATCCCAACTCGTAATCCGTAATTCGTAATCCATAAAGTCAGCCCCCTCCATTCGCCATTCGCCACTCGCCATTCGTCACTTCCCCACAAACTCCCCCACCACCCTCACATACTCGCCATACCCCATCACCGCGGGCACATTGTTGTGAACGGCTTCGGGAATACGATGGGCTTCACGGTAAGAACCCTGGTAATGATTATAGACCACCTCGCCATGTGTGTCAATCTTAAGGAAGTCATCGTTGATACCGTGTATCCAGCAAAAAGGCTGATCGACAAACTGAATTTTCTCGGCATTGTCGACGCGGATGTCGGTGAAATAGGATGCTGGCAACGCGGCCAGCGCTGCATCTTGTACCATTACTTCTGCCGATGCAAAAGGTGCTTCCAGTATGAGCTTCGATGCGCGAAGCGACTGTGGATCGGCGGCCAGTGTCGTTGCAGGCGCACTGCCCAGACTATATCCATAAAGAACCGTGCGGTCGCCCGTCAAACCATGATCCTTGAGCCACTGCATGCAGGTGTTCACGTCGGTCGTTAAGCCGCTCTCGGTGGTGGTGCCGGTCGACATGCCGAAGCCACGGTAGTCCATCATGAGCACGCCGTACCGATGCTCGCCGCCGACATGTGCCATGAGCTTCGCGCGATTCCAATAAAAGTCCATGTGGTGCTTGTTGCCATGACAATAGACAATCACGGTGTCGGTTGCAATGCGCGCTGTATCGCCGAGGTATATGGCATAAATGGTCTGCACATCGCCATTATCGTTGCTCTTCAACGAGAACAGATGCACGTTTTCAGCATCGACGTCATACGCTTCAGGCAACTCGGGCAACTCACGTTCGCCTGTGTAGTTATCCAACTCATAGGTTGTCAATTCCTGCACATTGAAGAATTGGCTATCGAGACGCAGACAAGCTTGCAGACCTGTTGCCACTAGGAATAGTATAATAATCCGTTTCATGGTTTTCCGAATTTGCGGGTGAAGCCGACATACACTCCGAAGGCTCCATTGGAGCCGGGTGCTTTATAATCGACCGTAAGTGATTCGTGCGAGGTAAATGGCGCTAGGTATTTGCACTCAAAACTGGTATTCCATTTTCCGCGTGAGCGCGTGAAGCCAAGATTCAGAGCGGGTATCCAACGGTGCTCCTGAACACGGTCAGCTGTTCCGATTTTTTTGAGCTCATACCACGAGGTTATTCCCGTGTAAATGAAACTCCCCTTCTTGCCAACATCCCACCATGCGTTTACGTCGAGCGAAGGATAGAAACGTGAATTGCCTTCCCACCGGTCAACCATATACGTCGCTTGCACGACGGTTGATATACCGGGAATTCCTCCCTCCTGCCCTCTCCACTGGCGCAAGTAAGCGCCATCGATTTGTGCTACGCCAAACAATGCCGCGGTGGCATGTGCGCGGAGAGCAACTGTCGAAACACTATCGACACCATAAGCCGCGCCCACCGATGTAAACGGCACAGGCACAACGGCACCTCCAAATCCAACAAGGGGCCCTCCAACTGTAGCCGTTGCGGCCCACTGTTTTTTCTGCAAGGGCTTCACCATACTCACGGGAGAGCATGCCGCTAGCAGAGCTATAAAAAGAAAAAGTAGAATTCTCATGCGACAAATAAAAGGGGAAATGATTTGCGCATACATGCTAATCATCAGCACGGCAGAAATTCGTAATCCGTAATTCGTAATCTGTAATTCAATCAATCGTTCCCGCCGAATCCGCCGTCAACCTCCCCAACTCTTCCAACTCCCGCTTGGTAAGGTCGCGCCATTTCCCTGTAGGCGTGTCGAGCTCGATGTTCATGATGCGGATGCGCTGCAGGCGGGTGACTTCAAAACCCAGGTACTCGCACATGCGGCGAATCTGTCGGTTGAGGCCTTGTGTGAGGATAATGCGAAAGCTGCAGCGACCAATTTTCTCTACCACACACGGACGCGTAACGGTATCAAGAATGGGAATGCCTGAAGACATGCGCTTCACGAAGTCGTCGTTGATTGGTTTATGGACCGACACGATGTATTCCTTCTCGTGGTGGTTGCGCGCACGCAGAATCTTGTTCACGATATCACCGTCGCTTGTCAAAAGGATTAGCCCTTCACTGGCTTTGTCCAGACGACCTACGGGAAAAATACGCTTGGGGTGTTTGACGAAATCGACGATGTTATTTTTCTCACCGCGGACATTCGTAGTACACACGATACCAACGGGTTTGTTAAGAGCGATGTACACATGTTCTTCTCCGGTGGGCTTAATAGGCTTTCCATCGACGCGCACATCGTCGCCTTCCTTCACTTTCGTTCCCATCTCGGGCACCTTGCCGTTGATGGTAACGCGGCGCTCCTCGATGAGAATATCCGCCGCACGGCGCGAGCAAAAGCCGACTTCGCTGAGGTATTTGTTGATGCGTGTTTCCACGGGCGCGAAGGTAGGTCTTTTGAGTGAATAGGATAATAGGATTGTAGGATTGCAGGGGGCGCCAAACACTCATTGTGATTCTGATGGTGTTTCTCCTTCTAGGATTGTAGGATAATAGGATTGTAGGGAGCGGCAAGGGCCTCTTGCAACCTTCAACTTTCAACCTTTAACTTTCAACGAAGTCCATTCTAGTCATCGTCCTCTGCCTCACCAGGGGCCTCGTTCACCACCGCCCCACTAATCTCCGTGTGCCTGATCTGCCCCCCGAGATAAGCCGCGCGACCGACTACGACCAAACAAAAAGCCGCCAATAGCAAAACAATCCGTGACGTTGTGAATGCATGCTTTGATTTCGTGCGTGTGAGGATTATAGCCACTGCAGAAACAGCGCCCAACACGAGCATAGTAACAAACGCCCAGAAGCCGGCATCTTCGTGCACTTCGATAGCGCTTTCCAAAACACCCGGAATATTTTCCACCGCTTCTTCCGCAGCTTCGCCCGTGAACTTAGCGATGGCAGCTCCAATCGCAGAAACGAT
>CANIAA010000009.1 GCA_947465255.1 Flavobacteriales bacterium | reverse complement strand
TTTTGGTTTTCATTGTTTTATGTACGTTTCATACAATTCACATCGGCTCAACTTTGCGTTTTTGGAGCACTGCCTTTGACATTCGAGTTACTTTGCCTGTCCATTTAAGACTCTTAAAAAAGAATGCTGAGTGCATCGGAAAAGCAACAGTTCAGTCGTCAAATTCGACTTCCCGGATTTGGAGAGGAAAAACAGTTGTTACTGAAAAACGCTCATGTCATGGTCATTGGCGTGGGTGGGCTCGGTAATTCGGCGGCCCAGTATCTTGCCGCAGCAGGCATAGGCAGGCTTACACTGGTGGATTTCGACCGAATCGAATTCCACAATTTGCATCGACAACCTCTGTTTGGTGTGAACGATATAGGTGCATACAAGGCAGAGACTGCGGCAAGAAAACTCCGAGAAAACTACCCTGCACTTGACATCAAATTTGTATTGAGCCGATTTGATGCGGAAGGCATACCGGAATTCCCCTCTGACATAAAATTGATAGCTGACTGTACCGATAACTTCAGTGCACGCTATGAAATCGACACCTTCGCTTCCAGCCATCGAATACCGGTGTTATTTGGAGCAATACATCGTTATGAAGGAAGATTAGCCCTGTTCAATGGTTTGAAAGGAACACGCTACACGGACGCTTATCCACATCCTCCAATATCTAATCATATTCGACATTGCGAGGAAGAAGGAGTCATCGGACCATTAGCGGGTTTGATGGGTTGTATGATGACAACCGCCATTATTGAGTTTTTAACCTCCGGTACCTCCCATGTAGATGGTGCCATGTTGCATTTCGATGCGAGTACATTTACAACCTCATTATTCGAAATTTCATCAACCTTGACAACCCAGGTGAAGCCTCCGGTTTTTACCTCACTGAATGCTAGCCCTTCGAATGCCCAACTTGTAAAATCGGGATTCTACGAACTTATTGACGTTCGTGAATGGCACGAGCACGAAGAGCTTAATATCGGTGGAAAATGTTTGCCCGCCGGAAACGTTCGGGAATGGGAGAACCAACTCGACCTGAATGTCACATACCTTCTTTATTGCAGTCATGGCTATCAATCTTCCATCGTTGCTCAGTATATTTCCGCTCGCTTTCCGCAATTCAAAATCGCCCATCTGAAAGGCGGTTTGGAAGCGTGGCATGTGCTGATAAAGGAATAAGAATAGTGCTGAAATAAAATTACTTCTTCCAAGAAACTTAGATTTAACAACTCAGTTATTACGATGATTTTTACTGATCTGAAGAGTTTACCCAATTATTTTACCCTATTCAGTGGTATTGAGGCGGCATACAATTTTCTGATAGAAACTGAGCACACGCTATTGAGCGAAGGGAAACACCTTGTATCAGGCGATGATGTTTTTGCTCTTGTAAGTTCTCCCGGTAATTCTGAAAATAAAACGTGTATGATGGAGGCACACCGTCAATTCCTCGACATTCACATTGCGCGAAGGGGAAGCGAAGTTATAGGATGGAAAGACCTTACGTTATGTACTCACCCCGACGGAGAATACAGTGAAGAGAAAGACGTAATACTCTTTCACGACAAGGACTATACGCAACATATTATCGCCAACAACAGCCTCATGCTATTTTTACCGCACGATTGCCACGCTCCGGGACTGATTTGTAAGGACCTCGTCAAAATCGTCATCAAAATAAAAATCAAGTAGTTCATGAAAGTCATTGCAGAAAGTGCCTACAACCACAACGGCAATTTCGATTATCTTCTCCGGTTAGCTGATGCTGCAAAAAGCAGTGGCGCTGATTATTTCACAGTTCAACTTATGGATACGGAGGCGTTTTGCACTCCCGACTATACGAAGTATCAGCTCTACAAGGACACAGAATTCAGCCCGAAACAATGGAATGAACTATTCGATTATTGTAAATCCATTTCGCTGGAGGTAATTCCATGTCCGCTTGAGGAAAATTCATTCAAGCTGGTTTATGACTACGGTTTCCGATTGATAAAAATTCACGGGACTGATCTCACGAACTTTGGTTACCTCGACGTTATTCAACAGAAAGGCGATTGTAAAATCATCCTCGAAACACAAGCTTCGACAGACCTGGAAGTACTCCTGACCGTGGGTCGATACCGTGAAATGATTGACTGTCTGTTTCACGGATTCAGCAACTATCCTACGGAAATTGATGAGCACAACCTGAACGCGCTTACTCACATGAAAAGCAGATATGGCTTGAGTGTGGGTTTTGCAGACCATAGCCTCGATACGCAAATAATGCCGTGCATGGCCTTAAGTATGGGCTGTAAATACATTGAAAAACACATTACAGTGAAACGTGGTGACCGAAACTTCGACTATCAAGTTTCACTTGAACCGCGAGAGTTCAGGGTGATGACAGAAACGCTGTCATACTATGCTCAAGCATTCGGACATCACCTGAAATACCCGGTAGCAGCAGAGAAGAAGTTTCGCGACATTCTTTTCAAGCGCTACACCGAGCAAGGAGAATTCAAACGAAGCAATAGTGGCCTTACGATGATTGATCGTGAAGTTCAGTCGTTTGATAAATCGAATGTCACCGGCGTCCTGATAGCTCGTCTCAAATCAGAAAGGCTCAAGCTGAAAGTCTTGAAACCACTCGCCGGATCAGAGCTCATTATTTCGTTGTACAATAGAATCAAGTCGTGCAGTCACAAAACAACTCAAATTGTTTTAGCCACGAGTTATCTGGCGGAAGATGCGCAGTTAGCGGAGTTATTCCGTTCGAAAAATCTTCCTGTTCATCTCGGACATCCGCAAAGTGTTCTTGACCGATTGCTTGAGGTTGGCTTCGCATACAAGTCGGGAGCTGTTTTTCGCATAACGGGTGACAATCCATTCACGGATCCGTCGCTGATGGATCGAATGATAGAGATAATGCTTGAGAAACAAGTAGACTATGTGCGTGCCAGCGGACTCCCGTTTGGCGTGAGCGCAGAGCTTTTCAGTATGGAGTATTTGTGGAGCCTGTATTTGCGACTCGACACACCGAATGAAACAGAATATTTGACGTGGTATGTATATAACGACACTCAGTGCAAACGAGCATTAATTACAGTTAAGTCAGACAAAGACTTCGCTTCAGTTGTGAATTTGAGCATCGACTACCAAGAAGATTATGACTATGCCTTGCAATTATTGAATAGCATAGATGTTTCTGAATTCGAAAAAATTACTTTGGCGGATATTCTTCGCCACATCACGAAAGACCACATTGTAGATGTGGAAAAAACGCTTAAATTACCGAATGGTGTTACCATGAAATTATTTGACTACCTGAAATTTCTGGAAACTTCGGAATACAAACACAAAGAAACGCTCGAGTTATGATTTACATTATCGGTGAAATAGGACAAAACCACAATGGCTCTGTCGACATTGCTAAGCTGATTATAGATGCGGCAGCAAGGCCTGTGCATGAAGGGCTTTTCAACCTGGATTTGAAGCCAATGAACGCTGTAAAAATGACCAAACGCGATTTGGCCAGCGAACTTTCTGCATCGATGATGGCTAAACCATACGATTCAGCCCATTCATTCGGAAAGACATACGGCGAACACCGGGAGTTTTTGGAACTTTCCAATGAGGAGCATTACGAGTGTTACCTCTATGCGAAATCACTAAAACTCGATTTTGTTGAAACACTTTGTGCCATTGATTGCCTTTCAATGCTTAAGTTGTTTCGCCCGGACAAACTAAAAGTAGCAAGCCGCGACCTTACCAACCTTCCCTTACTCGAAGCATTAGCGGAGACAAAAATTCCAATGATACTTTCTACCGGAATGGGTGGTTTAAGAGAAATAAACAACGCACTCGATGTTATCACGAAACACCATAAGGACGTCGCTATTCTGCACTGCGTATCTCAATATCCTACAGAACCTCGTAATACCAATTTGCTGAGTATTTCATACCTGAAAAAACACTTCGCAGAATTTGAAATCGGATATTCAGACCATACCATTGGCATTTCAGCACCTATTGCTGCTGCAGCGCTTGGCGCATCGATCATTGAAAAGCACATCACCCTTGATCGTCGTATGAAAGGAACAGACCAAGCGGGATCGTTGGGGCCTGACGGCATGAATAAAATGGTACGCGACATACGCATCCTAGAGCTTTCGATGGGAGTGGAAGACATTTTCATTGACCCAAGTGTAGCAGGCTCGAAGGTGAAACTGGAGCGTTCTATCGCATCCAAACGTGACATAGCAAAAGGCGAAACGATTCAAGAGTCAGATCTTCATATGTTATCACCCGGTGATGGTGTTTCATGGGCAGACCGAAATACGCTTATCGGCAAACAAGCTGTGCAAGATATTCCTGCCAATGAAATCATTTACAATCGACTTGTAAGCTAGACTTCAGCCACCATCATCACTCTAATTTCTCATTGACCTTTAACCGACTATGAAACTACCCAAAGTTGTTGTCACCGATATAGATGGCGTTTGGACCGATGGCGGGATGTACTACGACAACTTCAATAATGAATTCAAAAAATTCTCTACATCTGACGGATGGGGTGTTGCAATGTGCAAAGCATTCGGAATTCAGGTAGTGGTCATAACAGGTGAATCTAACAACATCGTTTCACGCCGCTGTGAAAAGCTGAAAGTCGCTCATGTTTTCCAAGGAATAGGAAACAAACTG
Source organism: Flavobacteriales bacterium (assembly GCA_947465255.1). GTDB lineage: Bacteria > Bacteroidota > Bacteroidia > Flavobacteriales_D > Sanyastnellaceae > JAIBBG01. The sequence goes on along the minus strand of CANIAA010000009.1, from coordinate 21,428 downwards.
GAAACCATGACGCAGTTTCTAGCTAGTCATTCGATATCCTTTGATGACGTGGCATTCATTGGCGATGACATCAACGATGTTGAACTTATGCGGAACGTTGCCATCAAGGGAACACCTTCGAATGGTATCGACTACATAAAGAGCATGTGCGATATTGTAACTACTCGAAAGGGAGGCGAAGGAGCTTTCAGAGAATTTGTTGAGCGTATTTTGTTACAGTACTACACGTACGATCAAATCATTGAACACATTTATCGGCCGCAAGAGCATAAAGAAGACTGAGCCATGAACACTAACAACTTGCAAAAGAGCCGAACGTGTGATCTTTGCGGAACCGACAACGCGCATGTCATATACGACTTCCCTCCGGGGTACTATGACAGAGACAAGTTCACTACCTTTTCGTGGGACGGCGGCCTAGAAATTGGACTGAAAATAGTGCAATGCAACTCGTGTGGCCTTGTGTATCAAAACCCGTGCATCACTCCGGAGGCCATGAAATTTGTCTATCCGGAGTCAATCATTCCGGAGAAAATAGAATACGACAAGCTGTTGGCGACACATAAATTCGGACTCATTCTCGATCTGATTCGCAAGTTCCAAGCAAAAACGAATAAGAAAACCCTAAACGCGGTTGATATAGGAACCCGGTATGCCGTTCTGCCCATGCTGATGAATCAGCTTGGATTAACTTCATATGGATTGGAGTACAATAAAAAGTGTGTAGAGGCGGCCCGTAAATCGGGTTGTGACTGCATTCATCAGGGCGAGCTGACAAGCCTGAAGGAGCTTGCTGCATCCGTTGGTGTGCAAGAGTTTCATGTCATCACCCTCATCGATGTCATTGAGCACCTGCTGAACCCCTCGGAAGAAATAAAACTCATATCTGAAATGCAATCTTCCGGTGATGTGGTCATAGTAACCACCATGGATAACGATTCACTGGGCCATCGTTTGTTCAAGAAATACTGGTACTACATCCACAGCCAGCACACCTTTTATTTCACCAAAGAAACACTCGTAAAACTATTCGCAAAACAAGGATATGAGTTGGATGAGCTTGTTCGTATTCCGGGTTATAAATCCATTCCTCAAATACCTTCCGAACTCAACAAACTGCGCAAGCATCTAGCAAAAAGGGCAAGCACTGACAACGTTCACAAAGAGTGGTTTGCCACCAACAGGCCTCACCTGTTTGATTTGTTTACGCTGGTTTTCCGCAAATCGTAAAGAATTCTTATTCTGTAGCCTCTAGTCAAACAGCTTATTCTGGCTTTCTTGTTTTACCTTCGCTGGGCTTTAATTAGTCTGTATTTCACAACGCACGCTTCGAGATGACCCGAGAATTAATAGGAGTTATTTATCATTATGCTCGCTGGGCTTCTATGAGAAACGCGCGTAATGAATACCCTGCGCATATCGCTCTGGAATGCCTTCACGAGAATCGCTCCTACAAACTACCTGCAACTACCGATCAAGATCGATGGCTTGGCTTCCGTGTTTTGAAAAGAACGCTGACGCGTATCTACAACTCTCAAAGAATAATTCAGCCTAAAACTGCATATGATAGTATTATCATTAGTGGTACAGAAAAGCTCAATCGCCATGCAACTCAGTATGTAAAACGATCGGCTAAAGTCAATGAGCCGCTTTACCTCGCTAAAGACAGTATATCACTGCACTCGGGCAGCATCATTTATATTTTAACCTTCCTTCTTTTTGGAACATGGAAAGCAGTGGAGTGCATATTTCGCTCGAAAAAATCGAACCATGCTCTTGTCATTAGCACAGTCGTGGAGATATCACTAATACTGTACATTGTCAGAGAAACGAAAATAAATGTCGTTTACGATTTCGTTCCATATGAAAATGATAGTAACCTACTGTATCTGTTGCTTAAGAAGAAGAACGTAACCGTTTGCAAGATCCCCTCATCCAATCCACTTGTGACGCATCACATGAAGACGCTCACCGATCAGATTGTCTTAAGCAATCCATATCAGCTGGATGAAATAGAAAGGATGCGTCATGAGATCTACTTTACTCAAATCGTTCATTGGCCGCCGGAAAAAGCATATGTTTTCTTCCCCACCTATTCGCCATCGAGACCGGAAGTAAAACGAAATTGCATAGGTTTTTATTCGCATGGTGAGTGGCTCAGAAAAGCCAATAACGACGCTGATTACGGATACAACATCGGGAAAGAAGAGGTTAAGATTTTATCTTATCTGCGCACCTACCAACAGCAGCACCCAGACATAAAGATTCTGATTTTCCCGCACCCAAAAGAACTCACACCTCACAACATTGAGGCGGCCAAGAGTTACTATGCACAAAACCTGGAGGGCGCACAATATGAAATCTTCGAACACAAAGACGGCACATCGATGCACTTTCACGAAGTGAATATTGCAGTATGTGCATTTAGTGCTGTTGTTTTCGAACGTTTGTTCTGCGGATTCAAAATCTTGATAAGCAGCAATGCGATACGTAAATTTCCTCTTCCGGAAAACGCAATCAACAATATTTGTTTCGACAACTATGAAGAGCTGAGCACATTGTTGAATGAATATCTGAATGTTTCGGATATGGCATTTTTCGAAGCTACACAACTGACCGGGTTCCTTCATACCCAATATGCTGAGCCATGAGATGAATACACGTGAAGTCTTACTCATCAATTTTGACTTTCCGCCTAACGATGGTATTGGTGGCAGAAGATGGGGCAAACTCGCGAAAGCAATGGCCCAATCGGGCGTCATCGTGCATGTCATTAAAGCTGACCCTATTTCGGGCATGGAACATTCTGCATGGTCCGCTGATACGGCTCATCCGAATATTCGCATTCACTCGATACCCAGAACGTACCCACTTGCATTTTCACACCCAAAGCCAACTATTGGGGGGAAAATCCTCTATCGCTTTTATAAGAAGAAGTTAGAGCTAACAACCCCGGGCACCATCTACGATCAATCCATCGACTGGAACACATACATGACTCCGGCCTGCCTGAGCATACTGGCAAACCACAAGGTAAGCGCAATCATTGCTACAGGTGCTCCTTGGAACTTACTGGTCTATGCAGCCGGTCTTAAATCGCAACATCCGAATATACCCGTTTTGGTCGACTATCGAGACCCCTGGCTCACTGCTGTGAACTATGGCATGATGGGCTTATCCGAAAAGCGAATGGCTGCTGAAATCGAAAAGCAGAAATTCGTTTTTCAGCACTCCGACATTGTTACAACTCCTTATTCATACTTAACCGAAGAACTCAAAAAATGGAGCGTTGGCCAAGGAATACACCAACCAACATTTGCAACACTACCGCACTTCTTTGATGAGGCTGATTTCCGAGACATTCCCTTCAAAAGAGAACAGAGAGATGTCGTTAAGATTATTTACGCCGGCGACATTTATGCATCATCCGAAAAAAACTGGCAAGAACTGATCACTCGGCTGGAACAAATCAGAGAGGCACAAGCATCAGAAATAAGAGCGATTGAAATTGATGTATACACGGCAGCCTCTGTTCCGCCCTTCCTAGCAATGTGTCCTTTCATTCGTTTTCACAAACCAATCGGACGATCCGTATTCCACAAGATAGCAGAGTCGGATATTTGTCTTTTGGTGCTTTCAGACAGAAAAAAGGACGAGCTGACAACGAAATTCTACGAGTATCTGCGCTGCAGAAAACCGCTGCTTGTGGTTGCTCCGGCAGGAGAGGTTACCCGCTATATTCATGAGAACAAATTGGGTGTGCATGCAGGAAGCTTAGATCAGGAGCTGATCGATTTATTGAGCGGTGTTTATGAGAAAAGCAAATTCAATACAACCTTCCATCTTGAAGCCTTGGAGCTCCAAACACGATGCGAACAACTACTGAAATTACTCCCTTGAAAATTCTCTACTTCAGCCCGCATCCGCACATTAACATGGCCGCACCCAGCGGTCCAGGAACTCATATACGGGAAGTAATATCTGCGCTTGAAAAAGAAGGGCATGAAGTGATTCGTTTCATTGCAGGAGGCGAAACACTTCAGAGCACCGGTCCTATCCAATTCAGAAAACACCGTTGGAAGCAATTCGTGCCTCGAATCTTTTGGGAAACCCTAAGAGACCTTTCCATGATCAGGGCAGACCTTCGCATCGAAAAACAACTTCTGGGGGCGATTTTACAGCACAAACCCGATCTCATTTACGAAAGAAGCTGCTACGGAATGCTAGCCGGATTGAGAGCATCCAAAAAAACAGGAGTGCGATACATCGTTGAAATGAATGCTCCCTACCCGGAGGAAAAAATCAAAATGCAAGGGTCAAGCCTGCTCAACTTTCTCGGCAATAGAAACGAAAAAACACAAGTGCATGGTGCTCACAAGGTCATTGTGGTTTCCAGTGCCATGAAGCAATACCTGATCTCAAAAACAGATATAGCGGACGAGCGAGTGCTTGTTATTCCGAATGCAGTTAACCTTGAAGATGTGGCCGTAAACGAACATCACATTGACCGACTGCGCAGCAAACTCACGCTCGAAAAGACAAATCAGGTCATTGGATTCGTTGGATCCATTTTTCCTTACCATGGTGTAGACAGAATGATTGAGGCTTTTGCAGCCGTTCAGGGTGATTTCCGGCAAGCGCGCATGATAATAGTAGGAGACGGCGAAGTGCTGCCCGCGCTTAAAAAACGAGCGAAAGAATTAGGGCTGGGAGATAAAATAGCATTCACAGGTAACGTACCTCACTCCGAAGTGTACAATTACATTTCACTCATGGATATTACCGTAATGGCGCGCAGTAACTGGTATGGATCACCCGTGAAGATTTTTGAATACGGTGCTATGAAAAAAGTTATCATTGCCCCGGACGTGATACCGGTCCAGGATGTCATGACACATCAGACAGACGGACTCCTTATACCGGATACTCCGGAAGCACTGGAAAAAGCGATTCGCTTTGTGTTGAACAACCCCCAAGACTCAGCGAAAATGGCTCTTGTCTTTCACGAAAAAGTTCTCGCTCAATACACCTGGCGCAAAGTGGCTCAACGAATAATAAACGCATGCCAATGAAGATTCTAATACTCACCGACGGCATTACTCCGTTTGTTATTGGTGGCATGCAAAAGCATAGTTATAACCTTGCGCGGCAGCTCGCTTTGCACGGCCATAAAGTCACCCTTTTTCATTGCGTAACAGGAAAAAACAAGTTGCCTGAACGAGATGAGATTGTGCAAGCATTCGGCACAGAAGCCATGGTGAATCTGGAGACCATTTGCCTGCGCTTCCCGGCTCCATCTTGGTATCCGGGACATTATTTGAAAGAATCCTACCTCTTCTCACGCATGATCTACAAGAGGATTCAATCGCGATTACAGGAATTTGACTTCATTTATGCCAAAGGTTTCACCGGCTGGTATTTCCTCGAACAAAAAAAACGGGGAACCACCATTCCACCGGTAGGCATCAAGTTTCATGGATATGAAATGTTTCAACCACCGGTCGGTTTCAAGATGAGACTGGAGAACGCTCTTCTTTCGAAGCCTGTGCGCTGGATGAACTTACACGCAGATGTCGTTTTCTCTTACGGAGGCAAGATCACAAAGCTCATTGAATCCCTCGGAGTGCCGACAAAGAACATTATTGAAATTGCAACAGGTATTGACTCGGAGTGGATATCCGCCGTTCAGCCTTCGGCACATCACGGGGAAGTTCATTTTTGTTTCATTGGGCGCAATGAACGACGCAAAGGCATTCAGGAAATCCATGAGGCATTAAAATCAATGCCCGACCATGGATTCCATTTTCATTTCATCGGGCCAATCCCGAAGCACGACCAACTCAAAAGAAAAAACATTACTTACCACGGCGCATTGCGTGAGTCAGCCCAAATCAAATCGATTCTCGACGAGTGTCAAGTTCTAGTGACGCCGTCCTACTCGGAAGGCATGCCCAACGTGATAATGGAAGCGATGGCCAGAGGTTTGGCCGTGCTTGCGACGCCGGTTGGGGCAGTGGAAGCAATTGTCAATGAAGACAATGGGTGGTTGATAACGCCCGGAGATTCAGCACTATTGGCTGAAACCATGTCATCGGTATGCTCAATGCCCTCGTCTGAACTCTCCAAAAAACAAAAATCGTCATTCGAAAAAATCACCTCATTCACTTGGGATAAAATTGCAATGCGAACGGCAGACGCTATAACTCAATACGAGTATTGAGCTTACATTTGCGAAGCGTTATGTCGACCTCCAAAACTTATTTTCCCGGTCTTAATGCCCTGCGATTCTTCGCTGCCATGGCAGTATTGGTTACCCATGTGGAATTCACGAAGAAAGTCATGCTCCATGGCGACAAGTTTTGGTTGAAAATTGACTCCTGGATTCAGGGAAACGCATTGACCTCGATTCTACGTGATGGTCCCCCGGAACCTATACATTGGCTTAGTCCTTTTGTTACTTTCGGCGGATACATTGGTGTCATTTTCTTCTTTGTACTAAGTGGGTTCTTGATTACCTACTTAATCCTGGAGGAGAAACGCGTTAGCCAGGACGTTTCAGTTAAGAAGTTTTACATGCGAAGAATTCTTCGCATTTGGCCACTCTACTACTTTTTGGTCTTTTTAGGGTTCTTTGTTTTACACCACATTCCCTTTTTCGAAGTTATTTCTCAAGAAGACGAATTCTTCGATCATTACGCGATAAACCTGGTATCTTTTCTGTTCCTGCTGCCCAATTTGAGTTTTGCCTTGGTTATGGAGGGTGTACCTAACCTCGGGCATTTATGGAGTATTGGAGTTGAAGAACAGTTTTATCTCTTATGGCCCGTACTCTTAAAATTTAGCAAGAAACCTATGCGCACGCTTTGGTTCTTTCTGATTGGCTTAATCACATTCAAGCTGATTTCATTTGTTTTTATCCGAATATTTTTTCCAGAACCGCCACCCGATCCGGATCTCATGATTTTTTCACCAATTGAAAGCTATAAAAGATTCATAGGGTCGCTAAAATTCGAAGCGATGGCTATTGGTGGTATTGGTGCCGCGTGGGTTTTTTACGGTTATAAACGCATTCTGAATTTCATCTACTTGCCTTCCATTCAATGGCTAGCAGTTCTATCCATACCGATAATTGTTTTGATCACACCGGTAAAGCTATACACAGCGCTATATCTCTTTTTCAGCATTCCGTTCCTAGTAATTATTCTAAACGTAGCTACCAATAAAGATTGCCGCTATCGACTTCAACATTTTATTCTGGATTATTTGGGTAAAATATCCTACGGCATCTATATGTATCATCTTATCTGCATAGCCTTTGTTTTTCATATTCTAGACTATTGGTTAAAATTCCCATTGCGCCTTGAAGCTTGGCATACCATGCTTCTCTATGCACTATCCATTCCATTAACTATAGGAGTGTCTGCTTTAAGCTATCATTTTCTTGAATCGCCATTTATCCGAAAGAAGCGTACCTTCACAACCGTAATAAGCGGCGATGATGCCCGATTCAATTAATGTTCAGGAAGATTTCCATATTTCTCATTTTTGCGAGCCTTTACGCGTTTTCCTACGTGTTCTTTAAGGTGCCGTTTGAGTTCTATCTGGCTTATTTCATATTCGTCCTGTACATGCCTTTCTTTTTTACCAAATTTGGTTTACCGAAATGGCCTGTACTGATTTTCATGCCTTTGTTGTTCTCCGGTATTCTATTCTGTCTAATCGGAGAAAACAATTTTCAGCAATTCTTTAAAATCTTCATAGGCTTTTTCTCATCCTGTCTTTTCTATCATTATGTAGTCCAGAGCTATGACTTTGATCTCAAAGAGCTATTCAGGCTCTATCTCGTTTCTGCATACGTTGTAACGGTCATTGGACTATTTCAGTTACTTTCCTACTTCGTTGGATTTAAACCCGGATATAACTACCTCTGGATATTCAACAAATGGAACCCCAGTTTTGGTGGTTTAGGAATACGAATGAGCTCGGTTTTTTCGGAGCCGGCGTATTTCGCAGCTTCCATTTCACCCGCCTTTTTTACAGCCATTTACAATCTCTTTCAACGAAATCCGCTTTTCATCACTAAAGCTCAAAGCGTTTTGATTGCTATTGTTTACCCTTTGACATACTCAAGTTTGGGTATCCTTGCGATTTTCTTCACCATCATTTTATTGCTTATCAATCTTGGCACCATGCGGTATGCGCTCATTTTCGTACCGCTGCTCATTGTAACGATTAATTATTCCTATAAGAATGTTCCGGAGTTTCGTGATCGATGGGACGGAACTATTGAAATTTATACAACAGCCAATATCTATGACTATGACATCCATGGAAGTAGTTTTGTATTGTATAACAACTCGCACGTTGCCTGGGAAAACTTCAAACGGCACCCCATATTTGGCACTGGGTTGGGTGGTCACCCTACTGCGTTTGATAAGTATACACTCACACAAGAAGAAGGGGCTGTGCAAATCGACTTTAATAAGATGGACGCAAACTCCATGTTTCTGCGCCTTATGTCGGAAACAGGTATTTATGGTCTAGCCGTTATGATTTTGCTGCTCTTCCGAAGCTGGATCTTAAAGCCTCGGGCTATCGATGATGAAACGTGGGTAATGTCGAATGGTCTGGCCATCATTATCCTTATTTATTTGATTCGACAAGGACATTACTTCTTGAATGGATTCCCGCTGTTCCTCTGGCTGCACTACTATCTTTCAGTTCAAAACAAAGCTGCTATGGCAGTTAAAAGGGCTGAAGTCAAAGCTGCTGAAACCGCGAAATTTCGCCCTTCCACCTGGGAAGGTCAGCTTTCCCAAGGGCATACTTGATCTGACCCATCGACCAGTGCACTTCAATATTCCGACGAAACACCATTTGAGGATCTCTATTCACAGAATGCAATCCCGGAAAGGTTGTAAAATGAAACTCGTACTCTCGCTGTATCGTTCGCTTGGCTTCTGCATTCACCGAGAAATTTGTTTGTATGGGTGAACAAAATACAGTAGCCTCATGCCCCAGCTTCTCCGAAATCCATTTCTTGCTGGATATAACTTCACGCGTAACCTCCTCCTTACCACTCGTGCTTCGCAACAAATGGGACATGGTATGCGATTCAACAAAGTGTCCACTTGCCAGCAATTGGCTTAGTTCCAACTCACTCATCGGAATAAAATCTTCCGTTTCATGATCGACAGTTGGATCGATGTTCAGTCGAATCTTTGTTCGGTAATAACCTTCTCTGTCTGTTGCGTCGATGAAATCGGGCACAACGAAAAAAATAGCGCGTGCATTTCGTGACTCCAATAATTCCGCTGCCATCACATTATTCTTCAAACCGTCATCAAACGTGAATAGAACATAAGGGCCTTCCTTCAACTTTCCATCGAAATAATCCTTCAGCTGGTTCGGATGCAACGGTTTGAAGTGCTTGAAAAGGAAATCCAACAACGCTTCAAACTGTGCCTTCCTATCGAGAGGTGTTGAATGCATGCACAACACGAGCAACTCATCCTTAGCATAATTCCAAGGACGCAGAACATACTCGGCAGAACCGAGAAGTGATTTGATTATATGTAAGATGCGCTGCTTCATTACCACGTATCAATATCGCTGCGGAACATCCACCAGTCGCTCCAATCGGTTACATTATCGGCGACCGGTCCTTTTGCGATAAAATAAATCTTCTTCTCAATAGGCCGTAAGCCTAATTCAGTTAACACGTTTTTCAAACCCGCTGCGGTGCTATTTATGGCAAAAGAAATCAACGTAAAATTAGCCTTCCTTTTCACCTCTTCTATCAAACTTTGAACGGCCCTGCGCATAAACTCCTCGTCGGCATGCGTTGTTAAGAATTTACCCACCACAAGCTCTCGGATAATACGCTTACGGCGCTGAGCTTTCATTTCAAAGAAAGCCTTCTTCCCTTCCTTCTCATAGGTGTATCGGTAAAAATCGCCTGTTTCATACGCATAACGGTAACGATCAAAATCCGCGCGCTGCGCCACAGTGACCAGAGAAACATCAGAAGTGAAATCATCAGCCGACCTATTTCCCCAAGCCTTTCGCAACTGTAACTCCGGCGAGGAGAAAAACGAGAGGATGGGATTCATCGGCTTAATATACCATTGTAAATTGAACGGATTTTTCCAGCCATTACGCATGAAGGAATTGTACGATGCTTCCACGGGAAATCCTATCAGTAATTCTGCATTGAACCCACTTCCGGGCTCATGAATGTAATTCAGCATTTTACCGAAAAGCCCCTTCCCTCGGTAGTCGGGATGCACAAGCGAGTTTCCGCTTTGGTAGGAGCGCACTTCCCTGCCCGACATTACAACAGGCCAATAAAAGAAAGACTGAAACCCGGCCACCGTGTCGCCTTCGAGCGCAACGATGCGAATGCATTCCCGAAGTTGAAATTCCTGCTCGTAGAACTGACCAAACAGCGTATCGAACTGAGCCGCTCCCGTAGAATATTCCATGTCGAAGAGAGCTACCACCTGAGGCCGCATCCAATCTTCATACTTTTGAATCGTCATAGTCTGCCCTTAATTTGCAGCGAAGATGAAAAGAATTCTTGTTCTTTATAAAGAATTAGCCGGTTACTTTATCGCTTGTCTCGATGAATTGTGCCTAAAGCACAACACGCAGGCCGATGTCGTTGCTTACCCGGTAAATGCAGATGCTCCATTCGAGTTCAAGCATTCTGATCGAATTCAAATCTATACTCGCAACAGCATTTCAAATCAGGAGTTGAATCGAATGATTGCACTCAACGACTATGATTTGATTTTCGCGGGAGGCTGGTTCGACAAAGGTTATCTGCACGCATTGAAGCATCGAAAATGCCCGGCATTGCTTGGATTCGATAACGCCTGGAACGGATCACTCAAACAACAATTATCGACTCTTTATGGCCGCTTCTTCTTGCGACCATTGTTCGAATTCGCATTTGTTCCGGGTTCCCGACAAGTAACATTCGCATCGAAGTTGGGTTTTCCGCATGATAAGATTGTGCAAGGTGCATACTCGTGTAATGTAGACAAATTTTCCGGTGTTGAACTTGAGCAGCAACCCACAAACAGACTCATTTACGCCGGCCGTTATTCATCAGAAAAATTTGTCGAGCCACTTTTCAAGCTCTTTCACAAGCTCGCAGAGCAAGAATTTCCGAACTGGGAGCTTCACTGCATTGGAACCGGACCGTTGTGGAACGACAGACTGCAATCATCCCACATCGTGCATCACGGTTTTATGCAACCCGATAATCTTCTTACATTCATGCATACCGGGAACGCCTTTGTACTGCCCAGCACTTTTGAGCCATGGGGAGTAGTCGTGCATGAATTTGCCTCTGCAGGATACCCACTTATTCTATCAGATGCTGTAGGCGCGGCAGAATCATTTTTGGAGCCGGAAAAAAATGGCTACTTGTTTCGCTCCGGCGATATGAATGACCTAGAGAAATCCCTCCGAAAAATGATGTCACATAGCCCTGAAACATTACGCGCCATGGGGAATCGAAGCCGCCTATTGGCAGAGAACATAACCCCCTCAACCTGGGCTCAAAGCATAGCAAACATGATGCGATAAACAGCTTATTGCTTACCTAATGATTGCGATGTTCATTTCCCACTTACCTTTCCAACCGCAACTAAACCATCATGTGCGGCATAACCGGAATAGCCCGTTTTAATCATCGAGAAGAATGCGAAAACAAAGTTCGCATCATGAATCAGCACATCGAGCATCGCGGCCCGGATGCAGAGGGCATTTGGGCTCATGACTTCTGTGTTCTCGGTCATCGGCGCCTTTCGATAATTGATACGTCCGCAGCTGGAAACCAACCATTTCTATCAGATGATCAGAGCCTGGTTGTCGTATTCAACGGCGAGATATACAACTACATTGAGCTTAGAAAAGAACTTGAAAATACCCATACGTTCAAAACTCAAACAGATACGGAAGTCATTATTGCAGCGTACAAGAGATGGGGTATCGATTGCGTAGAACACTTTTTTGGTATGTTCGCCTTTGCTCTTTGGGATGAAAAGCAGGCGCAACTTCTCATTGCACGCGACCGCTTAGGTGTAAAGCCTCTTTATTACGCAGAGACGGAACACGGTTTCATTTTCGCGTCTGAACTGCGCGCTATACTTTCAACCGGCTGGGTTGAGCGTCGCATCGATGCAAATGCCGCTGCCGACTACTTGAGGTATCAGACAGTGCACGCCCCCAACACGATTATAGAGGGCGTTCATATGCTCATGCCCGGACATCGTATGATTATCCATTCAAAGGGTATACACACCGAGCGCTGGTGGGATTTAACCGACAGTCGTGTTCGACTGGATGGGTCAGAACCTAAAGAAAGTATACACAAGCGTGTCAACGAACTCCTTCAATCGAGTGTTGAACTACGCATGCGTGCTGATGTTCCCTTCGGAGCATTTTTATCAGGAGGCATTGATTCAAGTATTGTTGTTGGGCTCATGAGTCGAATTTCTGCGCATCCGGTTAATACGTTTTCAATAACGTTCAACGAACAAGCTTATGACGAGAGCCCATACTCAGAGCTAATTGCCAAACGATTCAACACGAAGCACACCGCTATTCAACTAAGCGCAGATCATTTTCTTCGCATGATGCCGGAAGCCTTGCAGGCCATGGATCACCCTAGTGGCGACGGCCCTAATACCTATGTGGTTTCAAAAGCCACCCGCGATGCCGGAGTGAAAATGGCACTAAGCGGACTCGGTGGTGATGAAGTATTTGCAGGCTACGACGTGTTTCGACGCATGAAAGCTCTTGAAACCAAACAATGGCTAAACAGTTTGCCGCTTGCTATTCGAAAGAATGCAGGTTCACTGTTACGCGTTCTAAAGCCTTCCGCTGCTGCAGAAAAAATCGCTGCTGCTCTGGCACAAGAACGAGTCGACTTGGCACATTTCTATCCACTCACTCGTCAAGTGCTGTACGAAAGTGAAGTGAACCGTCTTCTCAAATTCAGACCGGTAGAGAACAATTGTGTAGAGCTTTTAGCTCAAGCCGTAAGCGGAATTCGCATGCCCACGCTCTCCAAGGTGAGCGTGCTAGAAATTTCAACTTACATGCAGAATGTACTACTGCGTGATGCTGATCAAATGAGCATGGCACATGCTCTTGAAATACGAGTTCCCTTTCTGGACCATCGTCTGATTGAGTTTGTTCTCGGCGTGAGCGATAAGCACAAATTCCCCCATACTCCCAAAGAACTGCTAACGGCATCTGTGGGCGAGTTGATACCGCGCGAAATCATTGATCGACCTAAAATGGGATTCACGTTTCCCTGGGCCGTTTGGATGAAGAACGAATTGAAATCATTTTGTGAAGAACAGTTGCAAGCACTTCGTCAAGTGGAGGTACTTCATCATGAGGAAGTAATGTCATTGTGGGGGCGATTTCTTGCAGGAGACCAACGCATCACATGGTCGCGCATTTGGCCACTGGTAGTTTTAGGTCATTGGGTAAAACAACACGATGCACACTAGAAAAAAAATACTCGTGTTCAGCGATTGGTTTTTACCTGGATACAAGGCGGGAGGGCCTATACGCTCACTGGCCAATCTCGTGCACAGTCTTGAATTTGATTTTTGGATTGTGACTCGAATTACCGATCATCATAGCACAAAACCGTACGAGGGAATTGAAAAAGGTAGTTGGACGAAACACCGAACCAACGTGCAGGTGTGTTATTTGGATCAGAAAGACGTAACCGTTCCCTTCATTCAGCGAATTCTCCGAGAGCAGTCATTCGATTACATCTACTTTAATTCGCTCTTTTCCCCAACCTTCACATTGTTACCCTTGCGCACCGCCCGCAAAATGGGTTTAGCTGAACGCTGTGTGCTGGCGCCGCGAGGTATGCTCAAACCCGGTGCGCTTTCGATAAAGTCAAAAAAGAAAAAAATCTTCCTATTTGTTTCTCGCCTCCTTGGTTGGTTTAACACTATCCGCTGGCATGCGACCAATGAACAGGAAGAGCAAGAAATAAAGCGCCATTATGGCCAATCAAGTAAGGTTTTTATTGCTCCTAACCTTGCTTCTATTGTTGAGAGCACTTATGCTCCTGCCAAAAAGGAAATCGGTAGCCTTAGGCTAGTGAGTATTGCACGTATTAGCGCAGAAAAAGGAATTCGCGAGGCGCTACAATTCCTCAAGTCCGCCCGGTTAAACGACAGAGTAGAGTGTGTTTTTTACGGCACTCAACAGGATGAGTCATATCTGAACGAGTGCAAGCAACTTGCCTCACAAATTGAAGGTGCAAGTATCGCATTTCCGGGAGAGATTGTGCCGGAAGAAATTCCCCAAGCATTTGAGAAAGCGCATTTCTTTTATATGGCTACCTGGGGCGAAAACTTTGGTCATGCTATAGCAGAAGCCCTTCAACACGGCAAGCCTGTAATCATCAGCGACCGCACACCATGGCGCCAGTTAAAATCAGCCCATGCGGGATGGGATTTACCCTTGGAAGAAAAGTCGTTTGCTGATATTCTCGGTAAGTGCTATAACATGAATCAAAGCGAATACAACGAGTGGAGCGAGGGCGCAAAAGCATATGGACGTGCACATGCCAACGACCCGCGACATCTTCAATCGTATTATTCCCTATTTGCATAATATTCATGCATCTTTAACACCATTCTAACAAGGTCGGGCGTTACCTTCGACACCACTTTTTTCTGCATGAACATCGTTATCCTCTCGCGCGACCCGAAGCTCTACAGCACGCGCCGCCTCGTTGAAGCCGCCGAACAGCACGGGCACAACGTGCGTGTGCTCGATCACCTGAAATGTAATCTTGTGATTGAGAAGAAAAAACCCAAGGTCATTTACAAGGGTGAAGAAATCACCAATGTGCATGCGGTTATTCCTCGCATAGGAGCATCGGTTACTTTCTATGGAACTGCGGTGGTGCGTCAATTCGAAATGATGCATGTGTTCAGTGTAGTAGAGTCACAAGCGCTTGTGCGCTCTCGTGACAAACTGCGCAGCATGCAGATACTTTCCAGAGCAGGTTTAGGATTACCCAAAACCGTTTTCAGTAACTACTCAAAGGACGTCGATAAAATTCTGGCAGAAGTGGGCGGTACTCCCGTTGTGATAAAACTACTCGAAGGCACGCAAGGGCTCGGAGTTGTACTTGCCGATAACGACAAAGCGGCCATAAGTGTTATGGAAGCATTCAACGGCTTGAAAGCGCGTGTCATTGTGCAGGAGTTTATTCGGGAAGCGAAAGGTGCCGACATACGTGCCTTCGTCATCGATGGGCAAGTTGTTGGGGCAATGAAACGCCAAGCGAAAGAAGGTGAATTCCGATCGAACCTTCACCGCGGCGGAACAGCCGAAGTAATCACACTGAGTCGTCAGGAAGAAATAGCAGCCATTAAAGCAGCGAAAGCACTGGGACTGGGCATTGCCGGCGTAGATATGCTTCAAAGCGACCGTGGGCCGCTCATCATTGAAGTCAATTCGTCGCCAGGGTTAGAGGGTATCGAGGGCGCCACGCAAAAAGACATTGCTGGCGAGTTCATCAAATACATCGAAAAGCACGTTGATCATTAGTGCGAGAAAATCGCGCGATCAACTACGTAAGTATCAACCGGGTTCACACACAAAACCGGAATCTGCGCTTCATTTGTAATAACCTGCTGTTCGTAGTTACTGCTGAAGAAACTCATAATGCTGTTGTCATAGAAGTTCATGATGCAAATTAAATCAGCATCAATACCTGCAGAGTATTTCAGCAAATCACGCACAAAATCATCCGACTTGTTTTCTGTGATTTCTACGTTGTACGGAATTCCCTTATCCTCCAAATATTCTTTCGCAAAAATGATGTTGCGCTCAAGCTGATTGCGCAAGAACTCGTCCGTTTCACCCGGTGAAATAAGGTGTACCTCTGAACCAAAATACTTGGCCATGTCGGCCACAAGACTCAGTTTCTGTTTCGTCTCTTTATGTAAGTCGAGCGGCACAACGAGCTTCCTGTAGCCATGCTCGCGAATGTCGCGCTCTTGAACAACAATAAAAGGAACAGAGCTTTCTGTAACAATCTTCAATGCACGGCTTCCGGTAAGGAATTGCATACCACGCATACCGTGTGTACCCATGATGATGAGGTTCGCTTCAATCTCAACGGCTACTTTATCAATATCCTCAAAGATGCTACCTATGCGAGCAATGACACCAATCTCGACATTATTCTCACGCTTCACGCGATCGCGCAGAGCCTCCAGCTTCAACCGTGCTTCAGCAATGTGCTTCTTGTTATCCACAACGTGCATAACATGAATAGAAGCCTTAATTGTGCCGGCCACCAGCAATGCGTGTTCAATTGCCGTGTCGCTTACTTTAGTGAAATCGGTGGGTACGAGAATTTTTTTGTCGTTGTTCATAAGGTTTCTGTATACCCGGCAAATGTACGCACCTCAAGTGCTTTGAGAAAATTCATGACTTAAAATAGTCGAGACAGTGTTGTATGAATCTCTCCGGATCTTCTGCGTGCAGCCAATGTCCGGCATTTTCCATGCTCTCAAACTGCACGTTCGCAATGACTTCGCGAATGGAAGCATGGTCGGCCTCCGGCACGTAATGACTTTTTCCACCGGTTAAAAAAAGAGACGGTGTATCGATGCGCTCGACAGGCAAGGCCGCCATTAAATGGTCGCGTTCTTGAAAAAGCACCTTCAGATTAAACCTCCAATCGAGAAGGCCCGGCTCTTTCCAATACAGATTCTTCAACAGAAACTGAATGGTTCCCGAATCCGAAACAAAGGCGGAAAGCCGCTCCTCCGCTTCCTTCCGCGAAGGACAATGCGTTACGTCCACTGAAAACAAGCCTTGAAAAACCTGCTCATGGTGCGGCGGATATGCCTTTACTCCCATGTCAGCCACCACCATTCTATCTATGAGAAAACCATACTGTTGAGCAAAACGCATGATAGTCTTACCTCCCATGGAATGACCTATAAGCCGAATATCGCGCAGACCAAGCTCAGCAATGAGCTCAAAAAGATCATGAGCCATGGCGTCATAATTCATTTCAGCCGCATGCGGAGAATGGCCGTGGTTTCGCTGGTCGACAAGGTAAACCGTATGTGTTTGGGAAAAGATGCGCGCATGGGTTTGCCAGTTGTCGGAACTACCGAAAAGTCCATGCAGAATTAACAGAGGGGGGCCTTCGCCCAATATGCGATGAAAGAGCTTCATGCCTTCTGTAATTCGCGTTTGTAGATGTTAACGGTGTTCTCCATACCCCAATATAACGCGTCGCTAATTAGCGCATGACCAATGGAAACTTCCAGCAGCCCCGGTACGTTTGTGGCGAAGTAGTGAAGATTTTCAGATGAAAGATCATGCCCTGCATTCACCCCCAATCCGTATTTCGCAGCAGCTAGCGCCGTTTCGGTGAAAGGGCGAACAGCTTCCTCCCGATTCCGGTTATAACCTACCGCATACGATTCCGTGTACAACTCAATTCGATCCGTTCCGGTTTCAGCCGCACGCGCCACGCGCTCCGGCATTGGGTCCAGAAATATACTAACACGGATACCGGCTGACTTCAACCGTTCAACAACTCCTTTCAAAAAATCAAAATGATTCGCTACATCCCAACCAGCGTTCGAAGTAATTGCCTCCGGTGGGTCGGGCACTAAGGTTACCTGGTGAGGCTTCACCGACAAAACCATGGCTAGAAAGTCTTCGGAGGGGTAACCCTCAATATTCAATTCGGTGGTAACCGCTTCTTTCAGCTGATACACGTCACTCCTTCTAATGTGCCGCTCATCAGGACGCGGATGTACGGTTATTCCATCGGCACCAAAGCGTTCAATGTTGCGCGCAGCCTCAATAACATCAGGCACGTTGCCTCCTCGCGCATTGCGCAGCGTAGCTATTTTGTTGATGTTTACACTCAGTTTTGTCATGTCCTTAAGTTGGACGCAAAGAAACGAGCAGAAATGCTGACACAAGGCAAGATCTGCAGTTGAAAAAATCAAAATCAGTAGTTACCCGCTTCATGTGTATAAATTATCAAACTTTAATGAAGTTAATGAATGAAGATTGCAACTTTTAGGGCCATGACTCGGTTTAACGAATCAGAAACCCTTTAAAACTCCGCCCGTGATTACTTCACGTAAACTTTTAACATCGGACATACCCTGCCTGAGCGCTCATGACGAACCCATGAATGCGCTGGATTTGATGGATCAATTCCGAATTGCTCACCTGCCTGTGGTAGAGAATAATAAATTGCTTGGGTTAATATCCGAAGATGCCTTGATGGATCTTGAGAGTTTGCAAGGTGACCCTGCAGGCTTGCCGCTAATACGTGCACATGTTCAACCGGACACCCACATACTCGATATTCTCAAGTTGGCAGGCGAACATCGCCTGAGCATCATTCCTGTTGTCGACTCTGAAAACAACTATATGGGTTCAATTCGCCTGGAAGATTTGGTCGAGCAAATGACCGAGATGCAAGGGGCCAACCAGCGAGGTGGAATACTGGTGCTCGAAATGTGGGAAAAAGACTACAGCATGCAGCAAATTTCCCGCATTATCGAAGAGAACAACGCCAAGATACTGAGCACCTCTGTGAGCCCCGGTGAAGGCGGCAAGATTGAAGTAAACCTTAAACTGAACCAACCGGACTTGAATGCCATCATCAGCAGTTTCGAGCGTTTCGGATACAATGTTAAAGCGAATTATCAGGAATCTGCTTATACCGAAGACTTGCGCAAACGGTATGATGAATTGATGCGCATCCTGAATATCTAATCTTGTAAAAAAGGTTGAAAATCTTCTGAAGCCATTCGCCCATAGCAAATGGCTTCTTTGTTTATTTGCATGACAAACCCGGGAAAAGTGAAAATTGCCCTGTACGGAAAACGATTTGATGATGAGTTCAGCGATAGCATTGAAAAGCTGCTCGACTCCCTGGTGCGCAGAGGTATTGGAATTTCTATTTACGAAAAATTCTATCTCTTCTTAACACAGAAGGTCACTCTTCCAAGTAATATAGAAATTTTCCATACCACGGAAGACTTGCAGGGGGTTTCTTTTCTGCTAAGCGTTGGTGGTGATGGCACCTTGCTGGAAACAGCTGCTATCATTCGTGACACGCGCATCCCTGTGTTAGGCATAAATACCGGTCGTCTTGGCTTTTTATCGCCCGTGTCGGGCAACGATGTTGACCAAGCTATCGAAGCACTGGTAAACCGAGATTTCACCCTCGACAAACGATCACTGATTGAGGTAAAAAGCGCTCAGGTAGATTTCGGTGACTTTCCGTTCGCCCTCAATGATGTGACGATAACGAACAAGCAACGCAGCAGCATGATCACCATTCATGCATACGTGAACGACCAATTTATGAGTACTTATTGGGCTGACGGGCTGATTGTTGCGACCCCTACCGGATCCACCGCCTATTCGCTTAGTTGCGGAGGCCCGATTGTGATGCCTGAAAGCAACAACGTGATTCTTACCCCGATTGCGCCGCACAACTTAAACGTTCGTCCTTTTGTATTGCCAAATACGGGAAAAGTATCGCTAAGAGCGGAAGGCCGCGAGCCCCATTTTACCCTCACGCTCGATAGCAGATCATTTGTAGTAGATAACGAAACCATCATTGACCTAACTCGCGCTAACTTTGAATTTCACCTAGTCAGTTTACCCGGCCTTGGGTTCTTCAACACCATTCGACAAAAAATGGGTTGGGGGCTTGATGCTCGCAGCAAACGAACTTAAAAAAAGGAACCTTTCGGCAAACTTGCCGTAGATAGGCAATAGATGATAAAGCGAAACGTTGCCATAGCCGTGAAAAATTCCATCACACTGCTACTTATAGTGATATGGTCGCCCTTGCTTGCTCAAAAAAACAAATTCGAGCGCAGTAAAGACGTCGGCCTGCTCTATGGCACGAGTTATTACATCGGGGAAGTCAACCCCTATAAACACTTTGGAACTCGCATGAAAAGCGGTGGAGGTATTTCGTTCCGCAATAACTTCAACCGACGCTGGACCATGAAAAGCAGCGTGCTCTATCATGTTATAGAGGCTTGGGACTCCGACAGTGACGACCCCTGGATTCGCAATCGCAACTTGAGTTTTCGCAATCAAGTTATCGAAGGCAGTTTGCAAGGCGAATTGAACTTCTTCAACTACCAGCTTGGTAATTCGAAATTCCCCATTTCACCATACCTCTTTGGGGGACTTGCATACTATCGCATGCGACCCATGGCCCAGTATCGCGGCACCTGGTATGAGTTACAACCACTGGGCACTGAAGGCCAAGGCACTGAGTTCGGGGCAGAAAAATACAAGACCACCATGTTTTCGGTTCCGTTTGGCGCGGGCGTCAAGACCAACCTATTTGCAATATTTGGCCTAAGCATCGAATGGGGTGTTCGAAAAACCTGGACCGACTATTTTGATGATATATCCGGGAAATACGTTGACCCCGGACTGCTCGCTGATTTGAACGGTGAGTTGGCGGCCATTCTCTCGGATCGCAGCATTCAGCAAGAGATTCCGAATACCGCAGGCAATAACAACGGCGGACTTCAACGAGGAGATTCGGGCAGAAAAGACTTCTACTTTTTCTCGATGGTTTCGCTCAACATTCGCCTGGATCGAAAGGCGACAACCTGTTGGGAGCACGAATAGTCGATAACTTCGATTTTCAACCTTTTTTGGGAGACGGAAAAGGGTTCATAAACCCGTAAATTTGCCCATCACGGAAAGCTTGTTCCGGGAAGGAATTCATGAGTTTATTGGATAAAATCGACAAAGCGCGCGCACCTCGTCATGTTGCTATCATCATGGACGGCAATGGGCGATGGGCAAAAAGCCAGGGCAAAGAGCGCATCTTCGGGCACTCTCACGGGGTTGATTCTGTGCGTGCAGCCCTCAAAGCAGCCACACAGAGCGGCGTAGAGTATCTCACCCTCTATGCGTTTTCCACCGAAAACTGGAATAGGCCGAAGGAAGAGGTTGACGCCCTCATGAATTTACTAGTTCAAACCATTGTTGGAGAACTTCCGGAACTCGATGAAAATGAGGTGCGACTGCATGCCATCGGCGATCTCGAAAAACTCCCTTCCGATTGTCATAACGAACTGAAACGCGCTATTGAACACACAGCACGTCACGCTCGTGTAAACCTTATTCTGGCTTTGAACTATAGTGCTCGATGGGAAATCACTCATGCCGTTAAGAGTATCGTTGCCGAAGGTTATAAAGCAAGCGAAATAAGCGACGAGTTGTTCGCCTCGAAACTATCGACTGCGGCATTTCCCGATCCTGAGTTACTCATTCGCACAAGCGGCGAAGAGCGTATTAGCAACTTCTTACTATGGCAGATAGCTTATGCTGAATTGTAC